>CAYIGN010000001.1:0-11145 GCA_964363055.1 uncultured Candidatus Saccharibacteria bacterium
AAGAAAAATATATTTGTGGCGGATGATACCCATAAACCGTAATTCTCAAATCAGAATCCCGAAAAAATGTCCAATGCCTTGAATGCCCAAGAGGTATCGGATGGTTTTTGGAGATTTTTTCTGAATTCGGAATTGGTTATCGGTCATTGCAAAGATCTATCTTGCCAGGCCGCTCAAAAACAGTACCCGTACTTTTCCGAGCCGCGGAGTCATCACCCCAACCAGAAGAGTCCGGGTAATACTGATTGCCGAGAGCATCGAAACCAATATCCCGATCCCCAACGTCAGGGCAAAGCCCTGTACCACGCTCGTCCCCAGCCAGTAAAGTATTGCCGAGGTGATCAAACTCGAAACATTGGAATCGCGGATTGAGGTCCAAGCCCGGCCAAATCCCTCATGGACGGCCTCCTCAAGCGTCTTGCCTGCTTTCAACTCTTCTTTCATCCGCTCAAAGATCAAAATATTCGCATCCACTGCCATGCCGATTGAAAGAATAAATCCCGCCATTCCTGCTGCGGTCAGCGTCACTGGAATCAATTTAAAAATTGCCAGTACCGCCGCGGCATAAAGGAACAGTGCGGCAACCGAGAGGACTCCTGGCAGCCGATACCACATAATCATAAAACCAGCAACCGCTAGAAACCCGAATGTTCCGGCAGATAGAGTCCGCTCGAGGGACTCACGGCCAAGGGACGCCCCCACTGACTGCTGGACAATCAAGGTGATCGGGACTGGCAAGGCGCCGGCGTTCAACCGGCCGGCCAGCTCCTTGGCTTGCTCCGGCGTAAAATTGCCCGAGATCTGGGCCTTGCCCGTGCTGATTACTTCACTCACCACCGGCGCCGAGATTGGGGCCCCATCCAGATAAATCGCAAGCTGCTTGCCAACATTCTTTTGGGTGAGTCCGGTAAAAATTTCCGCGCCCTCATCCGTCAGTTCAAGCGACACCTGCGGCTGAGAAGTGGTCGGATCAAAGTCAAGCGCAGCGCGCTTGATGAAACGGCCGGTGAGGGGGGTAGGGACAAATTGAATTGTCTCTTCCTGCCCTTCGGTTCTCGGGCCTTCTTCGCGAAACTCGAGGTATGGGGTCTCGCCAATCAGACGGATCGCCTCTCCGATGTCGCGCACTCCAGCCAGCTCCACCGCCAGCCGCCATTCCTCGCCGGAGCGCTCCACCTGCACCAGCGGCTCGGAGACGCCGAAAAGATTGACTCTCCGCTCAATCACATCACGAAGGGCTGCCATCGCATCCGTGCGTTCAGCCCCGGCAATAGCCGAAGTATCGGCGCCATAAATTAGGTGTGTCCCGCCCTGAATATCCAGACCCAGACGAAAGGGAAAGCCGCTCGCAATCAAATCCATAACCCGTAACTCATATCCCGTAACCCGCGCCAGAATCTGCGGGGCGTCAAAAACGCCCAGCAGAATCCCCACCAACAAAAAACCGGCTGCCAAGAGCCGCGCCGTCCGTGTCCGCAATGTCTTTTTCCCGCCCAATAACGCCATCACGCCGCCACCCTATCATACCAACCGCTTCTCTGCAACAAACTACAATAGGCCGCGCGCATGCAAAAGCCGCTGGCGATCATCAACCGAACGAAGTGTGACTCAAAGTATAACGGACGCCAGGTCTTTTGGAAAATTGATGAGATTTTGGCAAGACATTTTTTGCACTACTACCGTATCTTCAATCCTGATACCTCCAGCCGGCACCATGCCGCGCCCGGTGCACCGGGTATAGCCATAGTAAAGCCCCGGCTCCACGGTTACTACATTTCCGGCTTCCAGCTTGCAGCTTTTTGCGCCCAGCGACGGCGGCTCATGGATGTCTATGCCGACGCCATGGCCCAAACCATGAATAAACCCCCGCACTGAATCGCGCGCTCGGCTTCGCGCCCGACTCCTTTTTCGCGCGATCGGTGTAGGGGTAAACCCTTCGGGTGAGCCGGCGCTCAGCCGTGTGGGATAGCCGTGTGATTCAAAAAATTTCAGCGTATCGCGGTAGAGTCGCGAAGCATCCACGCCGGCCTTGATTCTCGCAATCGCCCGTTCCTGAGCGTGACGCACGGCCTCGTACATTCGCCCGTATTCTTTTGATGGCTCACTCTTGAAAACAGTCCGTGTCATGTCGCCGTAATAATGAGTCCGGAGCGAGACCGGAAAGATATCAATTACTATCGGCGAGCGGGCGATGAGCAGGCCCGAACCGACTGCATGCGGATCAGCGCTTTGGCGGCCGGATGAAACGATGGTATTGATACCAAGATACCCGTCGGCATAAAGCAGATCATCAATAATCCTTCTCAATGCTTGGGAGGTAACAGCGCGTTTCCCATCATAGATATGCCTGCCGCGGATTCGGCTGCTCTGCAGAAACTCCATCGCCTTTTTGAGCGCGGCGCAGGCCGCTTCCTGCGCCGCGCGAATCTCTCCAATTTCCCAGCGTGTTTTACGTAAACGCTCAGGATAAAACGGCGGATCTTTCACGACTATCCTCAACTCCTCCCCTATGGTCTTCGCAAGACCATAGGGGAAATCGCGCGGTAAGACAACTTCGCCTACCCCATTCTTTTTGAGAAATCGGAGGACATCCTGAATCCCATGATGATTGGATACTACATAATCCGCACTCGCTTCATGCCGCGCGCGTCCGAATTCCAGCGCAGAAACGAAGAGCGTCCTGACTTTGTTGATCTCAACCAAGAACACCGGATCCGGTACCCGGAACCCGGTCCGCCACAAGATGTCGCTTGAAAACTGCGACGCGCCCAAATCCGTCGCACCGTAGAGTAACTTTGCGCCTCCCATAAGATGCATCAATGATATAGAGCAATAATCAATCCGACAAATCGTACACTTAACCGCGATCGCGGTTAAGTGTACGATTTGATTTCAGATCTGATGCCAAAAACAGCATAAAATCCCGACTGAACGGGATTCTATGCCGGACAAATTGGAGTCCCGACATTGCGTCGGGAAACACTCACTAAACTATTCGTAGCAGAAAGCCATCTAAAAGTCAAGCGGATTTATGCACAACAAGCCAACGCTTAATCTCTCTGATCGTAGGTGGAAGTTGCATACGTATTCAACCTATAACAGTCAGCTAACAGTCAGCACAAAATAAAAAGCGGGGCCTGATCGCCTTCATACCCCAGCGGCCTCAAACAGTATAGCTCCAAGGTACCACAAGGTATAAAACGCCCAATAATCCTCGGGCGTTATACGATTCAGTATGGATCATCGAAAGAAGGTAATCTATGTAGTTACAAAATCTAACTGGGGAGGAGCGCAGCAGTACGTGTATGATCTTGTAACCAATCTTCCCAGAGAGAGATTCGAGCCGCTGGTTGCAGGAGGGGGCAATGGCCTCCTTTTTGAAAAACTGCGTGATGCCGGAATTCGCACGATCTCCATCCCGGGACTGCAGCGCGATGTAAGTATGTGGCGTGAGATAACCGCCGCATGGCATTTGGTGCGGATTTTTATCCGTGAGCGGCCTAGCGTCATACACCTGAATAGCTCAAAGGCCGCGGCTCTCGGCGCAGCCGCTGCTTTCATCTACAAAACCCTATACCCTAAACCCTATACCCTAAACCCTAAAGTCGTCTTCACCGTCCACGGCTGGGGCTTCCACGAGGATCGGTCATTGGTGCAATGCACGCTGATTTTTATTGCAAGCTGGCTGACGTGTTTACTCTGCGATCGGGTTATTCTCATCAACCGCGCGGATTATGCCGCGGCCGAGCGATTCATCCCCAAGCGCAAACTCGCTCTCATCGCTCATGGTCTTACTCCAATCTCTTTCTTGCCGCGCCGGGAAGCCCGCGCGCTCTTTGCCCAAAAACTCGGCCGGCCGATTCCACACGATACTATTCTCATCGGTACGATTGCCGAACTCACCAAAAATAAAGGCGTTTCCTATTTAATCGAGTCCGTCCGCAATCTGCAATCTGCAACCTGCAATCTGCAAACTATCATAATCGGCGAAGGAGAAAATCGCGCCGAACTGGAAAAACAAATCGATGCCCACGCTCTACATAATAAGGTCTGCCTCATCGGATTCATCCCTGACGCCAGCCGCTATCTCAAAGGTTTTGATACTTTTGCGCTTCCTTCCATAAAAGAAGGTCTGCCGTATGCGCTGATGCAAGCAATGGCTGCCGGACTTCCCGTGGTTGCCGCGCGAGTCGGCGGCATTCCGGATCTTATCACCGACCGAGAGGACGGTCTGATTGTTCCACCCAAAGATCCAGCTCAGCTCACCGCGGCGCTTGAGGCACTCTGCTCCTCGCCTCTGAGGCGGGAAATCGGCGCACGGGCGCGTCAGAAAATCAAGACAAAATTTCCCTTCTGTGCTATGATCGAAAATACCATCGCAATCTATGATCTCAAGACGCATAAGTAAAAAGATACTCCTCGTCCTCTTGGGGGATCTAGTGCTCCTCTATACGGTTCTGTGGGCAGTGCTCAGAATACGCTATCACGGTCAAGGCAGAGAATTCCTGTTTGAGGCCCACCTCGTCCCCTTTTCCATCGTCTTTCTCCTGTGGCTCGCACTCCTTGGCGCATTCGGCATGTATGAATTGCGCCTGATGAAAAACGGCCGCATTTTTCTTCTGCGCCTCTTGCGGGTCATGGCGTTAAACACTGCACTCGCCATAATCATATTCTATCTCTTCCCATTTGAGATTGAGCCGCGCCGCAATCTTTTCATTATTGCTCTTTTGGCGACCACATTTATATTCGGATGGCGGTACCTGCTCAATCTTATTCTGCCCCGCGCGCCGGCTACCCGAGTCGCGTTTCTTGGCATCACCGCCGAGACCGTGGCACTCATTGATTGGCTGCTGGCACATCGGCAGCTGGGGTATAGACCCGTGGCTCTCGTCTCCAACGGCGAATCAATGCCCTCTTCCCTCCCGGCCCTTACTCATTTCTCTCTCAAGGAGCGGCATTTTCCCCATATTGTCCGCGATACCAAAACGGAACTCGCGGTAATCTCGCCGGAGATGAAAGAGAATAAAACCGTGGTCAAGGCGCTGTTTGCCGCAATCCCGCAGGGAATTTCCATGATTGACTTTCCGGCTTTCCATGAGATGCTGACCGGCAAAATACCCCTCTCGCTCATTGAAGAGGCCTGGTTTCTGGAGAATCTAATCGGCATCAAAAATCGCTCTTATGAATTTACCAAGCGCCTGATTGACACTTTCCTTTCTTTAATCTTCGGGATTATTGGTATACTCACCTTTCCATTAGTCGCAGCCGCCATCCGCTTGGATTCTCCAGGGCCGATATTTTTCAGACAAAAGCGGGTAGGCCGACTCGGACACGAATTTATATTGATAAAATACCGCTCCATGATAGAAGGTGCCCAATCTATGAGCGGTCTCAAAAATGACGGCGAGGACCCGCGCATCACTCGGGTGGGGGCGTGGCTGCGCCGTTCCTACATCGACGAAATCCCGCAGATCATCAATATTCTGAAAGGCGAGATGTCGTTTGTCGGGCCAAGGCCGGAGCGCCCGAAATTTATCGCCCAACTTAAGCAAAGAATCCCTTTTTACGAGATGCGCCTTTTGGTGCCGCCCGGCATCACTGGCTGGGCGCAGATCCACATGGAAAACGACGCCTCGGTCGAGGACTCGCCGGAAAAAATGCAGTACGATTTATATTACGTGAAGAACCGCTCGCTCCTGCTGGATTTCTTAATCACGCTCCGGACGCTTTTTATAATTCTCCGCCGCGAAGGGAGATGAAAAATCAGCACTTATCCGCGACCGCTGGTATATGCTATTTTTCACACTTATCAGCGGTCGCGGATAAGTGTACGAACCGAGGAAACAGAGGGCTGCAGTTTACTTAGAACTTTGGGGTTGGAAGAGGCAGGGAGTTATGTTACGATTGGGGCAATGCGCCTCACGCCCGACAAGAAACTTCACTCCCGCGAGCACGTGCTGGCCGACGACCTTTCGGGCCTGATGCGGGAGCCGAAGAGATTTGCCGCCTACCTTGGTATCGCTAAACTGTATTACGAAACGGACCTGCGGGCTCTGGCGCGGCGAGTCCTTGAAAAAGAAGGTCTGCCCGCGGAGGCCCGCGGGAAATATTTTTTCGCCGCTTTGCGTGGTCTTACCAAAAGACCGGGGGTGAAATTCAAACGCCGAAAGCAGAGGTCCAAACGTAAGAGAAGAAAAATCAATGCCCGAAATAAAACCCCATCCGATCGTAAAAGAGCCGGATAATGTCCTCCGCAAAAAAGCGGCCGCCGTTCTAATCCGCGATATTTCCGCACCCAAAATCCAGGGGCTGATCGCGGCGATGAAAGCGGCGCTCGCATCCACTCCGGATGGCGTGGGCCTGGCGGCACCCCAGATCGGAAAGTCGCTGCGGATTTTTATTGTATCCGAGGAAGCCGAGGAAATTGATCGCGCCGAAAAACAGGGTTGGGAGCGGCAACCGAAAGAAAACCCGGCCGAGAAAAATGAGAAGCCGTATCAAAAACGGGAATGGAGATATTATGTATTTATTAACCCGGTTGTCAAAAATTTCTCCCGCCGCAAGTCGGACGGCCCAGAGGGCTGCCTCTCGGTGCCGGGGAAATTCGGGCTGACCAAACGGTATCAGAAGATTACGGTTGAAGCGTATGACGAGGCCGGCAAAAAATTCACCCGCGGGGCTTCGCGCTTTTTCGCGCGTGTCCTGCAGCACGAATTGGATCATCTGGAGGGGACGCTTTTTATAGATAAAGTTAAAGGATTATTCCCGGCAACGGAACAAAACGCGCCCACATCCTTATAGGGAGCGGGCGCCTGATCAGTAAGGAAATGAGAGAGAGTGATATCACGTTCCGGCCGCGACTTCATCCGCGGCGCAGGAGCTCGCGATTGAGCCCCTCCGGAGTTAATTTCATTCTCTCATTATGCGAGAAAATCCACAAATCATCAAGCTTCTCGCGGTAACCCTTCAGTAAAGGGCCGGCTGGTTCAGTCGCCCTTTTCTTCAACCTCCACTCGTACTTAGCGGTATGGAAGATTAAGAACCTCCCACTCTCGTGCGGTTTCGGATGCTGCTTAAGAGCAGGAGAAATCTCCTTCTCAAAAACATCCGCTTTTATGCGCACTTCCTCCCCTGTCGGGAGGTTAAACACTATCCACAACACCCCAATTTCATCCAACAAGTAATATATCCACATGGGTCACCCCCCTTCTCGTTTTCAATGTCCTTGTAATACACTTGTAACAAAGTATGCTACCTTTTTATACTAAAGTCAACATAATCTTCTGGGGCACATCTGGATTTGCGATCCCCACTCTCCAGGCCCTGATTACACGGGGCTACGATATCGCCTCAGTGGTTACCAACCCGGACAAGCCCGCCGGCAGGAATCGGGCACTTACCCTTCCGCCGGTCAAGAAGATCGCCATGCAACACGGACTTACGGTATTGCAACCATCATCTTTGAAAATTGAGAATCGCAAATTTAAACTTTACGATGCGGATCTTTTCATCGTCGCGGCCTACGGAAAATTGATACCAAGAGAGATTCTGGATATGCCAAGATTCGGAGCACTGAATATCCATCCCGCGCTCCTGCCCCGCTGGCGAGGACCCTCGCCAATCCAGTTTACGATTCTAAACGGCGATGCCCAAACAGGAGTAACGATCATCAAAATGGATGAGCGAATGGATCACGGCCCACTTCTCGCACAGCGAGAAGTGGGAATATCCAAACTACAAATTACAAATTACAAACCGACGTATGAAGAACTGCATGATCGGCTGGCAGGACTTGGCGCCGAACTCCTAATCGAGACGCTCCCAAAATGGATTAACGGAGAAATTACGCCAGCGCCGCAGGATGAGTCCAAGGCGACTTACTCAAAGCTTCTCACCAAAGCCGATGGCCGGATCGACTGGTCAAAACCGGCTGAAGAAATCGAGCGGATGGTAAGGGCTTTCAGCCCGTGGCCCGGCACTTGGACAACCTGGCCGCAGAATGAAAAATCGCTGCGGATACGAATTACTGAAGCGGACTGGACTGACGATGCGCGCGCCCGCGGCGTTCCGGGTTTGGTATGGCAAGACGCAGCGCGGCCGCTCTGCGTTATGAGCGGCCGCGGAAGCATCATCATCAAATCGCTCGGCATAGAAGGGAAACGGCTACTGGATGCGCCCTCTTTCATCCGCGGCTATCCGCAATTGATCGGAGCTGTCCTATATTAGCGTCGGCGGCGTATATCCGCAGGGCCTCTTTTCTGCCTTTAACCGATGTCTCTCCCAAAGAACGGAATGTATAATTACCCTTGATCCGCTCTCTGGTGCTCTGGCCGATGATGATATTGGTGCCAAACTCTTTATTGAGTCCTTCCAGACGCGAGGCGACATTGACCGTATCACCGATAACCGTGTAGTCATGACGGATGTCTGAACCGATGTTGCCGACCACCGCCGGCCCGGTGTAGATGCCGATACCGATATTGATCTCCGGCTCGGCGAGGAAACGCAAATCCGCGTTCAATCTTTTCAATTCTTCCAGCATCCCCAGACCGGCTTCAAAAGCATGAGTCGCATGATCCGGGTCGTCCAGCGGCGCGCCCCAGAAAGCCATTATCGCATCGCCAATGTATTTATCCAGCACCCCGTCATGGGCAATGACTTGAGCGCTCATATACGAGAAGTAGAGATTGAGAATCCGGACCAAGTCCGTGGGAGCGGTCCTCTCGGAGAGAGTGGTAAACCCGCGGATATCGGAGAAAAGAACGGTTATCTCTTTCTCCTGGCCTCCAAGGACTACTTTGCTCGGATCGCGTAGGATGTCTTCCAAAACGTTTTTGGAAACGTATTTGCCGAATATACTTCTCATCTCCTTTCGTTCCCGCTCACCCGTGAAATAGCGCCAGCCGAAAAGAGAGGCGGTGGAGAGCATCCAGGCGGCGTTGAGGTGGATGATATCGGCCGCCACTCCTTGCTCAAAGAGGATGACGGCCGCCACTGTGTAGCATGTGCCAAGTCCAATGTTTACGCCCAAGGGGCGTAGAGAGCCGGGCCAACGTACAAAAAACAACGCCGGCAGGAGTGCTGCGGCGAATATCCAGAGAGACATCATTCCTGCACCAAGATCGCGGATGCGCTCGCCGGACAGAAGCATATTGACGATGTTGGCCTGAATTTCCACGCCCGACATCTCACTCCCCCGCGAGAAGGGAGTAATTTTGGTATCATGCAGGTCGGCAGCCACAGCGCCGACAAGAACGATTTTATCCTTAAAGGTGGATTGGATCTTTTCCCCTTCTTCCAACAGCCGCCAGAAAGGAACCCTGCGGATGAAGCCGGCGGGGGCGGAGTAGACAATCCGTTCAACTGCCCCATCCGGCAAAGCAGGTGTAATCATGCGGCCCGCTCGATCAAGAATCTCTTGAGCGAATGAGCGCACCGGCCGTCCTCTGAGGGATGGAAACGCTATGGCAGTGGGGAAACGCCGCACTACGCCGTCATAATCCAGAATGAGATTCACATGCCCCAACCAGATCGTTCCGGAGTCGGTAAGTTCGGCCCGGGGCACTACCCAGCGGCCGGCCTGCGGCCCCTCGGACGATTCCAGAATCAACGGCACGGCCTCAGCCGGCAGCACGACCGGGTAAGAGAGATTCTCCAGAGCCGCCGTAAGTGCGCGCTCATCCGCAGCTCCAAGCCGCGAGGTCTCGGCAAATATAACATCAATCCCGACCGCGGCCGGAGGGTACTGATCCAACGCCCGCAGCGCTCGACCGAAGAGCGCCCGCGGCCACGGCCACTGACCCAGGCGCTGGAGCGACTCATCATCAATCGCCAGAATCACCAGCTCCTCCGACACCGGCTTGGAAAAGACCAGTAGATCCTCCAAAAGAAGTTCGGGGCCTGAAAACAATCCAAATGAAAAAGAAACAAGGATTACGGTGCCCGCCGCCGCCGCGATTCCAAAAAGAATGTAGGATGCTCGCTTCATCACCCGCGAGTGTCAATCATCGGCTCCGCTCGCCCTTCCACATTGAATATCGGGGTTTTATCCAAAATTGTTTCTCCACTACGCGGGTCTCGCCAAAGCGCACTAATCGCTCCCGGCGCAATTCCCAGTTCGGACACGGTCGGCCCGAGTGAAGCGAAAAACACCCCCGGCTTCTCCATTCTGCCGATGTCCCCGTGTACACTCCACTCTGCCTCGGCGGTGACGTCGCGGCTGGTTCCATCGCTGAAGGTAGAGATTGCGGTCAAAGGAATTCTGCTTCCCTCGACGACTTTTTCCAAGGCAATTGCCGCCTTAAGAGTCAAACTCACTGGTTTTACGGGGGGAATGGGTTTCTCCAGGAGCCGGGTCGCCGGACGCAGGGACGACTCTTCTTTCTCCGGTGATTCTTTTATTTCTTCCAACATTCGCTCCCGCAATTGCTCCGGACCCTGCTCAATCTTCTTGCCCTTCAATGCATCTGACTCTTCAGCCGGCCTAACGGGACTCAAAAAGCCGTTGCCTCCATAACCACCCTCTTTCCGTTTGTCCTCCAAATCTTGCTGGATTTTCTTGCGGAATTCCTCGCGCAAGGTTCGTCCTTCAAGCCCTTTGCTCTCTAACTCCTTCAACTGCTTATCGTACTGCTCATCCTCATACTTCGCCTCCCGGACCCACTCAGCGGTTAAAATCTCGGAGGGCGCGGCTTTGGCTACCAACACTGCTTTCTTTTCCTTGATCGCCGCAATCTCTTCAGCCCCAATCTCTACAAAAGCGCTGGGCTGAATCACTACCGCTGCCGCCTCAAATACTTCGCCGGTTGCCGCATCAACCGCCGCGACCTTGACCGAGCCCTGCGCGCCAACGACGCTGGTCTTGCCATCCCGGAAGGCGATCCCAAAGGCGGTGCCGCGCACGGTCGCTACCGCATTGGAAGTCCTCACCTCCCAGACCGAATCAGGGGTGACTAAAGATAAAACCCTGGACCAAATTCTTCCGGAGGAGAGCGTAATTCGGGTTACCGATTGCTCAGTTGCTCGATTGAACTTGGCATCCTCAACCTGAATCTCGGTATTCGAATCCAGCCGCAGAACCGAGCCGTCCGGGAAGTAGAGATTCGACCGGCCCCCGGGATCTACAACCACTGTGTATCCCGATCC
>CAYIGN010000001.1:11155-23428 GCA_964363055.1 uncultured Candidatus Saccharibacteria bacterium
AGGACCGAACCGTCCGGGAAGTAGATACTGGACCGACCCTTGGCATCCACCAGAACTTCGCGCCCAGCCGCTATTTCGTCGCCGGTGCGAAGTTCCCGAACTTTACCCCTCTCCCGATCCAGTTCCTCCGCCCGCGGCCGCAGGATTTCAATCCAGGGCTTGATCCAGACGCGCTCAAGGCCCGACTTCTCTCCGATCAAAATGCGCTGCGGTAAACCAGCTATAGTTGCAACACTTCCCGCGATAATAAGACCCAGCAGTACAAGAAGGAACGTTTTAGACATAATCGGCGTAAATCTTAAAATGTGCGCGTCAGTACCCAATAAGCCCGCCAAGATCGTACAGAAGTTGGGCGGAATGCACCGTGGGATCTACATTCTCGTAAACCTTGGCGATTCTGCCTTGAGGATTGATCAAAAAAGAGGAGCGGACAATGCCCATATATTCCTTGCCCATCATCTTTTTCTTCTGCCACACGCCGTATTTTTTGATAACGTCTTTCTTCTCATCGGAAAGTAGGCGAAACGGGAGGGCATACTTTTCGGAAAATTTTTTGTGGCTTTCAACCGAATCCGCGCTCACTCCGAGAACCTCCGCCCGCAGTTTCTCAAATCGCGGAAAATCGTCGCGGATCGCGCAGGCCTCTTTGGTGCAGCCGGAGGTGTTGTCTTTGGGATAAAAATATAAAACCACCCACCGCCCGCGGTAATCGGAGAGTGTATGCTTCCGGCCGCGCTGATCACTCAGGGTAAAATCAGGAGCCGGCGCGCCTACTCCAATCGGAGATGACTTTCTCATACGAGTCCGTGTAGTTTTTTGAGCTCGGAAATACCATCTTCAAAAGAAACGGTCGGTTCCCAGCCGAGCAGTTCCTTGGCTTTGCGCCGGTCGGCAAGCGTCTCCTGAACTTCGCCGAGGCGAGGCGCCATAAAAACAGTCGGACCGCCTATGAGGTTGGCAACCTCCGAGACGCTGTTATTGCCTCCGGAGCCGACATTGATGATTTCGCCCTTTCCTACTTTGTCGGAATGCATAGCGAGGAGATTGGCCCGGGCCACGTCGTAGACATGGGTAAAATCTCGCCTCTGTGTGCCATCCGGAACAATTGTCATCGGCCGATTACGCTGCCGCTGTTCAAGAAAAATGCCGATCACAGTCGCATATGGACCGTCCTTCTCTGTGGTCTGACGCGGGCCGTAGACGTTGAAATAACGCAGAGACACCGTCTCCAGACCATAGAATCGCGCGCACATATCGCAGTACTGCTCCCCGACCCGTTTCTGAATAGCATAAGGGATCACGGGCTCCGGAGCCATATCTTCGCGAAGCGGCATGGGATGGCGCGGGCCATAGGCCGAAGAGGAAGCCGAGTACACCACTCGCTTCACTCCCGCGTCTCGGGACGCAAGTAAGACATTGAGCGTGCCGGTAACATTCACGTCGTTGGTGAGCTTGGGTTCCTTGATAGAAAACTGCATCCGCGGCTGGGCGGCGGTGTGGAAAACGCCGACTGCCCCTGCAAGAATCGGGCGGATGGCTTCCGGGTCTCGGATATCAACTTCATGCACCACGGCGGCGGGATTAAGCCGTTCCGGTCTGCCGGTGGAAAAATTATCAATGACATGCACCTCATCCCCGCGCTTAATCAACCCATCCACGATGTGTGAGCCGATAAACCCTGCCCCGCCGGTGACTATATATTTTGCCATACTTCCGCTTCTTTTGAGACATGCCTCAAGGCGTCCAGTTTGCGCCGCACCCACTCATGATCATGCACGCTTACATCCTCCAGAGTAAGGCCCTGTGCAGCCAAAAGTTTTGCGTTAAACTCATAGTCCTTGCGCAGGAAGTCGGCGCATTCGTCCAACCCCTGAGTGTCGAGATGGGCAATAAAAGCATCCAAGTCCTTCGGGAAACAAAAACCTCCGACCCCGCGGTAGCCGCCGTGATTCACATCCAGGTGCGAATCGCCGATACGAAAGTCAGCCGCCATACCCAGGCGCACGTTCTCATAATTAACACCCAATCGCTCGGCAAGCATTGCGAGGACATTGACAAATAACACCTTGCGGGTGAAATAGACGTTGGCGCCGTACTTTATCATCTCGGCTTCGGTCGCAGTGATCTTTATCGGCTTATAAGTATTGATTCCCCACGGCGACATAAACGGGGCCTTGGGCAGTAATGAGAGCACCAGATACGCTGCGTCAATGCTCTTATCAGTAAAGCCGATGATTTGCCGATCCGGCCGGATAAAATCCTCCCAGGCCCGATGTTCGGTGAGAAATTCGGGATTGAAGAGCACTCGATGCTCGGGGAATTGGCACTGGAACGCCTCGGTAGTCCCGGGAGGAACCGTGGACTTGATTACCGCGATTTTGGGGACGGAAATCCGCTCAAACGCCGAGGCCACTGCCGAAATGTCGCAGGCCCCGTTGGCGGAGCGCGGCGTGGGCACCGCTATAAAAACGATCTCCGCCTCGTTTACGTCGTCAAGATATCCTTTGGCCGGATTTTGATCGTATAAAAAAAGATCCTTCGCGCGGGTATGGCCGCGAATCTCCTGAAAGTAGCGAGCCAGAGGCGTGCCCACCATACCGACGCCGATGATCCCGATTTTCCAGCGGTGCGTGGAATCCATGCCTTTGATAAAACCTTTTTATTCTTCGTTCGGTTTCTCGCCCTGGCTTATGGCAGTTGCTCAAGAAACTGCCCTCCCTCGCGTCCGAAGTTTGGGTCAATCCGGATGGCCTCCTCTGTTTGCCGACGAGCTTCCTCACTATTCCCGGTGCGCGCCAGAAGCGCTGCGTAGGTCGCGCGATACTGGGGATTTTGCGGAGCGATCGCCACCAGTACGGCGTAGGTGTCGCGGGCTGAGGCAAAATCCTCCACCTGCTGGTAGGCGCGGGCGATATTGAATATGATTCTCTCCTCTAATTCATTCAGCGTCCAGACTCTACGCAGCTCCTCGATCAAGTCCGGCCGGCGCGCCATAATAGCGACAATCCAGAGATTCTGCGCAGCTTGCTGGAAGCGCGGCTCTCCCCGCCAGACACTTTCGAGCACCTCTACGGCCCGGTCCAGACGATTGGTCCCTAAGTAGTACTGAGCAACCTCAAAACCAGCTACTTGCTTGGTCGGACTCAAGCGCATTGTCTCAGCCGCTATCGTCTCCCCTTCCTGCACCAAACTTGAATCAAGGGTCAGACCGCGATTGATGACGGTCAGCATAAACAGGAGGTGCTTTACGTCTTTGGCTGGATGACTCGTCTCCTGACGCAACTCAGCCAGCGCGAATTGGACAAAGTTACGGCGCAGATCAGCCGGTCCCTCCATTCCCGCCACTTCGCGCGCCAAGTTACCCAGCTGCTCGCGCACTTCGGTGTCTCCGAAGGTCTGGTAGGCAAGCGCGCGACTGAATGCCGCCTCCACCGAATGTATATCCGCATTGCCGCGCGCGGTCTGGAGTGCCGCGATAAGCGCCTTGGATTCACGAATGGCCCTCACGTTCGCCCACCAGCCCCATACCGCCACAGCGACCAGCATCACCGCTACCGCCACCACACCAGACCGGTAGAGCCGCGGATCCCGCCCGGCCCTTGTCGGGGCCGGGTCAGCGCGCGGATATGCCGCGGGGCTCGCAAACTGGCTGTAGCTGATAAACGCAAAGAAAAGGAGGTATGAGCTAAGGTTGTCGAAAACAAAAAGTTTCTGTAAAAAATCGGTTGCGAAAAGACCGATGAGCGCCAACCCTTCAAAAAATATCGCCGCTCCGCTGCGCATTGCCCGGATGATCTGCCAGAGTGCTGCCCCCAGGATCGCCAGGTACGCTCCGAGACCCAGAATGCCGGCATGCACTGCCCAATCCAGGAATACGTTGTGCGAGCGGTCAAACCACGGCTCGGCTCCATAGAGCCCCGGGTCAAAATATTTTTGAAATACCAGATAATAATTTTCCTGCCCCCAGCCGAGGATCGGCCGCTCCCGCACACCCTGTAAAGACATCTTCCAAATCCTGATCCTATCCTGGATCGTTCCTTCGCCAAGCGAATAATTGGTCAGGCGCCGGAGGGCTTGGCTGGATTGCACGAACTCGGTACGGCGAATGCCCCAGAAAAGAAGCGGGACAGCGACTGAAAGTACAAGAACCCCCGCGGCGATCTTCCGGCCGGGGCGCCGATCTGTCAGGATGCCGGTCGGCGGACCAGCCAGCCGAAGTGCTGTAATCCTATTCCAAAAATAGACCAGTGCTGCAAGAAACGGGGGCACGACAAGCGCCAATGCGACCACCACTCCTCTTGTCGCAGTGAAATATATAATGACCAGTTCAAAAAGAAGTATCGCCCCGTAGAGCGCCGCTTGCCACCATCGCTTCCAGAATTGATGGATTAGGATCGTCATTAGCCAAACGTGGAAAAGCAAATACGCGGCAAAATAGGTCGGATTACCAATGGTGGAGTCCACGCGGAATCCGCCCTGCAGCGATACTCGGTAGCCCAGCCGCTGCAGCAGCCCGTAGTATGATGCAATCAAACTTGCCGCCAGCGACACGTGCAGAAATATCAGCCAATCACGCCGCGTCTTGAAAACGCTGGTGAGCATCACGAAATAAAGATACAGATGCCCCAACATCATAAACCCTTCCATCCGCTCGTAGTTGGAAAAGAATGCCCGATAGGGGTTGGGGCTCAATATGTCGGCCAGAAATACAATCGCAATAAAAACAGTTATGATTTTAAAAAGCGGCGTCAGCCGCGGCCGGTAGGCCGGCTGCATCACTGCAAGCCCCACCCAAAACGCAAAAATAATTTCGATGATAATCCGAAACGCAAAATTCTTCCCGGTGATAAACGGGAAGAGCATTGAGGAGGAAACATAAAGCGGCAGAAGCGGAATCGCGAAGAGCCCGATTCTGACGATCCAGAGAAAGATACGTTCTGAAGAAGTATGCATAGACGGATCAGCCGATTATACGCTGTATCAATTTCTTTTGCTCGGCAATGAAAAATTTTTTGACGCTCGGCCAACTCGAATTCTTTATCATCCGCGGCATTCGTTCCGCATCCGCCCCATCAAAATAACACAAACTCCTGATGACGTGGATACGATTCGCATCCAACACATCAAACTTTCTGCCGTACAAATGGATTGCTTCTTCCATGGTGATTTTGCCTTCTCTTAATATAAAATATAGATCAATAAAGTCCCGTTTCTTCCCCCGATCAGATATAGCCACGACTTTCATCGCCGCAATGTCTCTGAGATCGGCCACTGCGATACCCCGGAAATTATGGGTGGGGAACAGGAGCGGATAGCGGTAGAAAAAAATGCTGGATTGAATGTCGCCGATAAAACCGAGGACGGTGCCGCGCGCAACTCTGTCCAGACGGAACTCCGGGAAACGCTTCAATTTCTTCACTACCGCATGGGCGTCAAATGAGCGTGCGGTAAAAAAATCGAGGTCGTACGAGTACCGATGCGCCAGGTGAAGCGCTGCAGCCGTGCCGCCGGCAAGATAAACGGCGGGCGGAAGCAGGTGCCCAGCGGCTACCAAATCCAATGCCTTGAGCGTCTTTCGCGAAACTGCTTCTGCAAACATACGATATTTTTTTTAGAAACACCTAGAATATTTGCCCAGAGGTAGGCGCTCTCCGGAGACAGATCCCTCGTACTCTTGAGCGCCGCGACCAGAAACCGCCGCGGCACCCGATGGAAAAGCCAGCGGATGGCCTTTTCATCTCCATATTCAAAGATGCGCTCTATGACGTATCGCCCTTCTCTGGGAAGTGAGAACCGATCCACGTCCGCGTCCCAAAAGTATTTCCTGATGAAACGCGGCAATTTTACCGACTGCGCCATACTTCCATTTTACTCCGTCCGTCTGTACAGGTCAACAACAAAAATAAAAGCCGAAGACGGATCAGGCCGCCTTCGGCAAAACGCATAAGTAAGAAAGAGAGGAGCCGCGGGAGATTGCCATTATCTCGCGGCAATTTCCTCCAGGAAATCCACGATCGCGGGCGCGGTATCCCACGTCTCGGGCAGAGGGAAATGCTCCTCCTGCTTGGCGCGGACACTCGCCGGTCCATCAGGACCGAAGAAGAACCGAAGACCTTCACGGTAGGTTTGCGGTGTGATCACATACGAAGCCCCCAGCTCCGCGACAAACCACTTTCCGCCTTCACTGCCGCTTGCGGCAAGCGCGGCAATCGTGTTCTCGTCTCGGTAATAAACCATCCTATCATTGCGGGCGAAGGCGCCCGCAATGCTTTCGTTTGGGCCAACACTATAAACTATCCGATCGGCAACTGCGTAGCGTTGCGGATTGGTGACATCGTAAAGATCAACGCGTGTCAGCCCTTCGAGAAGATGCTGCCGTTCCTCCATAGCTTCTGCGAACGGCGTCTCCTCCTTTGGACTCTCCGGCCGTTCCCCCGGATGTCTAACAAACCCCAAGGCGAAACGATCGCCTAAAATCTCCCTACCTACCTGGATCACAGAACGGAGCATCGCATTGACTACCGGTGTGATCTTCGTCCCCGGCACGTAGACAAGGAAATCCTCGGCTGTGAGCGATTGCGGCTCTCCATCACCGTGCCGCTTGCACAACCCTGCGCGTACGGTCTGCGCATCAATCTCCACCATCTGCCGGTACGATACTCCCCAATGCGGGGGTGGACCAAGGTGATAAATATCCTCAGCCGGATAGCCAAAGCGGATCGCCCCATCCCGCGATGCCTCCAGCGCCAAGAGGAGACCCTTCAACTTCCGCTGCGACCTCGGAAGATCGCGCTGCGCTTGCACCCATTGCTGCGCTTTCGGCCGCAGCTCGCTGGTCGGAACATCGGCGATAATCACCACCCATTTGAGCGCGTCGAGGAGCTCGAGTTCTTCCTGGGTCTGATAGGAGGAGAGACCGACTAGACCAACGTCGCAACCTCGCATCTCATCCTTACGCTCCGCCGCTATGCCCCGCACGCCGTAGGGCAATACGATCGGCTTCTCATACCCTCGTTTTTCCGCCTCGGCC
Source organism: uncultured Candidatus Saccharibacteria bacterium (assembly GCA_964363055.1). GTDB lineage: Bacteria > Patescibacteriota > Minisyncoccia > Sungbacterales > HO2-52-23 > CAYIGN01. Next base: position 18,186 of record CAYIGN010000001.1, read on the forward strand.
GCGATTGGCGGAAAGAGATTCCCAAACACCGCATCATAACCATAACATCCGAGTTTCATCTTGCATCTCCTTTAAAAGAACTGTGATTAACCTACAAAATAATCAATCACTGAAATTAAAACTACCCCACCATTGATAAAGTTTCAATCTTTAATCTTCTTGGATAAATTCCCCAACCTGTACTCAAATTACACGCCCCCACCCGTCTTATCACTATTTTACGCTCGAGCGTAAAATAGTTATAAATGTATTTCTGCTACTTATCATCTCTGGTAAATAAAACGCCGGATTACGCAATAAGGGATTCGGCTGCGATCGGATCGTATTTCTTGAACTGCTTCGTTGTACGGCAGCTGATGACTGATTCGTATTTTTCCGAGGGCAGGCCGCCGATGAGCTGCTGCGGGCGCATGGCGTAAATGTCGCCCGCGGCAAGCACGGTCCCCGCCGGAAGATCGCGGCTGGCAACCAGTGACTTACGGAAGAGACCCCGGAATGGGATTTCGCCCTCCTGCAGGAATTTATCCTCACGCCCCATATACTTTTGCATCTTTGGGTCATCTAAAACGCTCGAGCGTTTTAGATGATCATCTTCCACTTCGCGGATATGAGGCGTTCTTGCGATCTAAGAAGTTAAGACACGAATCAACATCCTCAAGCGTGGACATACCGGTAGGAATCATAATCGGCTTGCCGGTGCCGGCTTCAAACTCCAGCATGGGGAAATCGAGAATGTCCAAAAACATATCCGAAGCTTTCTTCGGATTATGACATTTTCATTTCGCGCGCCTTCGCAAGAAAGCGGGGATAGCATCCCACTCGTTCTCCGGCGCACTCGCGGAGCTGCTCTTTTCAAACGCTCCTGGCGCCGCGGCTGGAGCTTTTTTCACTTCCACCCGCTCACCTTCTTTGCTAAGCGGCAGCTGAGGACCTTGGGCGCCGCTGAAGCCGGTCGCAATCACCGTAATTTTTATCTCTCCTTTTTTCAACCGCTCATCATGCACTGCCCCAAAAATAACTTTGGCGTCTCGGTCAATGGATTCAGTAATCACCCGAGCGGCTTCATTGATCTCCCACATTGTGAGATCCGGCCCTCCCGAGACATTGAAAAGCACCCCGCGCGCGCCCTCTATGGAAATATCCAGCAGCGGTGAGTTGATTGCGGCTTTGGCCGCGGCAATGGAGCGCTCCTCCCCCGAACCGTATCCGACGCCCATAAGCGCTGATCCTGCCTCGGCCATAATCGCGCGCACATCCGCGAAATCCACATTTATAATGCCTGGAGTTACGATTAAATCCGAAATCCCCTGCACTGCATGACGCAAGACGTCATCACATATCGCAAAGGCCGTCAGTAGCGAGGTATCCTTGCCGATCACCGCAAGCAGACGGTCATTGGGAATGGTAATCAAGGCATCCACCCGATCGCGCAACTGGACCCAGGCATCTTCGGCAATCCTCGAACGCTGCACTCCTTCAAAACCAAATGGCTTAGTTACAACGCCAATGGTCAACGCTCCGGAATCGCGCGCCACCTCGGCAATTATGGGAGATGAACCGGACCCGGTCCCGCCGCCCAATCCACACGTAAGAAACACCATATCCGCGCCCTTGAGCGACTCGTGAATCTCATCCCGATTTTCCTCGGCGGCTTGTCGGCCAAGATCGGGGTTCATTCCCGCGCCAAGACCCTTGGTGAGATTCTTGCCAATGTGAAGTTTGGTGCGGGCTTTAGTAAAATGGAGGTCCTGGGCATCGGTGTTGATCGTAATAAAATCTACCCCGTTGATCTTGTGATCAATCATCCGGGTCACGGCCTTGCCGCCGCCGCCGCCCACGCCCACCACTTTAATCCGCGCATAGGTCTCAATGTCTGGTTTAATGCTTGGCATATAAGTCAGGATAAAGGACAAAGGATAAAAGTCAAATCCTATCTTTTGTCCTTGATACTATGTCCTTAATCCTACGGAAGCAATGACTTCAACCATCGCAACCAAGGGTGAGTGCGCAGATGCACCAATCCATACTGAGCCCAGCGCGAGGCACTATGTCGCGTTCGGGCATCGGCCCAGCGTATCACACCAAGCGCGGCTGTCAGCGAAGGGTTCCGCTCCTGATCTATTTTGGGTAAAAACCCTTGCGGAATTCCGGCCTCGGCCGGCAGCCCGACCTCGCGTTTGGTGAGGGTGACGAGACCCGGAAAAAGCGAAGAGCCGCCCACCAAGACCACCCCGGCCGGCAAGAGCCGCGCCCGATTGATTTTACGCAGCTCCTTGTGGAGCAGCTCAAATAAGTCCTGCAGCCGCGCCTCGATTATCTCGGCAAGCTGGCGGCGCGAATAAACCTCTTCTTCTTCCACCTCGGGCACAACTTCAGAGAGGCGAATCGTGTCGCGTTTGGGCAAGTCCGCCACCAGGCAGGTACCATGCCCCACCTTCATCCGTTCTGCGATGTCCACATTGGCACGAAAGCCAATCGCTATGTCTCCGGTGATATGATTCCCGCCGATGGGGATAACTCCCGCATGGATTGGCGATCCTTCTTCAAAAACAATGAAGCTAGTAGCTCCACCCCCGATGTCCAGCAGCACCACTCCCAACTCCTTTTGTCGCTTGGTGAGTACGGCCTCAGCCGAAGCCAAGGGCGAGAAAACATAATCATCTACCTTGAGCCCAGCCGCCTCGGCGCTCTTGAAAAGATTCTTGAGATATGGCGCGGAGCACTCAATGATCAGCGCATCCACCTCCAGACGCAGGCCGTGCATCCCGACCGGTTCCTTGACCCCCGCCTCTTGGTCTACTTTGAAATCGCGGGGGATCATGTGCAGGATCTCCCGATTTTGGTTTTTGGGGATGAAGGTTTCGGCCGCGGCCAGGGCCCGGCGCACATCCTCGGGTGAAATTTCCTGATCAGCGCGCGACACCGCCACCACACCGCGCGAGGAAGAAACGCTGATATGGGCGCCATCTACGGCCAGCCATACCGACCGGATCGGAACCCCGGCACTGCGGCGCGCCTGCTCAACCGAGCGCCGGATGGCGGCGGCCGCCTCTTCCACATCGACCACCATCCCCCGCCGCACCCCCCCGGCCGGAGAGATACCGATCCCGACGAGCTTCACCTGCTCCGGTTCTCGCACACATTCGGCCACCACGGTCGTAACAGTGGAAGTGCCAACGTCAACGGCAGTAATAAGATTGCGAGCCACACATTGGAATCAAGAAGCAGGAAGCAGGGACGAATCACTCATTCCGTCCCCATGATTCATGATTCATGATTCATGATTCAAAGACATCACTCTTTTCAAAACATGTTCCTCAGCCTTCAAAAATCTCTTGGCTGTTAACTTCGAGTTCTCATGATGCACTCCTCCCAAATGGATCATACCATGAAGCACCATCCGTGTCAGCTGATATTCAAACGAATGATTTTGCTCCCGCGCTTCGCGCCGGATTAAGGAAGGGCAGACGATAATTTCACCATACTCTTTTCCGTACGCGAAAGAAAGCACATTGGCGGGTCGGTACTTCTTGCGATACCGGCGGTTGAATCGCTGCGATTCTTTTTCCGACACTAGCACAATCCCAATCTCCGCCGGCAGACGCCTCCTAATCCCGGGCGGCAGATACTTGACAATATCTTGAGAGAATGATAAAGTTTTTGGAGTGTGGAGGATTGTATCCTTCATTTTTGTTCTCAAGATTATTCACGGACAATAGAAAGAGAAAGGGGGCAGACCATGTTAAGATACCGTCATGCCGAAGATCGTGAAGTACGACAATATCTTCTGGAAGAATTTAATGATATGCAGAAGTTCGATGATTGCGTGCTGATGCCGCCGCGAGGGATGGTAATCAAAATTGAGGAGCCCCTTCAAACCTGTCATCCGTCCTCGGGAGACGGACTTGATCAGGATAACTGTATCCCACCGGGCATATATGAGATGGGCGAGATGTCAGGGGGACACACTTCACATTGGGGCTACCTCAAGGGACTGCATGGTAGCCATGACGTACGGTTCTGCGCCGGCTACTGCGAAAATTATCCTCAATTTCCCGGGTCCATGATTGACTGGCGCGGCGCCAAGAAGTTCGATCCTCCTACTCAATAAGTAAGCACCCTTCTCACAAGCCGCTCCTTGCGCCACTGGCGCAAGGAGCTTTTCTATTTCTTCATCCCTCCGGTTACAACTTCTCGTCAAGTTCTCCTCTTGTTATTTCCGCCTGCCGTAGAATCGAGTGGAGCGTGCCGATGAAAAGCGGCTTTGGATGCACGGCAATGGTTACGGATCTGCCGTCGCTGTGGACAAGGCGGAAATGACTCCCCTTTTTATGCGCTACATAAAAGCCCAGCTTCTGCAGGGCTTTTATGACATCTTTCGGATATACTTCTTTGCTTGCCATTATCTCGGCACTGCCACACGGGTAGTGGTTATAAAATCCGCTGCTGACTGCTCCCCAGGCAGCGGCTGCTTTTCTTTCAATAGACACTCCATATGGAACGCGATCAACTCCCTGATGTTCTGCAGCGCATCCTCCACTGAATCGCCGCCGGTCGCAATACCCAACGCCGGCGCCAGTGCAGTGAAACCGCGTTCCCCGGACCCGATACGGACATCCGGGGTGATCACAATGCGGTATTCAAAGTATTTTTTATTTTGGCGCCTCATATCCCTAATAATAGCCCGCGAGCGGACAGATGTCAAAAAATTCCATTCAGCCCTGCAGTACCTTTTTGACTACCGCTGCCACCCGCTCCCCGGAGGCGCGGCCGGCAATCTCTTTCATCGCCGCGCCCATCACGCGGCCAAAATCGCTCGCAGACGCTCCTTTAGCCAGCGGCGCTGCGAGCTTTTCTATTTCCTCATCCGACAATTCCGCGGGCAGATACTTTTCCAGAATTGAGAGCTCGCGCGATTCTTTTTCTGCTAAATCGGCGCGGCCTCCTTTCTGAAATTCGCTCGCTGCGTCGCGGCACTTCTTGGCCTCGGAGCGCAGTACTCCCGTAACCTCCTCCTCGCTCAATTCGCTCTGGCCGGTCTTGGCTTTTTTTTCAATCTCCTGATTATGGATTGCGGAGAGCAGCAGGCGAAGCGTAGAGACGAGAAGCGGCTCCTGATTTTTAAGGGCCCTACGCGCCGCTTCTTCAATTGTTATTTTCAGACCCATCCCCCAGTTTCTATTTTCTAATTAGAACCCATCTCAAAAATGCATTTGGGCTGCAATCGGCGGATTTCTGCAAAG
>CAYIGN010000002.1:0-23076 GCA_964363055.1 uncultured Candidatus Saccharibacteria bacterium
TTGCGGCGAAATCCGCACGATTTCGCCTTCAAAGCCATTTTTGAGATGGGTTCTAGAAATTGACTGAAGCCAATTCAAAATTCAATTCTGCCAATTTCAACACTTACGCGCGATCGCGCGTAAGTGTTGAAATGGCTGATTCGGGATGACAGACCTCTTTACTATGCTTATGCTGCGGCTATAATGCAGGTGTGGCTTTTGAGATGGAGCAGGACAAATTCGCAGCGGATGAGCTCCCTTCAATCCTGGAGAGTATCCTCTTTGTGCATGGGGAGCCCCTCGCGCTCAATCGCCTGACTGCGCTCACCGGCGCGAGTGAAATCGATGTCCGTGCCGCGCTGGAAGCCCTGGCTAAAAGCTGCAACGGTCGGGGGCTGGTGTTAATACAGGCGAACGGCGCGTATCAGCTGGGATCGTCACCAGTCCATGCATCCTATGTCGAGAAATTGATGAAGGGCGAATTTGGAGAAGAGCTCTCGCGCGCGGCGCTGGAAACATTGGCCATTATCATCTATACCGGCCCGCTCACCCGCTCCGAGATTGAATACATGCGGGGCGTTAATTCATCTTTTATCTTGCGCGCCCTTCTCCTGCGCGGCCTTATTGAGCGGATTGAGAATCCCAAGGATGCGCGCTCGGTTCTCTACCGGATGACGGGCGAGGTCCTGAAGCACTTCGGGATCAGCAAGATTGAGGATCTGCCTCGTTATCAGGAGTTAAAGCAAGAAATTCACGCCGCTATACCTGGGGCATGATTGAAGATCAAAAAACCGCATCCCCGCGCGTCGTTTCATTGATCGCCATACTGTTGGTGGCGCTTCTTGTTCTTTTCTCGGTCCAGAGTCCAGACCGGGTCGGGTCTCAGGCGGCGGCCGCATTGCCACTACGGCTGTCCCCGTCGCCGACTCTCGCGGCCGAGGCATACCTGGTGCGTCTGACCCCGCGTTTTTTCCGAGCGGCTGAGGCGCCCTCGGATGAAATAAATCCCCACACCTTCCCGCAGGGTATTCTGGAAGGTGTGGGGATAAAGACCGCGGCCAATCAAGCAGGGTATGAGGGAGACAACTCTCAAAGACAAAACAGAAGTGTAGCCGGGCAAGGCGCGCAATTGCCTGACCGGATGATTTTGTTCTCTCAGCGCGCTGCCAAACGCCTCGCTCCAGCCAGTTTAACCAAGCTCATGACCGCTGCTGTGGCGGCTGAATATCTCGCCCCGGATGAGATAATTGTATTCTCGGACGAGGCCAAAGCGGTAGAAAAACGCCTGAGCAGCGCTCCGGCTGGAGAAGTATTTCTACGCGATGAAGCAGTACGACTGGCCCTCATCTCCTCGGCAAATGACGCGGCACTTGCCCTGGCTGATGCAGTAGGCAGGCGGCTGGGCCGGGTCTCATACCGCGACCGGATTGAACTATTTGTCCAGCTGATGAATCGCACCGCGAGCCGCTGGGGCCTTGCGAATACCCGGTTTCGGAGTCCGACCGGATTAGATCTGGCGGATCAATACACCAGCGCCGAGGATTTGTCTCAAATGGCCATCCGCCTCTTGGCGCACCACCCCGAATTGTGGGAGATGACCCGTCAATACACCGAGACGGTTTTCTCCTGGCAGAGGAGGCAATATCCGATCCAGAACACCAATGAATTGCTGACTGAATTTCCGGCGCTGTCCGGCGGCAAGACCGGATTCACTGACGAGGCCGGCGGAGCATTGCTGCTTCTCTACCCGGTTGAGCCGGATCAGGTCGCGATTATCGTCATTTTGAAATCAGACGATAGATTCGGGGATGGCAGGAAGATTATAAAGTGGCTGGAAGATAATTTCTGAATTTTGAATTCATGACGGAATTTGATGCAGTAGTGAATGCGATAAAGGTCTTCGGTCTCCTGGCCGCATCTTTCATTGTCGCGGTCCTGTGGACACCGCTTCTCACCAAGTATCTCTATAAATACCGGATGTGGCGCAAAGCAGTGCGTACGGTCTCGCCCGACGGCACCAAGACCCCCCTCTTTGCGGCCCTTCACAAAGATCGTGAGACGCGAGTCCCGCGACTGGGCGGAGTACTTATCTGGGTGAGTACTCTGGCGATTGCGGCCGTGGTGTGGGTAATTGCCCACCTCACCCAGAGTTCGTTCTGGGACAAAGCCAATTTTATCTCGCGCAATCAAACCTGGCTGCCGCTCTCCACGTTTCTGGCCGCCTCTCTCCTCGGCCTTGCCGATGATCTTAGTCAGGTCTGGGGAAAAGGGGCGTATGTCGCCCGCGGCATCAAGTTCCGCCACCGGCTCCTCATTGTCTTTCTTATTGCGCTCGCGGGCGCCTGGTGGTTTTATTTTAAGCTTGACTGGCGGACAATTTACATTCCCGGCTACGGCGACCTGTATCTGGGCCTCTGGTATATCCCGCTTTTTATCGGAGTCATGATCGTCCTCTTTTCATCCAGTATTGTGGATGGGATTGACGGCCTGGCCGGCGGGGTATTCGGCGCTGCGTTTGCGGCTTATGGCGGCATTGCTTTTTTCCGCGGCCAGATTGACCTGGCCGCATTTGCCGGCGTGGTACTGGGCGCGATTCTGGCCTTCCTCTGGTTTAATATCCCGCCGGCGCGCTTCTACATGGGAGAGTCGGGAATTCTGGGGCTTACCACCTCGCTTACCGTAATCGCATTCTTAACTGATTCAGTGATTGTGCTGCCGGTAGTCGGCGCAATATTGATGGTGGAAGTGGCTTCCAATATGATCCAATTCGCCTCCAAGCGCCTGCGCGGTAAAAAAGTATTCTTGATAGCACCCATCCATCATCACTTTGAGGCAATCGGCTGGCCCCCGCACAAGGTTACCATGAGATTCTGGGTTATTAGCGTTGTGAGTGCGATTCTCGGAATGGCGATTGCTCTCGTCGGGAGGTAAACCCCGTTAGATAACTCGCGCGGGGCATTAGACCCCGCGGCTCGTATCGAGCCGCCAAATTCCACCCCGTGGCAAGTCCCGTGAGAAGCCCCATTAAAGACAAGACGCAATATATAACTTATCCGCTTTTGTTTAGCTTCTCACGGGACATTCTCTAACGGGGTAAATATGCGCTGGCGCCCTGTGGATTGGGTTTTGTCTTGACTGTTGATATAATAGCATTGGCATCTGGTGGTGTAGGAATGTTATCTGTAATTTTGCCACGCGTTGTCCCCACTCCTCATGTGTCATTCCCGCGTACGCGGGAATCCAGTAGGCCATTCTTGGCTCTTGCGCTGGTTTTTCTGGATACCCGCTTTCGCGGGTATGACATTCCTGATAACAAAGGTGGGGACAACGCGATGATAAATTACATGTTATACTATCAGTATGCACATCTTTAACATGGAGAGAGGGAAGTTGGTGGGTGTTATGGATGTGGGTTCGGATACGATCAAAGCCATTCTCTTTGAGATTCTTGCGGAGAACGATAAGCCCCGACTGACCCAGAAATTCGTCTGGGAGCTCCCGCCTTCTTACTCGGGCGTGCGCCTGATGCGAAAGATTCGGGAGGGTGTGGTCGCAATGCTGCAGAAGTCAACGCGCTCTCCAGACCAATTCTTGATTGGGGTGGGTCCGGCGACAGCCGAGTCCATCCTTCACACCTGGCGCCTGCCGCCGCCAGCCGGCGGGGCAACTCTCACCAGTCGGGATATCCGTTCTGCCTGGCAAACCGCAGTTGCCGAAGCGGGCGAAGCGCGCCGCGCAACCATCATCGCCCCGGTCGGCTTGCTGGTAAATAAGTATCCGATCCAGCTTCGCTCGGTATCAACTGAAACAGAGATTGCGCCGCGGGAGAGTATCAAGGAGATCGTTATCCGCGCCCTGAAGCTCTACCTGCCGATTGAGAGCGGGGTAGTGCTGGCTGATATCCAAAAAATAGCAGGCCGAACGCAGATCGAGATTTTGCCGCTCGCATGGATTCAGTACCGAGCAGTTACGGATTCCCTCGGAGTCGGCGACGCGCTATTAGTTGACGTGGGGGGAGCGGAGACCACGATCGTAGCGGTAAGAGACGGCCAGTTCGCGCATGTGGAGTATATGCCGCTGGGGGTGCGGCACTTCATAGATGCGGTGCGGCGCACCACCGGACATCCGTTTGCTGATTCGCGCCAGATTGTCCGCCAGTACGGCCAAGGACTTGGAGATGAGCGCATGCGCGACTCGATTGCCCAGGCATTGGCGCTGGCGGCCGGCCTTTGGAAGACGCGATTTGTCCGGGCGCTCAATTCTTTTTATACCGAAACTGCTCTTCCGCCGCTGGTGTATCTATCTGGGGGCGGGGCCTATCTGCCGGAATTGAGAGCCGCGGTGCAGGCGGCGGACTGGCTGGGTAAGTATTCCTACGCCGAGAAGCCAATGGTGCGGATTTTGGAGGGCAATGCCTTTTTTGGCGGAGATACGCTCGGCGGTCATCTCCAGGGCCCGGAGGATGCGGCGCTGGCGGCGCTTGTGGTCCATTCGCTCCATCCATACCCTTTTTTCAATAGCCAATTCATTATGAATACCGAAAAAATTCCACAAGGAGTTGAAGCGGCCTCGACCCCTCAAAGAAAAGCGGACGGGATCCGACGGAGGGTGGAAACCTCCAGCCCCCCGGCGCCTGAGAAGATCAGTCCAGCCAAACCAAGTCCTACAAGCGAAATCAAAGAGCTGCTTCCATCGCCGCCGCCGCAAGAACGCGAGAACGATATCTCCGTGCGAGCGCCTTTCCTGACCCGCCGGCCGCCTCCGGCCGAGGACATGATTGAAGTCATTCGTCCCGCCTCCGGCCGAGGGAAATATTGGGGAGCTGCGATCGGTGGACTAATCATAGCTGCTCTAACAGTGATTGTATCCACGCTCGGGGCGCGCCTGACGGTTGTCGTACACCCGCGGTCCCAGGAGATCCGGGTTGAGAATGTCCAGATGCGTATGGATACCAGTGCGTCCGAGGTGCTCCTCAAAGAGGCAGTCATCCCGACCGAGCGCCTCACGATTAAGCAGAACGCCGCAGAGAGTTTCGCGGCGACCGGAAAGGAGCGACTGGAGGACAAGGCGCGAGGAAAGGTGCGAATTTATAATCGGTTCAGTTCTTCTCCTCAGCCGCTGGTAGTGCGCACGCGCTTCCTCACTGATGGAGGGGTGCTGTATCGTCTTCCCAAACCGATCGTGGTGCCCGGAGTAAAGATTGAGGACGGCAAGATTATCCCCCAGTTTATAGAAGTGGAGCTGGTCGCGGATATAGCCGGGGAGCAGTCCAATCTAAGCGGCGAGATACGATTGACCATCCCCGGATTCAAAGGAAGTCCCAGGTACGACGGATTCTATGCCGTAGCGCCGGAGGGCTTCGCCGGCGGGTTTGTGGGAGAGGCGATAGTTGCATCCGAGCAGGATATTGAGCGCGCCGAGGAACAAACAACCCAGCGGCTCTTTACGGAATTGAGGCAAGAAATGGCGCGTAAAGCGCCGCCGGGCTTCGTGGTATCAGAGGCGTTGAGCGAGATTGAAGTCACCAAAGTTACCTCCCCTCAGGCCGGAGCGCGAGGGGAGCGATTCTCAATTGAGGCCGAGGCCCAGGGCCGAGTGCTGGTTTTCCGAGAGGCGGATGTGGTGGCGCTGGTCCGGGCGTCTGAAGAGCAGGAGTCGCGCGAGCAGGAATTCATCCCCGGATCTACAAAACTTGAGTACCGGGTGCGCAGCATTGATTTTGAGAAAGGCAAAGCCGAAGCAGTGGTCAATGGCAGTTTTGGCGTAAGGACGCGCATTGCCGCATCGGAGCTGATCTCGCTCATCCAGGGCAAGAAGGAGGGCTCCATCACCGAGGCGTTGAAGAGCCGGCGCGAAATCGCGAGTTTTGAACTTGGGTTCTTCCCGCCATGGCGCTCCAAAGCCCCGTCCGACCCTGCCAAAATCAAGTTCAGGGTTGAGGGTCAGTAGGGCATTGCGCGGGCCACGCTCATGCAATGATTGTTCTCCGTTGCGGAATGGTGGAGGATTCATGAGCCAAGAAGAATTGAAGTCAAGATTCAATTAGACGCAAGCAACGAGGCGGACCCGCTCCGCCTTTTATGAACCCATCTCAAAAATGCATTTGGGCTGCAATCGGCGGATTTCTGCAAAGCCATTTTTGAGATGGGTTTATATTACAATTCAATTTTATATACCGCCTTCCCCTTTTTATAGAAAATCGTATTGGGGAGGGATGGCAAAGTCAGGAGTTCGTCAACGGCGCCGCTCACCAACTCGGTGGTGGTGCGGCCGCCGCGGCCGTCAATCTCAGTCAGAAAAATTCCCTCGCGCGTGCGCCATACGACATGAGCATCGGTTTGAAAGAGCCAGCGCGCCTCGCGGATCGCAACTGGTGAACGCAATATCTCCTCGCGCGTCCCTTTTTTCTCAAAGGGCTGATGGGCGTTGTCTTTCAACCACACAAGGTCCACCGCCGTATCTTTGACAATCAGCATCTTTTCTCCTCGGCTATCAAACGCTACATCCTTGACTCCGGCCTCAACCGGCTCGGCAGTAGTAGAACCCTCGCTAAAAAGGTAGAGACCGCCGGAAGAATCAAGGATCGCAAGCAGACCCCGGCCGGCTACAAACCGCATAGGCCGTTTTTCCAGGAAAAACCCTGGCCTCCCCAAGAGAGTGATATCTCCGCCGGGGAGCGCGTAGCGCGCCAGGAAGCCATTCTGATCCACAAAAAAGATCGCCTCCTCGTTGGCAGTAAAGGAATGTGCGTTCTCAGCAATTTTTTTCACCGCGCCATCGCGATTCAAAATAAGCTCCCCTCTGCGACTAAGGGCCAGTCCATTGGCCGCGGTGGTGGTGGCCTCTGCAGCGGCAAGCTCGGCAGCCGAGGAAGTTGCGATGAGTAACGGGTGAGGGACCAAGATAATATTTCGCAACTCGGTGACCACCAAAGGACTAACCGCAATCGGCTTTGACCAAGAGCGGAATCCGGTCTTTTCCAGCCGCACCAGACGCGTGCCGGGCTCGACATCGGTTACGAGCATGCTTCCGGTGATGAGACCGGTTTCCTTTAGGAAAGATCCGTCCAGGAACACCGTTAGTCGCGGGGTGCTGGATTTTACCAAGATACCGCCGGTAGTGGCGATAGTCGCGGTGGACAGGTCAAAGGTATAGCCAAAAGAGTAGGCGACCACCAGAGGCCCGGCGATCGCAAAAGCCAAGACGAAGGAATAAAAAATGATTCGCCTGAGGGAGCGTTGCATTTAGGTATCGTAGCAAAAATAAGGTCTACTTGAAAAGACCGGGGGAAGGAGTACGCTAACAGACATGGCAGAAAAACTTATTGTCCGCGGGGACAGACCTCTGGAGGGGGAGATCGAGATATGCGGCTCCAAAAATGCGGCCACCAAGGCAATGATTGCTTCGCTTCTCACTGAGGAACCCTGCACTATTGAGAACATTCCTCTCTCACAGGACATCGCCATCACCAAGGAACTGTGTGAGCGGATCGGGAGCGAAGTGGTCTGCGACAATGACCACCGCTGCATACTGGCCGCGCCGGAGATTCGCACTACGTCAGTGATTGAGCTTTCACGCCGCAATCGGATTCCGATCCTCACCATGGGGCCGCTGCTCCACCGCCGCGGCGAGGCCGAGGTGCCATTTCTCGGCGGAGATCCGATCGGCCACCGGCCGATTGACTTTCATCTCACCGCACTTACCCAAATGGGCGTCCGAATCGAGCGCAGGGAACACTCATATTATGCCACGGCCCGGCATATACGCGGGGCGGACATCGAATTACCGTTTCCATCGGTAGGGGCGACCGAAAACGTCATTCTCACTGCGGTTCTTGCCCAAGGCAAGACCCGCTTGACGAACGCCGCAATTGAGCCGGAAATCGCGAATCTAATCGGTATGCTAACCGCGATGGGCGCCGCTATCCGCTGCGATTCAAGCAGTCGCTTTATGGAAATTACAGGGGTCTCGCGCCTCCGCGGTGTTACCCACCGCGTCATTCCGGATCGGATCGAGACCGTATCATTTGCCACAGCAGCATTGGCTACAGGAGGAAATGTGTTGGTCCGGGGAGTGCTGACTGCAGATATAGAGCGTTTTATTGACATGATTCGCGCCATGGAGGGCAGGGTTGAGGTCTTACCGGACGGCGTCCGGTTCTCAAGTACTCCGTCATACCGGCCGACTGTAATTGAAGCAGCGCCTCATCCTGGGTTTTTGACTGATTGGCAACCGCCGGTCTCTATCCTCTTGACCAAAGCTAATGGCGCATCAATAATACACGAAACCGTCCATGAGGATCGTTTCGGCTATGTAAAGGACTTACGCCGGATGGGGGCGGAAATCGCTATATCGGACGAATGCCTTGGGGGTCCGCCTTGTCGCTTTGTTAATCGGACGTTTAACCACAGCGCGCGGATTATGGGCCCGACGCGGCTCCGCGGCGCTGATCTAAAAATGACCGATATACGCGCGGGGATGGCTCACGTGATTGCGGCACTTGCAGCAGAAGGCGAATCGGTCATTTCCGGAGTAGAACATATCGATCGAGGATATGAGAAGATAGATGAACGCCTCAGGGCGCTGGGAGCGGATATTAGAAGGGTATAGAGGTTAGGGCGTAGGGGATAATTGCGCGTGTTCTCCATAAACCCTAAACCTTAAACCCTAAACCCTTTTATGTTTATTAGAAAAATCGGCATAGATTTGGGCACTGCCAACACCCTGGTCTTCATCCCCAAGAAGGGTGTGGTTATCAACGAACCCTCGGTGGTGGCGGTTGCTCAGGATGAAAATCGGGTACTCGCAGTAGGCAATGAGGCGCGGCGGATGGGCGGCCGTACTCCGGATACGATCGTAGCGTATCGGCCGCTCAAAGACGGCGTAATTGCCGACTACCGCATTACTGAGGCGATGCTGCGCTACTTCATTTCCAAAGCCAGCGGCCCGGTGCACTTGTTTCGGCCGGAAGTTATGGTGTCGGTCCCTGCCGCAGTAACATCAACCGAGCGCCGAGCTGTCATTGAAGCAACAGTGCAGGCCGGAGCCAAGGCGGCCTACGTGGTCAAAGAGCCGGTGCTTGCGGCGATTGGGGCCGGCATCCCCATCAATGAGCCGTCCGGCCACATGGTGGTTGATATCGGCGGCGGCACCAGCGACATTGCGGTGATTTCCCTCGGCGGTATCGTCGCCTCCACCTCGGTCAAAGTCGCGGGCGACAAACTGGATCAGGCCATAAGCGAATACATTCGGCGCAATTATAATCTGGCCATTGGCGAGCGCACGGCAGAAGACATAAAAATTTCGATTGGCTCGGCCGTACCGATTGATGACGAAAGCATGAGAATGGAAGTTAAAGGCCGGGATCTCATAAGCGGCCTCCCCAAACTGATTGAGTTGAATTCACAAGAGGTGACCGCGGCCTTTGCCGACGAACTGGACGAGATCATCCGCGCGATCAAAGCGGTCTTGCACGATACCCCGCCGGAGCTTGCCGCTGACATCATGGATCGGGGGATTGTGATGACCGGAGGCGGGGCGCTGCTGCGTAACATTGACCAGCTTGTGTTTCAAGAGACCGGCGTCCCTGCCCATGTGGCTGAAGACGCCATGCTCTGCGTTGCCAAGGGTACGGGCATAGCACTGGAACATTTAGAGGTGTACAAGCGGAGTATCATGAGTAAACGATAAAATACGTATCTGCGCTTTTATATATCATACCCCGCACATCTGGAAGCGAGTAAAATAATATGAGAATTTGAATGATGGCATTTACGTGCTGCTAACCCTATGATTGTTCTCCAATTACTATCATCGCTAGTAGCAAATCTGATTTGTCATGTTCCAGAACAGTATTGGCAGCAGAAAAGAATTGGTTGCCGCGCTTGATGAGTATTGATCAATTGTTTCTGCATATTTATTCAAGCTATCTTTATTTGCCTCTGCCGTTGATTTCCCTTTGATTAAAGAGAGGCCTACCTGATTTGAGCAATCAAGAACTGGTGCGGCCAAGTGATCTTTAAGGGGTCTATTGAAATAATCTTTGTTTATCGGGAATATAAACGGCTGTATGTAACCGATAAAACCTTTGGCGCCCATCGTCATTATCTCTTTTCCAAGTATGGCGCCTGAATCACAAGCCCTAACAAAAATTATCTTACCCCTGAGCAATTTAGTACCGTTTCCAGTCGAAAGAATAATCTCACCTTGACCCGAAACAGATTCTTGGTTTCCGTGCCCGTTCAAAATGACAATATCAACTGGCTGTTTCGCTAAATAACTATGCAGTTTTTTCTGCTTTGCCTTATTTTTATCTAAATCAATAACCTTAACGCCTTTCTTTTTTGCTTCATCAATTAAAAGACCTGCCCAATAGAACAGGTAATGTGTCGGAGTATCATAGCGCGGTCTAGTTAGCAGCAGCAGCATTTTGTAATTCTTGGATTGGCAATTTACTCAATGAGCGTAAATAAGCCAATTGCATCTCTATTATTTTCTTTCCAATATCATCCTGCTTCCTGACTCGTTTTATCAACTCTTTAATAGAAAAACTACCCTCACCACCTACGGACAATTCGATATTTGAGGGAATGGTTTCTAACCTAGATATTACGAGATTTATTATATCGTCAGATATTGTTTGTGTCTCGCCCTTTTCTTCCATAATTATTTTTGTTTCTCTTCTAACGGCACGAACCCCAATTCAATAAGCTTTTGTAAAACTACTTTTCCGAGATCGGTATTTTCTTTTATCTCTCTATAAGCCACTTCCCATGTTATAGGTCCGCGATCGGGCAAAACTAAAACAACCTCGCGCCTAACCCCGATAGGTAAATTGGCATAAAATCTAAAAAAAGCGTCTCTGTGCATATAGATAAACTTTCTTATTCGCAAGGAGAGAATCCATTAATTCCATGATACCACACACCGCTAACCATTCGTAGTGTATGACTGTGGATAAGTCAAACCCTTACTTCCGTTCAATGGCGGTTTCAGATGATTTTGTGGTATAGTGCGAATATGCAAAACCGCACGCTGTATTTCGGCGACAATCTGGAGATTTTGCGGGATAAATTTCCGGCGGAACGGATTTCTCTGCGCTCCGCTCGCCAAATCCTATTTTTTCTACGGTCATAGCGCTATTATACCACCTGGCTAATGTCACGCAATTTTGTATACTTGAGGTATGATCCTTGGGCATGAGCGGCAAATACTGTATCTGGATGAGGTTTTGCGGCGGGGGCGGTTTGCCCACGCTTATCTTTTTTACGGGCCGGAGGGGGTGGGGAAACTGGCAGTCGCCAAAGCCGCTGCTCAGGCCCTCTTGTGCCCCAACTTTCGGAGGGGGTCAAACTCTCTACGAGAAGCGGGGGACGGGTGCCAAGAGTGTCGGCTGATCAGCGGAGGCCAGCATCCCGAGGTGATCCTGCTTGATCTGGAACATACCCTTACCTCTGAGAAAGAGAAACGCAGGGACATTCCGATTAAGGACATCCACGAGCTGAGGCGGCGCTTTTCATTCGCGCCGGCCGAGCGACGTTGGAGGATTGCGATTGTGAACCAGGCTGATACAATGAGTACGGAGGCAGCGGACGCATTCTTGAAAACCTTGGAGGAGCCGGGCGAGCGCACTTTGTTTCTACTGGTAAGCTCGGCGCGGGAATTCCTAACTCCGACGATCATCTCGCGCACAGTGCCAATCGCATTCTCGCTGGTGCCGGACCGAATTATTGCCCGTGCGTTGGGATCGCGGCTCGCAGAGAAAACCTTGGAGGAGATTTTAACCATCGCGGCCGGCCGGCCGGGTGTGGCGCTCCGCTGTGTCCAAGACCCGTCCTATCTAAGTGCTGAACGGAAATTCATCCATTCCCTGCAACGGGTCTATGATGACATGTCCCATGCTCTGGCGTTTGCCGAGCGCGTCGCTCCGGACGAGGGTCTGCGCGCAAAGACAGTACAGTATTTCATCGCCTATCTCAGAGGCCGACTTCAGGCGGCCGCCGGATCCGCCGAAGCGCTTGCGGTTGCGCGCCGCATCGAGCGTGCCTGCGACATTACCGCCCTTATGGAGACGACCAATGTCAATCCGCGCCTGGCGCTTGAGGTGATGTTGCTGCCCATCTCTCCAATATGAATATAAAAATCGTTCCGATCCTGCTCGCCATCCTCTTTGCGTTTATCATTTTGGTGGTGGTGCTGCCGCTGATTTTGAGTTTCTTTGGAGTGCCGATCTTGCCCTCCCGAGACAGCGGGGGCAGTACGGGAGTGGGCAGTCCCCAAGCCGGACTGCTGCGTTCCGCCGACAAGGGAGGGGAGTGGCAAGCGCCCCAATTCGTGCGTGAAGGCCGCGCGGCGCTGCCGGCCGAGATTTTGGATGTTGTTTTCCACCCTCAGGATGCAAATATCTTATTTGCGGGAACTAAATCATCGGCGCTGTGGAAGAGCGAGGATCAAGGAGCGACCTGGAAAAAAGTAATTGATCGGGCTGGAGCGCTTGACGCGCATAGCGACGTTGTGAAGATCGCGCTAAACCGTACTCGTCCGAAGGTAATGTATGTGGCGGCGTATCTGGACAACCGCGGCCGGGTGCTGAGGAGCGAGGATGGGGGAGAGACATTTA
Source organism: uncultured Candidatus Saccharibacteria bacterium (assembly GCA_964363055.1). Lineage (GTDB taxonomy): Bacteria > Patescibacteriota > Minisyncoccia > Sungbacterales > HO2-52-23 > CAYIGN01. The sequence goes on from CAYIGN010000002.1 coordinate 12,599, forward strand.
GTCAGGTGTATTTGGTAACCGAGAATCGGCTTGAAGTGTTGGATATATATACGCCGCCGGGGATGACTGATACAATTACGGCAGCCATCAGCGATGGACGGCTGATAGAGTCGCGCGACGGCGGGAAGCGATGGAGGATCGTGCGCGCTTTTAGCCAGCCGGTTGCTCAAATTGCGGTGAATCCGGTCTTTGAAGGCGAGCAGTATGCCTTGACTGCCGGCGGCGGTCTTTTCAAAACATTTGACAGAGGAGAGAATTGGGCGGATCTTACGAGCGCCGTCCAAGAGGCCCGCCGCCGTACCTCGCAGGTAATTGAACACCCTTTTTCGCGGCGCCAGGGGATCGGATTCTTGACTTCTCCCCGGCCCAGGGCCTCTTTTTCCATAGTCATTAGTCCGCATGATCCGGCGCGGCTGTATCTCGCGACCCGGGAGGGGCTTCTTTCATCTTCCGACGGCGGCTTCGGATGGCAGAAGGTGGAGACATTACTGGTTGGATTGGAGACGCCGCTTGGAGATGTAGCAGTCCATCCAACCCTGCCAAACTCACTCTTGGTTGCTGCCGGGCAGAATCTTTATGAGAGCACGGATGGGGGAGTGAGCTGGAGTGTTGAAGTCCTGCCGGGGAGATCGTCAATCAAAAGGATACTTATCCATCCGTTGGCGCCCGAAGTTATTTTTGCCCTTCTTGAGCAGTAGTCGTAAATGAAGGTGGGCGATATGGGAGAGTTCAAGGCAAAGTTGGATAAAATCGTAGAGCGGTTCCGAGGCGAGATTACATCGCTGCGCACTGGCCGCGCCACGCCCGCTTTAATTGAGGATGTCGCGGTGGAGTACTACGGGACCAAGACCCCGCTCAAAGCGATGGCCGCAATCTCCGCGCCCGAGGCGCGGCAGCTGATTGTCAAACCGTGGGACAAAGCCGCGCTTCCTCTGATCGAGAAAGCAATTGTGGCCGCCTCGCTGGGGCTCTCGCCGGTCACGGAACAAGAAACCATCCGGCTCTCTATCCCGGCCTTGACCCAAGAGCGGCGCCGCGAGCTGGTACGGATGCTGGGCAAGACCAGTGAGGAGGCGCGGATCCATCTCCGCCGAGAACGGGACGAAACGCTCAAGGAGGTTGAACGCGCCTTTAGAGCCAAAGAAATGGGTGAAGACGAGTGGCTCCGCCGCAAAAAAGATGTCCAGAAAACAGTTGACGAGGTGAATCAAAAAATAGAAGCCGCTGCCGCGGCTAAAGAAAAAGAAATAATGACAGTGTAACTATCTCAGTCAGAAGTTCGTGAAGAAGAAACGGATAGACACAGTTTTATTGGAGCGCGGATTGGCAGAAGATCAAAACAAAGCATTTATTGTCGTCACCGAGGGTCGAGTCTTAATAAACGGGCAGAAGGCAATATCACCGGCCCAGCTGATTGACCCCGCGGCCAAGATCGAAGTGCGGAGAGGCCCGCAGTATGTCGGGAGGGGAGCGTATAAACTTGAGGCAGCGCTGGATGCATTTGAGATAGATCCAACCGGCAAAATATGCGCGGACATCGGGGCCTCCACCGGCGGCTTCACTGAAGTGCTGCTGCGCTGCGGCGCCAAGAAGGTTTATGCAATTGACACGGCGCGGGGGAAGCTGGCGCTAAAACTTCGCGAGGACCCGCGCGTGGTCGTCTTAGAGGGAACGGATGTCCGCGGCCTTGCCCTACTTCCCGAATTGATAGATCTTGGAGTTATTGACGTCTCGCTCATTTCCCTGCGGGAGATCCTGTCGGCGGCGCGCCGTTTGCTCAAGCCCGATGGGGTCATAGCGGCGCTTTTCAAGCCGCAGTACGAGACCCGCGACCCGCGCATACTGCATCACGGCGTGATTCGGGATGCAGCTCGCAGAGAAGGGCTGCTGAAAGAATTTGCGGATTGGGCCGCGGTGAATGGATGGGAGATACGGAATCAAATTGAGTCGCCGATCCGCGGCAGTAAGGGGAATGCGGAGTATTTATTTCAACTTATACTTCACCGATGACTCTCGTCCTCGTCATAATTTTTATCAGTATTCTAATCCTCGTCCACGAATGGGGGCATTTTTATGCGGCGCGGCGGCTGGGGGTCAAGGTGGAGGAATTTGGATTCGGGTTCCCTCCACGGATTTTCTCGCGCATTATAAATGGCGTCCGCTACTCACTCAATTTGGTACCGCTGGGGGGATTTGTGAAGATTTTTGGCGAGCATGGCGAAGGAGAAGGGGAAACGGCCAGTTTTGTCTCACGCCCGGCGCTGCAGCGCTTCATTATTCTTGCAGCTGGAGTGGCGATGAATATAGTGCTTGCCTGGGTGCTATTCAGCACCGCTTCCGCCATTGGCCTGCCGCGGCTTGAGAGCGATGAATCAACTGCGCCCGTATCCATTCTGGCAGTGCTTCCCGGGTCGCCGGCGGAACAAGCGGGACTCAAACTTGCCGACGAGGTACTGGAGTTGCGCAGTGCCGAGGTATCGCTGCGGATTGAGACCGAGCAAGACATTCGTGAGTTTGTGGATGCTTACCGCGGGGAAGAAATAACTTTGCTCATCCGGCGGCAGGGCAAAATAGAGCAGCTGAATGCCACACCGCGCGTTCAGGCGCCGCCGGGCGAAGGCCCGCTGGGGGTGGCGCTCGGCCGGCTCGCGATCGAGCGAACACCGTTGTACCTCGCGCCGATTGAGGGAGCACGGACTGTCTTCACCAGCACAGTTGCCATTATCAGCGGCTTATGGTCGGTAATCTACCAGCTAATAACAACCGGCGGCGCGCCGATTGCGGTCTCCGGGCCAGTAGGCATCTTTCTCTTTGCCCAGGATTCACGGGTGCTGGGCATTGCTTATTTCCTCCAATTCATTGGGATTCTATCGGTAAATCTTGCTATCCTGAACTTTCTGCCCATTCCGGCGCTGGATGGCGGCCGGGTCCTTTTCCTCCTCATTGAGAAAGTCAAAGGCAGCCGCGTCAATCCGCGCCTGGAGCATACAGCCCATGCCCTGGGCTTTGCGCTCCTCATCCTCCTGATACTCCTGGTGACGTATCAGGACATCACGCGGGTACTATAGGAACGAACGTCTTTGGTTCTAAAACCCATCTCAAATATTTACATACACTTGACAGTATTTCAAAGGGGGAGTATACTTAATATAAGCTTAGTATTAAAACAAATCGAGGTGCGCAGCGGGGGCGTTTTGCTGATGCTGTAAGGCCAATGAAGAGTTTTAAGAGAAGCGAGGTCGTATAAAAATAGGTGGTAGTTTGTAGCTGGTAGGTAGTAGGAAAACGGGCAATAAAAACCGTTCCCTACAACCTACAAGCTAATTCCTACAACCTCGTTATTTCGTGGCCTTTCAAGATCAGCGAAGCGGAGGCGGCTCGTGGCAGGACGATCGTCCGCGCTACGACATCACCTGTTCCAAGTGCGGCGCGCAGGACACTGTTCCTTTCCCGCCCACAGCCGGACGCGATGTCTACTGCCGCAACTGCTGGCGCGAAGCCAATCCGCGGCCGGCAGGCGGCCGGGGACGCGGCTTCAGTCGCTAACCGCATAGCCCTTACTTTGTAAAAGTACTCGGGCAAATTAAAAATCCCGCTAGACGCGGGATTTTTGATTTGCTTCCTTGAAACCAAAGGCGTAGGCGAGCCAAAATGGCTGATCGGTGGTGGATTCAGAGGGAGGTAGGAGTTCTTTTCCAATCCACCCAGCGCTAACTTTTGATCAGGAAGGGGTTAACGATATGCGTCTTTGCGGTTTCTTAAGGAAATTCTTATGATACGCGATGCGGATCATAGTCGTCGCAACTCTGCCAGGAATGAATCCTCATCCCTGAATACGCGCTCCGGCTTTTCTTGGGAGGCCTTGAGTATCTCTTTTACAAATTCAGGACGGTACTCACCCTCGCTGTCTTTGCCGACTACGCTTATGACAAAGGAGCGAAGAAGCGAGACCTCTTGTTTGAGGCGCTGGAGTTCCCTCTCCTGCGTAGAGTGTCTAGAGTATGGGTATGTCTGTGCGGGTGATAAAGTATGATTCATGAAAATAGCGTACCGCAACAAGCTCAAAGGTGTCAAATAAACACCACGTCGGGCCTGTATTATTTCCTACTTATGGCTCGCAGCCCTATGATTTGCCTGCCTGCGTGCTACGATTGATATGCTTATGGCCGGATTGCTTGCCAAAAACTGTCGGGTATGCGGAAAGGCGCTGTATCTCCGGCCGGAGCAGGCCTCGGGGGTATGCGATCCTTGCCGGCGCGCGCCGCCGGTTTTCAAGTGCCTGAAGTGCGGATTAACTTTACTCTCCGGGGCCGAGAAAGCCGCGCGCCTGTGCGCGCGCTGTCAGATGCAGGAAGTACGTTGCGGAAAGTGCAGCACACGTCTGGAAAGCGCGGCTGAGAAGAGTAAAGGCGTCTGTAATCGGTGCGCGACACAATGACCCGATATGACTATCTCATCATCGGCGGGGGAATCGCAGGAGTAACCGCGGCTGAAACCATCCGCGAAGAGGACCCGACCGGATCCATAGGCATTATTTCCTCCGAGTCGCATCTTTTATATTCGCGCGTGCTTCTCCCTTCTTACCTCAAGAAGCGAATAAAGCGCGAGCAGGTTTTTTTGCGCACTGCCCGCGATTTTACCAAGCGCAGAATCGATCTTTACCTTGGAAAAGAGACCGTCTCTCTAAATACCGGCCGCAAGGAAATAACCGCCGAGGAAGACGAGATCCTTGGTTATCGGAAACTTTTGATCTCAAGCGGCGGAAGAGTCAACCAGTGGCATTTTAGCAATGGTGCCGAGCTCATCCATCGTCTCCAGACCCTGGACAATGCCGATCGGCTCGCCTCCTCGCTTGATGTGATCCGCAATCCGATTGTGGTCGGGTCTTCGTTTATCGCGCTTGAGTTCATTGAGATATTTCTTCTGAACGGAATTACCCCGCGTGTGCTTGCCCAAGAGCCATGGTTTTTCGGCAGGATGCTGGATGCGGACGGCGGGGGTTTGCTCGCTGAAAATTTTGAGCGGCACGGGGTACGACTCTTCTTTGGCGACCAAATAACCGCGGTTGAGAAAAAAGAGAAGGAGCTCGCGGTATCTGCACGGCATTCCGGAGAACTGAGCGCTGATGCCCTTGCAATTGGCATCGGCATTGAACGCAATACCGGATTTATCAAGGACTCCGGGGTTGAACTTGGCGAAAAAGGAGGGGTGCGGACAAACGAGTTTTTGGAGACAAGCGTCCCCAGCATCTTTGTCGCCGGAGATGTCGCCGAATACTATGATATTGTAACAGGTAGGCAGCAGCTGGTAGGCAACTGGACCAATGCGGTGCTGCAAGGCAAGCGAGCCGGACTCAATATGGCCGGACGGCGCGAAGCGTTTGTGAATGTTCCGAGCTACGCGATCACCAATCTTGATTTTCAGATCACGGCTTTGGGTGAATGCGACAATAGGATTGAGGCGATTTCGCGGATTAACCCGGAGACCCGGCAGTATGAACGGTTTTTTATGCGGGGTGGGGTGCTGGTGGGCGCTTTTCTCATCAATAGCTTCAAGGACAAGCCCCATCTAACAACACTGATCAACAGTCACACTCCGATAGACATGTATCGCGAGCGGTTGAACGACCCGCAATTTGACATCCACTCCATAGTGGCATTAAAATGAAAATATGGAAGAAGATCTAGTAGAGGAACAGACGTCGAGAAGCGCGCGAACGGCGCCAAACCCATACGTGATTCCAGCATCTATCGTGATTGCCGGAGCACTAATAGCGGGCGCGGTGTTTTATACCAATCGCTCGAGCGGCACTCCGATAGCCAATCAGCCGGCGGCAGTGGCCGAGGGCGTAACAAACGGCCAATCCGCACCGACTGATCTTGCCGATGACGATCCTTTTCTCGGTAGTCCGGATGCTCCAGTGACGATCGTGGAATTCGGCGATTTCCAGTGTCCGTTCTGCGGACGGTTTTTCAAGACCACCGAGCAGGAGATCATCGAGGCGTATGTGAAGACCGGCAAGGCGAAGCTCGTCTATCGCGACTTTCCTTTAACGTCCATTCACGAGGAGGCGCAGAAATCAGCCGAGGCCTCTGAGTGCGCGGATGAGCAGGGCAAATTCTGGGAGTATCATGATCTTCTGTACACCCGCCAAGACCAACTTTCAGTGAAGCACTATAAGGCCTGGGCCGCGGAACTCGGCCTCAATACGGCCCAGTTTGACCAATGCCTTGATTCCGGAAAATACGCGGCCGAGGTGCAAAAGGACTTTCAGGACGGCCAAGCCGCAGGAGTACGGGGCACGCCGGGTACTTTCGTGAACGGCCGTCTGGTAGAAGGAGCCCTGCCCTTTGTCCAGTTCCAAACCATTATTGAGGAGGAACTTCGTAAAGCCGAGCAATAATTTTTATACTCCGTGGATGCCGTCCCAAGCTAAGCCTTGGCGATAAAAAGCTTAGCTTGCGACGGCGATATATCGCAGGAATTGTATGTCTCAAGTTACCATCTACACCACGCCTTATTGCGTCTACTGCAAAATGGCAAAAGAAATGTTCCGCAAGAATAACATCGCCTACGAGGAGAAAGACGTCGCAGCGGATCTGAAGGCCCGCGAGGATATGATTCAAAAATCCGGCCAGATGGGCGTGCCGGTGATCGAGGTTGACGATAAGATCATAATCGGCTTTGACCAGCCGCGCCTCAAAGAGGCGCTGGGGATTTAATGATGCAGCTTTTTATACCGGTTATTTTGGGTACTGCGCGTGAGGGACGGCGTTCGGAGAATGCCGCCCGTTTTGTTTTGGAAGAAGTCAAGAAACGCGCCGAGGTTGAGAGCGAATTGATGGATGCGCGCGATTTCCGCCTGCCCGTAACTGACAATAGTGAGGAGTCTGATACTGCAAAAAGGTTTGAGAAGATCGTCTCGCGCGCCGACGGGTTTATAATAGTATCGCCGGAGTACAATCACGGCTATCCGGGCGAGCTCAAAATGATGCTGGATATGCTCTATGAGCAATATGCCCGAAAGCCGGTCGCAATCTGCGGGGTTTCAAGTGGGGGAATGGGTGGGGTGCGGATGGTTGAACAGTTGCGGCTGGTCGCGATAGAATTTCATATGGTGCCGATCCAGACGGCGGTCTATTTTTCAAATATCGGTAAACTGTTTGACGGGAATGGAGTAATCACTGATCTTTCTTATTCCCAGCGCGTTCAGAAACTCCTGGATGAACTGATTTGGTACGGTCAGGCGCTCAAAGCAGCCCGCGCAAACGGCAATGAATAAAATAATTTCTGTTATTGTTGTGGTACTTCTCGTCGGCGGCCTGGGCTCGTGGCTGGCACTGCGCGGCCGTTCCGGTCCCGGTCCGGCACCTAAGGCGGAGCCGCGCCCGGCGCCGGAATTTGCGCTCAAGGATTACGAGAGACGCGAGGTGAAGCTCTCGGATTTTCGGGGGAAGGTCGTTCTCGTGAATTCTTGGGCCGCTTGGTGTCCATTCTGCAAAGAAGAATTAAAGGATTTTGCCGCGGTGCAGGAGGAATTCGGCGGCCGGATTGCGATTATTGCCGTAGATAGAGGAGAGCCGCTGGAAATCGCGAAGCGCTACAGTGATGATTTGGGAGTAAGCGGGAATCTCGTATTTCTGCTTGACCCGGATGATTCTTTTTATAAATCCATCGGCGGCTTTTCCATGCCCGAGACCATTTTTGTGGATGAAGATGGATTCATCCGTTTTCATAAACGCGGCCCGATGAGTAGGGAAGAAATCCGTCGCCGAATTGAAGATTTACTCGGCGGATCTTAAAGGTCGGATGATTATCGGAGCTAACCCGTTATTCTTAAATATGGAAATAGCATTACTTGTCGGCCGTATTCTTTTTGGCGGATTCTTCGTGATGAACGGTTTGAACCACTTCGCGCGCGGCAGGATGCTGCGCGATTACGCGGCGATGAAGAAGGTGCCGATGCCCGGGCTTGCGGTCGCGCTAACCGGACTTCTTCTCCTCTTTGGCGGAGCCGGGATTCTGGCGGGCGCGTATATGAGGTGGGCGGTCGCGGCGCTGGCGGTTTTTCTTATCTTGGTCTCGTTCAAGATGCATGACTTCTGGAACATCTCCGATCCGCAGATGAAGATGATTGAGACGGTGAATTTCACCAAGAATATGGCGCTCTTGGGCGCCGCGCTCATGACGCTTGCGATTCCCGCGCCCTGGCCCTACGGCATCGGTTTCTAACCAGACGCGTTTTGTGGATTACTCTCTCATCATTCCGGCGTTCATAGCCGGTGTATTAACTTTTCTGGCGCCCTGCACCCTGCCGCTGGTGCCCGGCTTTTTGGCATTTATCAGCGGGGTGCCGCTGGATGATTTAAAAAATCCGGCCGGGGCCGAGCGAGGAGTACGCCGCAAGATATTTTTCAACGGTCTTCTTTTTGTTGTCGGCTTCAGCGCTATTTTTATCGCGCTCGGGACACTGGCCGGATTTGCGGGCGCTTCGCTCGTGCCATATCGCTTGTGGCTCGGCAGGATTGGAGGAGTTTTCGTAATCCTATTCGGTCTTTTTATGCTCAATGTTTTAAAAATCCCGTGGCTGGCGCGCGATTTTCGGATTCGCCCGCCGGCTATCCTCCAGCGCGGCCGGCCAGTAAATTCTTTGATCCTGGGCTCGGCGTTTGCGTTCGGCTGGACGCCTTGCGTAGGCCCCATTCTGGGCTCAATCCTTCTGTTGGCTTCGACCTCTTCGACCGCGCCGCAGGGAACGGCCATGCTCGCTATTTTTTCGGCCGGTCTCGCGGTCCCGTTTTTGGCGATTGCGTTGGGGATCGGCTCCGCCGGAGCAGTCATCCGCCGCGTGACACCCCTTCTCAATGTTGTTTCTTTTATAGGCGGCGTCTTTCTCATCGGCCTAGGAGCACTGCTCCTCACCGATAATATGGGCCTCCTCATCTCCTACGGCTATAGGATTTTCCGCTTCATAGAGTACGAGCGTCTGCTGGATTATTTGTGAGTCCAGACAGATTTATCCCCACACCTTTCAGAATACCCTGCGGTACACCCCCACACCAAATTTTGGTGTGGGGGTAAAACCCCGCGGGAAGGTGTGGGGATTTATTCTAACTTTCAAGACGATCGTCAAAGAAGTTAGAATGAGGATTTGAATGTATAAAAATATCTCGGAAGGACATAGTCGTTTGGAGAAAAACCAACACCGTCTTTTTTTAGAAGCCGTAGTTTTCCTTCAAGTCCTCCGGGGCCGCTGTAGCCGCCCAGTTCCCCGGATGAGGCTACGACTTTATAGCAAGGAAACCCGAACGGATCGGGGTTAGCGGCCATGATCCGTCCGATCGCGCGGGGCGAGGTACGGCATACCCGCGCCAGTTCCTTGTAGCTTACCACCTTGCCGCGCGGAATTTTTTTGAGCAGTCGGATGGCACGATGCATATAACTAGAACCCATCTCAAAAATGGCTTTGAAGGCGGAATCGTGCGGATTTCGTCGCAAAGCCGCCGCCACAGGGGCGATGCGTATCAGAGATACGCAGAGCCCCGAGAAGGCGGATGAGCAGAAATCCGCCGATTGCAGCCCAAATGCATTTTTGAGATGGGTTCTATCCCCTTAGGCCGTTATTTCGGGCGGCCTTTCCGGTCAAGGCGGGCGGCAAGGTGCCATAACCGGATCGACCGTTGCTTGAACTTAAGCGTCCGTTGGGCGATAAAGCGGCTTGGCGTGCGATAGGCCGGTCTTCCTTTGCGGCCGCCGACTTTGGAATAATTTTTCATATAGAGCCCATCTCAAAATTTGCTTTCAAAGCCTAGATACGCGATTTTTGAAGCGAGGCGATGCACCGGACGCCGAAACGTATTTGAAATAAGTTGAGGCGGAGGCGCGAGCCGCAGCCAAAAATCGCGTATCGGAGGCGAAATGGAATTTTGAGATGGGTTCTGCCCAAAATCATTTTTGTTCCGGAGATTGCGGCGGCTCTATTGGGATGGAAATGCCGAGTTCAAAGAGTTCATCAGCCGCAAAAATCGGCGCCTCGGCCCGCAGGGCCAGCGCCACGCCGTCCGAAGGCCGCGCGTCCAGCTCCATGGTCTGCTGATCCTTCTGCATCTCAATCTTGGCAAAAAAAGTGTTGAGCGCCAGGCCGGTGATAGTAACTGATTTTATATTGGTGCCCAGTCGCGAGAGCGTAATCAAAAAAAGATCGTGGGTGAGCGGCCGAGGGAAGGGGATTCGCTCCAAGGCAATAGAGATGGAGTAGGCCTCCAGCGCTCCGATCCAGATCGGAATGCGCCGCTCCCCGTCTTTTTCTTTAAGAATCATCACCCCCTCGCCGAGCGGCCCGGCGCTCCGTACGCTTTCTACAGTTACCTGACGCATAGAATTCAATTATACCGCCTCTTGCATTTTTGTTCCAGCGCCCAATTGGTTAGAACCCATCTCAAAAATGGCTTTGAAGGCGAAATCGTGCGGATTTCGTC
>CAYIGN010000003.1:0-22541 GCA_964363055.1 uncultured Candidatus Saccharibacteria bacterium
TATTCAAACGTTTTCTGACCATCTATTTTGGTTACGTTTCGCACTAATTACCTTATAATTTTATTATAATTCTATATCAAGTCACCTCGTTTCGCCCACGATACTTCTCACGTGCAGTTTCCCCACCATGTCAAAGTGGCCGCGTTTGGTGCCGTCCACCTCGCCTTCGCCGCACGGGACCGAACAATAAAACGGGAAGTCGCCCTCCTGAGTGACGACAAACTCCACCTTGATTGTGCCGTTGGCGGGCATCCGTTGGGATACGCCGAAGGCGTCAATCGCAATGCCATGGTCGTAGTCGTCTTCGTTGATAATCGTCGCGATGATCTTATCGCCGCGCTCGGCTTCAATAATCTCTGGTACAAAACTCCACGTATCTTTTTTGGCGATAATGGCGATCTCGCGGATCTTACCCGTCACCACCGGCACGGACGCTTCCGGCAGTAAAAACAGGCGGTAGAGAATGCCGCCTAGAACAATCAAAACCCCGATGCCCACGAGAATGAGGTATTTATTCATTTACCCGCAAGAATTTCTTTACCGCCACGCTCAAAATCACGATGGCGATGAGCGAGATAACGGCAAGAACGCCCTGTGATACCCGAAGCGGCGCGCGCTCCTCTACCCTAACCCAGAATGCCGCGGTGAGCGCATCGCCGTCGCTCGCAAACGCCATCCCCCGCGGCCGGGATTGGGCGAATAATTTATAGAATCCGGCTTCGGGAAACGTGACTCTGAAATGAATCTCTTCGTCCTCCACTGGCGCGTCCGCCTGCCCCTCAAGGCCGCCATGCGCGAAAGCGACAGGTATCCCTATAGACCCATGATGATTTTCCTCCATGCTGTCGGGGTGGCTGTGAATAAAATGTTTCAGGTCATCTTTGATTACCGCAAGATGCATCTCAGCATCCAAGAATGGCTCCACCTCCACCTCGCGGCCGAAAAGATCGTGGATGTCAAAGTGGAGTTCGGTCTCTACCCCTTTGATAATCGGCTCGCTGTAACCCAAAACCGTTTGATATTGACCGACAATCACCGAACGGCCGAAGGATATTTCTTTGCGCGGTATCGATCCCGAGCCGCCGACATCAAAGACGGGATGCCCGAATGTATGCGTCACGCCACCTCTGGTCACTTGAGACCAGATTTTGTAGAGGCCCGGTCTTTCAAAGCGATGGACAGTAGTGAAGAAACCGGATAATTCTTGGGCAGATGGTTGCGGATGAACCCCGTTAGAAGTCAGTTCCACAGGCGGAACAGCAGACGCTTCCAGCGTCTGACTTCTAACGGGGTGAATGTGGAAAAATTCGTCAAGATCGCTCCGTACGCCGACGACGTGCATCAATTTCTCATGCTCAATTTCAAGATCTGTCACCGGCACATTGCCCGGTTTTTGGTTCACGAAAAAGTCAAGCCGCGTCGTGGTGCCGACGAAAACCGGCACGGGCGTGACGTTCAAATTGACCGCGAGCCCCTCGCTCACCTCTCCTTCTTCGTGATAGCGCGCGGCGTTGTGATGATCAAGAGTTCCTACTCCCATCATTTCATCACCGTGCCCCATCCGATTTTCAACATTCTGATGCTGAAATCGAAGCGGCAAATACAGCCCAAAAGTTACCGCCAAAAACGCCGTGAGCGCAGCATACAGCCAAAACCGCCAGGGCTGAAGTTTTTGCTCAATCATTTTTTCTTCTTCGGTCATGCCGATGACTATACCCCTGTCACTTTTTTCATATCTTTTCAAGGACGGCGCGGTTGAATTCTTTCAGCAGCGGTCTGAAGTCCCGATAGAGCGCGGCGGTTCGCTCCTCAAAATCGAGCCGGAAATCCGCGGAGTGCTCAAAAAGTAACGCGCCGTGCGAGATCGCGTCAAACCGCAGCTCAAGCGATGCGCGCTCCAAAAACACAATGTCAATCGTGCGGAAATTGCTCATATCAAATGCTTCGGAAAATATATCAAAAAGTTTATTATATACCCTTGTCGTATTACCTCTCGCGACGCTCGGGTCGGTAAACACCACGCCGATGTCAATATCGCTTGAAAGCCCCGCGACGCCCTCGGCGTGAGAACCGAAAAGATACACTAAACCTATCTGAAGGACTTTCAGTTTTTCGGCCTGAATTTCTTTTTTTTGTATATCAAACCGCATATCGGCACGATAGCATAAGGAACATCTTGATACAAGAAATAAGCGTCATTCCCCACTCGTTTCCCATGCGGCCCGAGAAAAAATCTTCAACACGTCAAAGCGCGAGACCACGCCGCTGACTATACCCCGCTACTTCCTTCATGCGCGCGGTCTTGGGCCTGCGACCCGAATACAAAAGCCATCACGACGTCGTCGCGGTTTTCAAAATATTCCTTAAGTTTTTGGAGTTTTTCCTCGCGATCGTCCATGGGTACACTATACCATGGAAATCACGACCAGTGAACCCTGCACCACAGCTTTACAGCCGTGGCCTTGGTGCTGGGTTACACCCATGGCTTTCTGTGGTGCGGGGTGAAGGAAACAAGCGTGAGGAGGCAGGGGTTGTAGATCTAAACGCGTGCGGGATCAATCCCCCTAGAGCATCAAGGCACTACTTTCACTTCCACCGAATCCAGGTAGATCGGCTCATTGGGGATACCATCCATGGTGGTGTCCACACCAAAGTAGAAGGTATAAGTACCCTGGGGAAGACCTGCCGTTGTGTCAGCACTAAGGGGTGCTGCACCAAACGGCGCGTTGGGAGCACGAGGCATGGGTGTTTCAGAAGGCACGGGTGTTGGAGATGGTACGATCTGGAGAATGGTGGTGGTTGTAAGATTGAAGAGAGGCCCGGCATAGGCGCGAATAGGGGTATCAGAGCGCACCCAACCCTGCTGAGTCAGCCAGTGAGTATCAAAGGGCGTGGCAGCCACTGCCCACCAGTCGGCGTTCTTTTCTCCCGCAATCCCAAGGGCCAGAGAGACGGCGACTGTCAAAGGATCTCGTGGATAGATCACAATAGGTCCTTCCGAGCCATTCACTTTGATATCCGGGTAACCGCAGGTATGTAGTCCCATACAAAAGTAGGATCTTGACCAGAATAGAATTGAACATTACCCGCCACCTCATCCATTATACTGCCGTCGGGTCTTGGGGTTTTGTTTAAGATGGGGTTCTCGCGCCATCTACCGTTTCCGGTATCGTACTCTCGACCCTGAAACACGACCGTTTTAAGCCAGTTATATTTTTTTCTGAGCGCCGGACCGTCTTGAATCTTATCGCGAAATACTCTTCCTTGTAGTACATAAAGGGAGAAAGATTCGGCAAAATCTTCTGTCTGATACGGGTATGTCCTGAAATCAATAGTGCCTTTGGCCATCTTATACCCTATCTCGGCGCCGGCGTAGCCGGAAACAAAATCTCTTTCAAAATCCACCCTGTCTTTTGTCTTCCAGTACTCGTGCTCGCCTTCTACCACTTTGTTCCACGAGATCTCATAAAAGGTCTCTGCGTCTACGATTGGCGGGCGTACATAGCCCTCTATTGACACCGGAGACGCCAAGAAGTGACCGTACTCGTGTAAAAAGACACTGGCAGAATCGAAATCATTGGGCAATGACCATAGTTCGGTTGGTGGGTTTAGACCAGAGTACGCATAATAATGTCGATCAATGATCGGTGGCCACTGTTTGTCTTCCGGGTATCTGCGCGGGTAATAAAACTCACTAAAGTTGAGCAAGCTTGACCGATCCTCGGTCCTGATACGCGTTGGGAGCGCTTCGAGGAGTCGCTTGTAAAGGAATCCCCTATGATCCTTGGCGGGAAAGTTTGGGATGCCTTCCGCGAGATCCTGATAGATAGAGAGCTTCTCCGCTTGTCTGGCCTTTTTCGATTCATCTCGCCAGAGAAGCGCATCCAAAGCAAGAAGGGTTTTTTTGGTTATGACATCAGTTAGGGGAAGATTGTGATCCTTCTGGAATCTATTAATGAGGCGCAAACCCGGCCGGTATGCCGAGCCTTGTCCTTTGAAATCCGTCGGTGGCGGCAGATATTCAAATCCTCCATAACCCAATTGTCGTAATCCGCTTAAAAATTTGAAGGCAAATGTATCAACCTGGCCGAAGCTCTCGGTACCCGGCGGCCCGCCAGTGACAAGCTTAAATTCCATGATGCTATAATCACGGATCTCACCAGAAATGATACCCAGAGCTGTCTTATCTTCTTTGAAAAAACGGCTCCTCAATGACTTCTGACCTGCTGTCGAGATCCCCGAGGAGTCGGATGCTCCTGCGTTGGATAGACTGCCGCTCCGGTTGGCAACCAAGATAACACCCGCAACAGTTCCGGCCAGAACGCCGATGACCAGACACGCTTGCCACGCCCGAATATGCGTCTTACCCACCAAGGCATAATCCTTTTTGAGGGCTTGAAGAACGCGTTCAACCGCCGTGGTTGCTGGCAATGAAGAATGTTGTTCCATACCTCTTGACTCGCCTCTTATTTGAGAAGCGTAAAGATCTTCAACACGTCGTAGCGGCTGACCACGCCGACGACTTTTTTATTTTTGTCAATCACGGGGATGGGGTTGACGCGGTGGTGGTCGCGGAATTCGGCGACCACTTTCTCAAACGGCGCGTCATCCCGAAGCGTCAAGGGGTCGCTATTCATCACGTCTTTGACTTTCAAATCCTGCAATTCTTTGACTTCATTCTGAAATTGACTGCGGTCTTTGCGATACACCGGCAACTCCGCGAGAATTTTCTGGAACGTCGGCAGATGCAGAGACGATCCCTTCACGATCAAATCATATTCCGTAAGAATCCCCGCGAGTTTATTCTCCGCATCCACCACCGGCACGCCGTCCACATTATGTTTTGCGATTAAATCGTGCGCCTCAAAAACCGAGGTCTCGGGATGCACCGATACCACCTCGCGGGTCATGATGTCTTGGATGGTTGGGTGAGGCATACGTCTACTCATTCGCCAGAGGGAGTGCTCCTTGTTCATCATTGTGGTGCGCCGCCCGGGCGCGGGTGCGTTTCAAAAAATTCTCAGAATACTTCGGTCGCGTTGATGTTTCCCGTTGCATGTCCTGTGATGAGCTCCTTGGTAGGATTTGGAGGCCAACTATGCCCCATACCGTTTACGATGTAATACACAAGATCGGCACCGCGATCACAATCCAAAAAAGTGTACTTATCAACGCTGGTGCCGTCATCTATTGCGGGAGGAACGTGTGTGATGGTTGGCGTTGGGTTGCAACGGTTATTTGATGCCCACAACTGCATCGTCGCTTCGGCTGAAAGCACTTCGCCATTTTCGCCGTATCGCGCGGCAATACCAGTGAGTTCTCCTCCCCCCAATGGCACAAGCGGGTCTGCGTCGCCCTGAATGCCGACGACGGCCACCAGATGCGTTGGTTTGCATGCGGCGGCGACGGTTGTTACCGGCGGCCCGATGTCCGGGCCTATGGCAGCTAGAATATCCGACATCTCGCATCCGAGACGATTTGCCATCATACCCCCGTTTGAAACGCCGGTCGCATAGATGCGCTTCTCATCTATTGAGTAACGCGACGCAAGGTTCGTAACGAGCGCACGGATAAACGCGACATCGTCTATCTTGTCGCGGTCGGGAGCTTTCTCGTGAATGAGGCCGTTGTTCCAGGTGTTGTCTATACCATCAGGGAATACGGCTATAAATCCTTCTTTATCGGCTTTGTCAGGAAAGGCGGTCTGCTCGGCGATTTTTTGACCAGATCCTTTACCGCCGTGGAGCACGATAACGAGAGGATGAGATTTGCAGGTTTGATATCCGGAGGGAATATGCAAAAGATAGGTGCGCGTGCGGCCGTCAACGACAAGGGATTCGCGATGACCACCGGGCAGGAAAGAATATGTTGTCTCCCTCTTTCCCATTTTCTGCCTCACAACGATGACTCCCGCCACAAGGACAGCAAGTATAATGAGAAAGACGACAATTTTTTTCATGGTTTAAGACAATTATTCCTTTGGATGCGCCTTGAAAAATGCCCAGATTATCTCGTTCGCGTTCATATCTTGGCTGGTCTTGCCGATCACAAGCTCCCGTAAATACTGAAACCCTTGAGGCCAGGTATGACCGGCGCCGATGATCTTGTAGTGCACAACATCGCCGTTTCCTTTGCATCCGGCGTATGTCTCGCGCGCGATGCGCGGGCCGCCGTCTGAAATATCGTGGAGAGGCCCAAACCCGCCAATTGACGTCCCGTCGGGAAGGGTCATCACAGCGGGATGAGGATCGCATCCGTTCCTTGCCGCCCAGTCGCGCACGGTTTGGGGAATTGATATTCTTGTTCTTTTGTCGGGAGACATATTGCTAGTTCCACCCATGTAAGGCCAGAACTGATCGTCGGTGCCGTGTATGTCGAGAACGGGCACCGGCCTTCCCGGGGCACATGATTCACTCGTAGAAAACTGGTTACCCGCGGCAAGCGGAGCGATCGCGGCGATACGATCCGCCATCTGGCATCCTAAACGATGACTCATGGAACCGCCATTGGAGAGGCCGGTGGCATAGACGCGCGCGCGATCCACATTCACAACGGATTCCATGTCATCCAACAGGTCGTTGAAGTAGCGGATGTCGTCAATGCCCGCATCGCACGCAAAATCTCCCGCGCAGGCAAAACCGTCTTTCCCTCCACCGGAGTTCCATCGGCGCCCTTCTCCCAATGCGCTGTCCGGATTTACCGTACCGTTGGGATACGCGACTATAAACCCTTCTCTATCCGCGAGTTTATTTAAACATTTTGGATCGTCGGGGTTCCCGTTGGGACAAGTCATCTGTGCCGCCCACGTGCTGTTTCCCCCTCCACCGTGTATGACCACAACGACGGGCGTGGGTGTTGAGGGATCGTATCCCGGAGGAACGTGCACGTCATACGCTCGATGCGTCCATCCCGGGAGTGGGCGCGTAGAATCGCCCGCGGAGATCGACTGAGCAGCCGGGGCGACCGACCTCGGCCGAGGAGTGGCCTCTCCTCCCCTCCTCTTTTTGAGCGCGACGACACCGGCAGTAACGCCGATAACCAACACCAGAATCAGTGACGCTCGCCATATTTTCCGTACCGTTAGTTGCATCATACCGATGGCGCAATGGGTGATACTTCTTTCCTCTTTTTCACGTAATACCACCAGAGCGGCAGCACCCAGAGTCCCATCAGCACCCAATTCCCCAACCCAAGTGGTAGCCCCAAAAGGCCGGTTTTCCCATGTAGTTCTTGGAGGCCATGGGTATGAGGCGGTGGGCCGAGGTTGAAACGATCCACGATCACGCCGAGAAACCGCTCCTCTTGAGTGATCTCTTCAAGCAGCGTGTGCTGGCCCGAGAGCACCCACCAATCATGGGTAAAGAGTCCAAGCACCAGGATAAACGCCGCCACAAAGATCATGCCCCAGCCGGTGGCACGCTCCACTTTGTCTTTGCGCTGGACAACCCATTGTAAAGCATTCACCCCCATGATGCCCAAAAGCGCCAAGAGCAAAAGCGGCAAAATCCGGCCGATCGCATGCACAAAAAATAGCATCCAGCCGTAGAATATATCGCCGGATGCGGCAATTCGTGTCAGGATTACCGGTGTTGCCGGATGCGGACAGCCCACACCAATGTTGCCGAGGAATAATCCGAGCAAAAGCGCCTTAAGATAATCCTGCTGTTTCTGGATGAAGCCGGGTGCGGCACCAGTGTAGGTTGGCATCCGTACCCGAATGAGACCCAGTTCCCCGAGCGCGAAAAGATACGCTGCCGCACCCGCCCCAAAATAAAGCCAGTTTTTGACTGTTTCCAGAGGCGCGCCCAGCGTCCCGATTGCTACTTCGCCAATCACCGCCGCGATCACGCCGTACATACTCAACGTAATTGCGACGCCCAGGCCAAAGGCAATCGCGATGCCGAGCCCCTTCGCGGCGCCTTTCCCCATTGAAAGCGGTACGATGACAAACGCCAAGGGTAAGGTGCACGGCAGCACAATCATCGAGAGCCCCGCGGCAAAACTAAAAAGATACCACCCGAACCCCACGGGCGTCTCCGGCCCCAAAAAGAAAAACCAAAGAAGCCCAACAAAAATCAGGATGAAGAGTCCCGCGGTAGTTGATGCAAAAATGGTTTTAAGATGGCTGGATGCCTGCATGCTGCTTCCCGCTTAAAATCATAAAAAGCGCCAGTGATGCTCCCAGGAGCCCAATATCGCGGAAGGTAATTAGGAAATTCGCCGCGCTGAAGGGAAAGAACGCCAGCCCCAGGATCGCGAGAAATTCAAGCGCTGAGAGAAACGCTACAGAACGCACCAACCCGGCAGGTAGAAACCACGCAAGCAGTATCAGCGCAAAAATAATTTCGACAGATCCCTGCAGCTGTAGATAGGTATTTAGAGGTACAACGGCTGTTATAATCTGCCTCATCCAATAAGGTATTGCCCACACCCAGGCCGTAGGGTGCAGCAGGAGATCTATTCCTGAATAAAGATACATAAGCCCAAGTCCGAGACGGAGAGGCCATTCCGGCGAAATTTTTTGAAGAAAGCTTTTCATGTTTTACGCACCTTGCCAAGAAAAGTACGGATCATAACATAGATAATTGTTGCGATAGAAAACCAGACGGCAAAGTCGATGATGAAATTAGGTTAGTCAATTATTTGATAGCTCTTTTAATTTCTCCGCAAACTTGTTTCGATCAAATCCTCCGGTAGCCCAAAGTTCGCCG
This sequence comes from uncultured Candidatus Saccharibacteria bacterium, assembly GCA_964363055.1. GTDB lineage: Bacteria > Patescibacteriota > Minisyncoccia > Sungbacterales > HO2-52-23 > CAYIGN01. The sequence continues at coordinate 8,712 of CAYIGN010000003.1, forward strand.
TTCAAAATAATCCCGGGGGATGCAAAAATCATATATTTTTGCGCCATCTCCTGACCCTCTGGCGTCAGAATATCCACTTTTTTATACGCCACATCAGGCCAGTCCTTTTCAATCGAGCGCCAAAATTCTTCAAACTGCCGGCAGATATGGCAGCCGGGCGAGACGAGTTCTTCAAGTAATACTGCCTTCATCCAATCCATTATACCACCCTCGCCGTTGTGTCTCAAACATGTTTGATTATGCGGCCACCGATGCAAGCAGCGCGCCGATGCCATAGGCAATGGCTGCAGCCGAACCCCCGACCGTCAGCATCTCAAGTCCCAAGAGTATCCAGGATTGGCGGGAGAAATAGGCGCGCAGCGCCCCCACTGCAAAGAGAGCCGCAGCGGTGCTCGCCGCTGCCGTGCTGAACTCCGCTTCACCCCCTGAAAGCACGTACGGAAGCAGAGGGATGCTTCCCGCCGCAATAAACGAAAGGAAAGTGATTGTACCGTTTTTGAATGGCGACTTCTGCTCCGGCGCCTGGAGATCCAGCTCCTCCTGCATCATAAACCGGATCCAGTAGTCCTCGTTAGAGGTGATCAGCCGTACCATCTCATTCAAATCCTCGCCAGTATAACCCTTGGCCGCCAAGATTTCGCGCACTTCGGCGCGCTCCTGATCGGGCACCTTTTCTACTTCTTTGCGCTCTTCTGCCTCTTCCCGGGCATAAAAATCGCGCTCGGAGCGCGTGCCCAGATAATTCCCAGTTGCCATTGAGAAGCCGTCCGCCAAGAGATTGGCTATACCCACGATGAGGATGATTGAAGGCCGCAGTCCCCCGCCCACCGTGGCGGCCACTACCGCAAATGTCGTCACAATCCCGTCGTTGGCCGCATATACGATGTCTTTGAGATAACGGCCAATCCGTATATGGCGCTCGCGCATTTCAAAAGAGGCATCCATGCCGTCAATCATAGCACGATTGATTTCGGGATTCAACAAAAACCGCGTTCCGGCGGGTCGGAACTCCGCGGGCAAGCAACCTCACGCGGCCAGGATTCTTGACGAACAGCAGAAGACGTCTGAGGAATTTGTAGAAAAAATTTTGACGCTTGTCAAACGCCTTTCTTATCTTTGGCCTCAAGTTCCAGACATACTGAGTTCATGCAGTAGCGTTTCCCGGTCTCGGTTGGCCCGTCATCAAACATGTGCCCCAAATGCGAGCCGCAGCGGCTGCAGAGAATCTCAATCCGGCTCATTCCTCCGCTCTCGTCACGCTCATAGCGCACGCTACCCGGCAGCGCCTCATCAAAACTCGGCCAGCCAGTGCCGGATTCAAACTTCGCATCCGAAGAAAAAAGCGGATTGCCGCAGGCCGCGCACAGGTATACCCCCTCTCGCTCTTCATGCAGCAACTTGTCGCTAAACGGCGTCTCAGTACCCTTCTCGCGCAGGATTCTATACTGTTCGGGCGTCAGGCGCTCTTTCCATTCTTCTTCGGTTTTAGACATTGGTTTTTGATAATCCATATTATGTCTCCTGCCCGGCAACGCCCTTACAAACTCAAGTTTATAAGGGTGTTTATCCCCCACCTTCCTGCGGGGTCCAACACCCCGCGGGAAGGTGGGGGGATTTATAATCACTGAACACTACCCTTCAATAGCTCCCTAAATTTCTCCTGCACTTTCTGGAGCTTGGGATTGATGATCAATTCGCAATACGGATTTTCTTTGTTCCGTTCATAGTAGTCGCGGTGGTAGTTCTCGGCCTCGTAAAGCTTATCCAGCGGCTTTACTTCGGTTGCGATCGGCTTGCCCGCGACGGGCTGGCCGTCTTGATTTGAAGCATTCAATTCTTTGATAAACCGCTCCGCTTCTTTTTTCTGCGCCTCGCTTGTGTAAAGAATCACCGAGCGATACTGTGTCCCGACGTCATTGCCCTGGCGGTTGACGCTCGTCGGATCATGCGTCGCAAAAAAGACGACGAGTAGATCGTGGAAAGAAATCTGCTGCGGATCATACTCAATCCTTATCACCTCGGCATGGCCGGTTGAGCCGCTGCATACCTCTTCATAGGTAGGGTTGGGTTTGATTCCGCCCGCGTAGCCGGGCGCAGCTGATACCACGCCTTTGAGCATCTTGAATACTGCCTCAGTGCACCAAAAACACCCTCCGCCAAAGACCGCTATTTCCATAAGATTATTGAAGTCATTGAAGTGATACTTCAATGGACTTCAAACCTGAATCATTACCCATTACCATCAAAAATGAGCGGATCAACCTTTATCTCAAGAGTATAATTCGTGTCTTCGCTCTCAGATCCTACCAGTAAGATATAGCGGCCGGCATCCAGGCGCTGAATCACAGCCGATGGGGTCTTTATTAGCACGATGGGTTTAGCTTGATTTTTATCTTGCACCCGCTCGAATTCCTGCTCCGTAAAAAGCGCCATTGCTACCTTCTTCTCCGAGGTCACTTTGATGTTTAGATTATACCGCTTATCAAGCGTAAAACGATGCGCCCCGAACATGCCCTGCGGGGCAGAGGCGGTTTCCCTCAAGATGCTGCGCAGGATATCCATCTCGTTTATGCAGAGCGTTTCGCGATCGAGACGATATACTCCGATGGGCGGCCCAAACTCCTTGAGTCGAAAAAAATCCCATGGCGGGCCGTCGAATCTCGTCTCCGTCACGGAAAACCGCGCGTCTGCCGTGCCGAACGATGCGAGCGATGTCCCGCCCTGCACCAACTCCGCGATGCGGTTTGCTTCGGCAGCTGAGGTAAAATTCTCTTTTCCGCCCTGGGCGATGATATAGTCGTATCCCCGCACGCAGGCGTAACTTTTAATCCGGTCATAAAAAGATGCGGTATGGACATCGAATAAATTCAGTGCGCGGTAACGAGGTCCCCAGTCAATTTGCGGATAGCGGTACTCGTTGATGTCCTCCACGTCCGCCGCCGCGCCTAACGTCATTTTCTCGCGGAATGAATCCGGCATTGCGGCAAGTCGAGTCAAGGCCCCCCAGACCAATACCCGCGATCCCTCCGCGATATTGCTCTCAAACCACGCCCGCGCCTGAGCGCGGGAATCATTACGGAACAAAAGGTAGCTGAAGTAGAGAGACGCGAGCAAGGGGATCAGTAGTATGACGCCGATTGCGGCTCGCTGCCATGGCGTGTCTGCCCGCGCCGCCGCGACTCCGGCGAGTAGCGCGAATACCGGGACAAGAGGTGTCAAAAACCGGTGCTCAAATTGAAAGGCAGAATAAAATAATAGCATATAGCCGAAAATCGTGCCAGCGAAAAGCCAGCACACCTTCCGCTGTCTGCGCCATAAAATACCGAGGCCGGCGAGCGCCGAGAAAAACAGCACTGGCTCTGATTTGATGAACGGCGCAAAGAAGCGAATCGGCGCATGCAGGAGATCGCCCGCCGTAAAGGCGTACTCCCGTGACTCTTTCATAATGCCGCGCAAGCTTTCGGGGTAGAGGAAGAATAGAAGCGCGGTTAATACGCCGAAAAGCCCGATTCCCGCATACAACCACCAGGCAGACAAAAATCCTTTCAGTGTGCCCTGCTCTATCAAAAAATACCACGCCGCCGCAATCACAAGGAGCGCTGCAATCGGCTGATTCACGCCCATCGCAATACCGGCCACAACGGCAACCAAAAGATATCGGGTAGAAAAAGGCAGACGCGGAAGCGCCAGTACGGCGCCCCCTGCCGTCCCGAGCAGCATTGCAAACGGCCAGTGCCGGGCGCTTGCGGAAGCGGCAATGGCAAGGATACTGGTCGCAAAAAAGTACGCCGCGAAAAGCCCCGCATTGCGATCATCGGGGAAGAGGCGCCGCGCAATGCGTACGACAAACCAGATCGCAAGCAGTCCCGCGGCGATTGCCATAAGTCGGGCGGCCACGAAATAGGGCACGAGCGTATCCACCTGCGCCACATATCGCAGAAACAATGACCCCGGCAGAAAGAGGTAAGCGAGATACGGAGGACTGTACAAAAGATCCGTGAAGCCCGGCAGAGTGCGCGGGAGCGCCACAGTCGGCTCCTGCGCCATCAAGAGCGCCGTCAGCACAAACTGCGGCTCATCCGCAATTAGCCGCAGCGGGAGGCCGTATTGTATCCCTGCCAGACGTAGCGCTGCCGCAAGACAGATGATGCCGCCCAGCGCAAATGGCAGTATTCTCCATCTCATAATTCAATCGTCGTAATCACCACGTCCTGGGCCGGATGATCCCCGCGCGCCTTGTCGGTCGGCATATTTTCAATCTTGTCTACGCTCTCCATACCCGCAATCACCCGGCCGAATACGGTGTGGAGACCGTCAAGCCATGGCGTTGCCTCGGCCGTCACAATGAAAAACTGGCTGCCGTTCGTATTTGGCCCGGCATTGGCCATTGCAAGCGCCCCGCGCGCCAATTTATGGGCACTTATTTCGTCTTCAAAAGTATATCCCGGCCCGCCAGTGCCATCATCCGACCAGTCGTCGTCTTTGCTCAAAGGATCTCCGCCCTGAATCATAAACCCTTTAATTACGCGATGGAATTTTGTGCCGTTGTAAAACCCCTCGCGCGCGAGACGCACAAAATTCTCCACGGTCTTGGGCGCGTCTTTGGAAAAGAGTTCCAGCGCAACATCGCCGAAATTGGTTTTGATCACCGCGCGCACCACCTCCACCGGCGCAGTCGGAGTTAGCTCCGGTTCTTGCGCCCACGGCAAAAGCCAATAAATCCCCACCGTCATCAGTGTAATGAAAACCGCGATAATGATGAAGATACGATTCATAATTTATGAGAATTTATGAGGTTCAACCTCGTTAGATCTTTATTAGCTGTTCGGAGTCGAACTCCAAACACTAAACAATCAACTTGTTATATTGTAGAATCTATGGTTATGCCGAGCGTGCGGACGCGGTCGAGATGATGCGCGGCAACCGTTTTAACCTCTGCTAATACCTCTGCTTCGCCTCGCGCCTGTAATATTTTCATAAGGCGCTTTGTAATGGGTATGAAGCGCAAATTAAGAATTTTTTTGATCGAATCGGCATTTTGAGAAAAATCCTCTCCGAACACCATGGCAAAATGATTTCCTTGCATATTATCAACCCATTTGCTTACGAGTGCTTCGAGCACATCAATATCCGCAAGTTCTGATTCAAACGCATCAAAAGATGATAGTAAGTCCTGTTGCGCATGCAGCGGCAAAGATGCGCTTAATTCTTCCAAGCCCCGGCGCTCGCTCCTCTTATCATCCGCTTGCAGGCCAGTCACCACACGGTAGAGCGGCGTATCCGCATAACGGATCTCTCCCAGATCATGATTCAGCAGCATTTCATATACGGTAAGAGAATCTACCAGGCGGTTGAGCGCCGGGCAGAGGCGACGTAGCTGAAACCAAAATTCCATACACGCCCATGCGTGCTCGTTAATAGATTCGCGCCAGCCGCTCTCGCGCGCATTCTTCATGTACGGCGTATCCGCAAACCGAAATTTCCAATTCCCTCCATAGGAATTGGCTATAAATTCATATACACCGTCAAGCGCCTCTTGGCCCAACATATTCAGTCCTATTTTACTTCGTACTCCCATCCCGGCTGCCAGGATTTGGTTTTTCTCCAGTGGTCGCGGCGTGTACGAAATAAGTAATTCTCACTAACATGACATTTTGTGGATAACTTCCTTTTTTTCCAACGGCTGATGCTGATAAAGTATACCATATATGATCACTATATGATCACTGTCCGGAAGATTTGCTTTTGGCTTTTGGCTGCAGCTTTTTTGGCGATGCCGCTTTTTTCTTTATGATGGTCCGGCGCTTGATCCTGTGAAGAAATATGTCGTGAAAATTGACTCTCCGGGCGCCATTATCAGGACTTCTAATGGCGACAACACGACCAATATATCCATGGTTAAAAAAGTAGAGAAATTTTGGGTCGCCGCCGCGACCACAACCGCCCTCACGCGCGATGAGTATGCGCGCTTCGCGCAGATTCTGAATGCCCTTTCCAACGTACTCCCCGCCCTCAGCCAGACTCTAAAATAGAAAATGCGGCTTCGCCGCACAAGATCCAGCGCGGACAACCTCATCATGCGAAAGTGCGCCGGTTTAGGCGCCAAAAACGCGCAGTAACCCCGCAGTGTAAAGCATGTTGAACACGAGGTTCCCGGCGAAGGCGATCGGCAGGATATGCGCCAGGCGATACCCCAGGAATCCGAGCGGTGCTGCGAGTACTTCATTTGGGAGAGGGATGAACGCCGCAAAGAAAAAGAAGACAATCAGCGGGACGGAACGGGATCGCCCCTGCATTCCCTCAAGCCAACGCACTATCTTGGGGCCCCGCAGAACGCCGACTGCCTGCCTGCCGATTTTCCCCATTAAATAGGCGGGGACGTCCGCGATCGTTACTCCGACCCCGATGATAAAAATTGCGATCCAGAAATTCAGGCCGGAAGCGAGGAAGAGCGGCATAAACGCAACCGCCGGAACAGGCACCGCGAGGTTAAAGCCGCTGATCAATGCGATCACAAAAAGCCCTGCATAGCCGTAGGATGAGATGAGCGATCTGGCTGCTTCGCTCGTCTGCACATACCGCGCAGCATAAATCGCCAGCGTAAGTACCGCCGCCACCACCGCTCCCTGCGCAAAAACTTTCAACCGAGTTTTTACGATACCCATATCATCAGTCCGCAATATCCTTACAAACTCCAGTTTGTTTTGTAAAGATGTTGTTAAGATCCCTTTTCTTATTCAATTTCAATCAGCGTCTTTGCCCGCCAACTTCTTGAGTAAAACCCATTCTTCTCTTTGGCCCGAGGCGCCGCGATTCCAATAAATCTCGTACTGCGCGTCGTCCTCAAGCTCAATAATGTAGTGCACGCGGTGGCGCCGCCGCCACCATGCGTCTTCCAGCGTATGCTCTTCCCACCGTCTTATGACATTTCTGACGGCGTATTCTTCCTTACCCGCCTTGATCTTCACCGGCCGCTTCCACCCCGTCTCCTGCACATACTCCACTTTGATTTTCTTTGAGATGAAATGTTCCATCCACGTTGTTCTCTATGAGGCCCGTCCTCATAGGGTTTTTCGAAGAAAGGGATGAAAATTGATTAAGGTCCCTATCATAATCGAAAGGAGAGAGACCCCATAATATAGGGACCCTCTCCTTACTGATTTGTAGTGCTCAATCCATGCATGTATATCGTTAAGCGTCCCGATTGGATAGGCATATATCGCTTCGGGAGGGATTTTCTCAAATCCTAAAAGTCTCGGGTCTGGAATTATGGAAGGGTCAAAGTTTATTGCCACTCTGGTTGTTGGCGGAACAAAAGATACTCTACCGATTTTCGGCCCACCATCTATCATATTGGGTGTCGCAAAGGCCCCGATGCTAATAATTTTACTCTTGTTGGAATCGTCCAGAACGAGGTATACGGAAGTATTCTCGTCAACTAAAGTTAAGAGATCAGAAAAAATCTTATCACCTCTCTTAATTTCCATTGGTCTTCCATTGACATCTTTTGAACCCAAGATCGTTATCACTGAGTCAAACTTATCCCAGCTAAGAAGGTGGTCTAAAAAATCAAGACCTTCATTATTAAGTTGAATTATAAAGAGTAGTCCTGGAATAATAACAACTGCAACTAGGGGTAGGATAAGATGCGTTACAACATCCTTACTCATAACTGCCGGGCAGGGATTCGAACCCCGATACTCGCCTCCAAAGGGCGATGTCCTACCATTAGACGACCCGGCAATAATTATGCGTTCCGCCATTCTTTTGACGAAATCTCGGCTTGGCGGAGGATTTCGGAAAGGAGCTGTCGGGAAATATCTCCTTCGTGCGGATTGGGAATATGAACTTTCAGTTCACCTTTTATCATAAACAAATGACGGCCTCCGGAGTAGGGGCCGTCAAAACCGAGGTTCCTGAATTTCTGCACGAGCTTACGCCACGAGATTTCCTGCGGCATACTATCCTCTCACCAACTCTCTGCGATCAAACTTCAACTTCAAGCCGGGGACAACGTCGCTATACTTCACCTGCAGCAACAGCCATTCTTCAAGCACCTCTCGCAGCTCTTCTCGGCAGTCCTCCAAGTTTCTGGCATTCGCCCACACCCCTTTTGTTCCAGGAACCTCTCCGAAATAACTCCGGTCCTTCAGGAGTTTGTATCTTGCAGTCTTCAGCTTCTGTGCAATCAACTCGCTAAACATAATGCCAGCATACTCGTCGTAAATCCAATTGTCAAACCTCGCTCTTTTCCTCGCCCATCAATTCAATCACCGTAAGTTCCAGCGGGAGTTGGGGGATAGGGGTGCGCTTGAAGCGCTGGAGGTTGTCAAAGATGAGATTGACGCTGCGGGCGAGATTGGCGGGGGTAAATGCGGCAAGATGCGCGGTGATGTGCTCATATTCATCCGGCAGGAGCTCGGCGGCAACATACGGCTTCAACGCGGCATCGGTTTTGAGAAATAGAGCGGAGCGGAAGTAATGGAGCATCAGGCGCGAAAAGTGCGCGAGGTCGTAGCCGGCTTCGGCCAGCTGCTGGATGAGCGCTAAGGCGGCCGGCGCGTCTTTTTTGGCAATGAGCGAGAACATCTCTTTGGCTGCTTCGCGCTTGGGCAAGCCGAGGATTGCTTCAACCCGCTCGCGGGTGATCTCTTTGTCCTCCACGGCCATAATCTGCCCAAGTATGCTTTCCGCATCGCGCACCCCTCCTTCGGCGGCAAAAGCGACCAGGCGGCCGGCATCCTCGGCCAACTCTACCCCTTCTTTTTTGGCGATTTGCGCCAAGCGCCCGGCGATTTGCTCCGCATTCGGCCTGCGGAATGGATGGTGTTGGGTGCGCGATACTATGGTTGCGGGAACTTTCTCAAGTTCAGTCGTTGCGAGGACAAATACGGCGTGGGCCGGCGGCTCTTCCAGTGTTTTCAAAAGCGCATTGAAGGCGTCTTTGGTGAGCTGATGCACCTCGTCAATGATGTAGGTTTTGTATTTTCCGCGCGTCGGCACAAACCGCACGCCGTCGCGGAGCTCCCGCACCTCGTCAATTCCGCGGTTGGAGGCCGCATCAATTTCAATGAGATCGAGCGCCTTGCCGCTGTTGTAATCCTGGCAGGATGCGCACTGATTGCAGGGTACCTCGCCAGCGCCATTTTGTTCGCAGTTCAAGGACTTGGCAATCAGCCGCGCCACGGTTGTTTTGCCGACCCCGCGAGGCCCGGAAAACAAGTAAGCGTGCGCCACCCGTCCCATTCTAAAAGCATTGGTGATCGCGGAGACCACGTGTTGTTGACCGACAAGCTCATCAAAACTGCGGGGCCGGTACTTGCGATATAACACTAATTCATTCATAATAACAACGTTACAATAGCACATTTTTACCCCCAAAGGAAGCAGAGAAGGGAGAGGAAAATGGCATCAATAATATGGCCGATTGACCCGAATGACCCGGTAAAAGAAAGCATGGTCCTTCCCGCCTGGTATGCGCTCTATACCCGCAGCCACTGTGAGCGTCTTGTTGATGATCATCTGAAGGCATGGGGTTTCCATACCTTTCTTCCTGAAGTTGAAGTATGGTCGCGGCGCGCCGGCATACGGCACCTCATTTCCGTACCGCTCTTCCCGGGCTATCTCTTCCTCCACCACGCGATGGATAAACAAAGTTATCTGACAGTGCGCAAGACGCGGGGCCTTGTGATAATCCCGGGTGAGCGATGGGATCATCTTGCGGTAATACCGGATGAAGAGATTGAGGTGATCACGCGGGTGATGCGAAGCGGCATACCGATCCTGAGCCACCCGTATCTCCAAGAAGGAACGCGCATCCGTATCGTCGCAGGGCCGCTTGCCGGTGTAGAAGGCATCTTGGTCGAGCGCCGTCGGCAAAAAGGGCTCGTGGTTCTCTCCATTGAAATTCTCCAGCGGAGTATAGCCGTGGAGATAAAGGAGACCCTTGTCAACGCCATTTAGGAACGCAAGAGCCGGGGCAACCCGGCCTTTTTTTAACTCGCTGCCAGTTCTACCATAGTCGGAATGAGGTCATCAGCGGTGTAAAGACCCTCGTCACGATTCCTTGGTTGAGCGCTGACGAAATACCAAGAACTTATATCCCGCGAAGTTCCAGAAGAGAGTAATGATAGTGGCAATGACTTTGGCGGCGTTGAGCGCTTGATTCGGTTCCAGCTTAAACGCCGACGGAACATAGGTCGTAAGGGAGATCACTATGCCGCTGTTGATTATGACCCCGATCGCGGTGACAGCAAAGAATTTGGGAAAGTCGGCAAAGAGCGGCTCCGGGCCTCGGTCGCGGAATACCCAGAATTTATTCCAGAAGTAACTGTTGAAAACCGCGACCAGGAATCCGGGGAGATTCACCCCGCCGATGACCAGGCCGGCGGTGATGCCCGAGACCCGGCTCAAGAGATTGAGAATCCCAAAATCAATCGCGGTGTTGAGAAACCCGACCGCGACGAATTTGGCAAATTGCGCGAGGAACGCAATCCGCCGCGAGGCAATCGCGCCTATCCAGAGACCGATTACCCAAACCAAAGCGCCTACCCAGGGCAAAACAAGCAGCATCGCCGGCCTCCGCATACCGAGGTTAATCAGCGTCGGGATCGCGAATATGCCCACAAAGAATCCAACGAGTAAAACAATGGCGTAATCGGTCTTTGTTATCATCAGCGTCTAAAAATCTCCTTCTTCAATTTGCGCGCTTCCTTCACGAAAAAATCTTTCCACTCGCGATGATCAACCGGTTTGAGCATGCGCGGATAGTCGGAGGCCTCGGATGCCATATTAAACCGCGATCCCAATTGAATCGGATCAATGTGCCAGTCAAACTTTGCTTTTGCTTTCATCAATAGATCGTAAATATCGTAACCTTTCTCCCGAACGATTAAATAAATATCAATGAAGTCGCGGGCGCGCGGTTTCATTGCGATTGTATGCACTTTGTTCACCGCAATGTCCAAAATACTGTCCACCTCCAGTTGTTCGTAGCGGATGCCTTTCTCAATGCGCGGAAAAGGATAGTAGTTAAAATCAATCTTCAAGATGTCCTTCTCAGAAAAGTAGAGTTGGAACGAGTGGAGGCCGAGAAACTGACGATAATCAACACGGCTAATACCAAGCGGCTTCTGAATTTTCTTGACAAATGCGCGAATTGACAGGAGATTGATTTCTCGTTCGGAAAAAAGGTCTATGTCCTCCGACATTCGATGGAACAGATAAAACGCCGAGAGGGGCGTCCCTCCGGTAAAATAAAAGTTGCGGCGCAGATACGTCTCTTGTCCGGCCAATTGCAGAAACCTCACCTGTTCTTCGGTTATAATGCGTGTTTTCTCGGCCATAAGAGCGACTTAAGATAGCGACGTGTTGTATCGTCCATAAATAGTTTTTTCCAGTATTTGCGCACCAATGATTCGCTTAATTTTTCGCCGCCCAATCCCCAGTTAATCATCTGCTCCAGGCGCCAGATTTTGTATCCCTCCGGATCTTCTTTTTTGAATTTTTCCTCATCCACTGACCAATTGTACATATCATTATTTTACCATATTCTCGCCTCCTATGCCAGCGGCTTTTGATGGCGCGAGACGATTTCCTGCTCTATTTCTTCGCGCGGGCGGCCGTATTTGATGCGCGAGATTTCCTTGACTATCTCCGCGGATTCTTTGTCGCCTTTCTGCGGAGGATAGGACTTCATACTAAAGGGTGTTGTCGTGGCGCCATTGACCAGGAGCTTTAGGTAGCAGTTGCGATTGTCCACATTCAGTAAATCCTGCTCGCTGAACACCGGCTTATATTGTTTTGCCATGAACTCGGCATCGTCCGAGCCGATCCGAAAACAGGCGATGGAGCCGACATTGCCAAAAACCGCTTTCTTGATTTCTTCCTTGAGCTGGCCAATGAATTGATGCGCTATAATCAGATTAAGTTTATACTTGCGCGCCTCAGAAAGAATTGTCGCGATGGAATCGGTTGTCACATTTTGGAACTCATCTATATATAAATAGAAGTCCTTACGTCTTTCCTCCGCGAGCTCCGAGCGCGAGAGCGCTGCCATCAACAATTTTCCGACAATGACGAGCCCGATCAGAGCGGAGTTGATGTCGCCGAGGCGCCCTTTGGAGAGATTGACCAGGAGAATCTTGCCGCTGTCCATCACCTCGCGGAAATTGAAAGCCGATTTTTCCTGGGCAATGATCGGGCGCATGATGTCATTGGCGATAAAATTGTCAAACTTGGAAGCAATGTAGGGCACCATGTCTTTGAGCGATGCCTCTCCGCCGGCTTTCTCCGCAATCTGGGTCCAGAAGTTATTGATCACGATATTGCGCGAGCGCGAGAGCTTTAAGTCGCGGAATGGTTTGTCTGTCAGCACGCGCTCGATTTCCAAAAGAGTGTTGCCGGACGAGGGGTCTTCCATCACGAGCATTGTGGAATTGCGGAAATATTGCTCAAAAATAGGGCCGCCGGCAACCTGCATATTATAGAGCTTGTCGAAGATGCCCAGGAGCTCGTTCACGATAAAGGTCTTCTGTTCCGGGAACATCGTGTCGTATTCGAGCATATTGAGGCCCATGGGCCGCTCCACATCCCCGGGGTTGAAATAAATCACGTCCTGCAAGCGGTGGCGCGGGATAAGCCCGAGCATGCGCTCGGCCGTATCGCCGTGCGGATCAATGAAGCAGACCCCCTTGCCCTGTTGAATATCCTGCACCGCCAGATTCTCCAGAAAGGTTGTCTTGCCGGTGCCGGTCTGCCCGATCATGTAAAGATGCCGGCGCCGGTCTTCATCCAGCATCCGGATCTCGCGCTTCTCGCCGCGGAAAACATTGTAGCCGAGGATCAGTCCCTCGACCGGAAGATTGGCCGGCGGGGCGGCCTCGCGGGCTTTGAGAGTTTTTACTATGGACGTCTCGGTCGGGACATTCGGAAAATGAAAGATGGAAGTTAATTCTTCGGCGCCCAGAATCATGGTCTCTCTCTCGGAAAATGTGCGGAAGGAAAAATCAAATATCAGCGACTTGAGCGATCTGCCGCCGGCTCTGCGTACGTAAAAATTATTGGCATTGGGGTCGGTGAATTGGGCAAAAGCAATCTCCAGTCCTTCCAGAACCGCGTCTGCCCGCACTTTGGTCGCGGCCGATGCAATCAGACGCACATTGACTTCAAAAAGGGCTTTGGATGCTTTGTTTTCCAAAGAGCGGACGATTTCCTCCTCCAGAGGCGTCAAGCGCTTGGGTTGCTGCATAGCGCCAGGGGTCTGTCCCGGCGCCGCACCTTCCGGGCCGGCCGGATTGAACGTCTCGCTCACGGTCTCGACGGCCTTCATGAGGCCTTCTTTCGGCCTCTTGCCTTCAAAAAGAAGTTTAGCATGCTCCTTCAATTTGCGCTGCCATTTGATCGCGGCCGGTCGCGCGACGATCTGGATCGCAGCCCCCTCGCCCTCGCCGGCGAGCTTGGTAAAAACATTGGTCAATTCTTTCATCGGGTCGCCTTCCAATTTCTGATAGCTCCGGATCGGATAGAAACGATTGAGCCGCAAGGAGAGCGAAGCGCCGGCCGCTTTACCCTGCGGATTGAAAATATTATAGTCGGGCGAGCGCTCGACGCTCGCTTCCGGAAAAATGCCCTGCACCGCTTTCTCGACGGCCGGTTCCAGCCGCCGAGGCACCGCAACATAGAATATGAGCTCCTCGCCGATATGCGGCACCGTGAGTTCAAGCGCAAACACCGGCTTGCCGTAGAAAAAACTGCCAAGGAGTGAATCCCGGATCTCGTGGAGATTTGCGTAGAGTTGTTCCATCGGTGCCACCCGCTCGCGGATCTGCT
>CAYIGN010000004.1:0-13098 GCA_964363055.1 uncultured Candidatus Saccharibacteria bacterium
GTATTGCCGTCATAGGCATAGGCACCCTTCACGCCGTCCGTCACCGCGACAATCTTGGGGCCGAGCGCGGCTATCGCCTGCATCAGCTTTTTGACGTCTTCCTCGCCGCTCTGCAGAATCCTCTGCGCTTCTTCTTTATTGCAGAAAAACACCTTGGTTCTTCTATAGATTCCGGCAAGCTTCTCCGTGCCGAATTTGATCTGATACGTTCCCGGTTGAAATGCGAGCATAACGCGCGGATGCGCCGCGAGATACTGTTCAATTTGCGAATGAAAGGCAAGGCCGTTCTCGCCCACCGATGAGAAATATATCCATCGAGGATCGCCGATGTCGGGAAGCGCGTACGGATACGCCTCGTGCTTCACCAGGATGGTGCGGTCCGCGTCAAACCACAGCACATAGTGGTAATTGGTCTTAAACCCCGCGTGCGTTTTTATAAATTCTGTCCCCACGCGCTCGGCCGCGAGCGCGTCCATACATTCTTTCCCGAAATAATCATCGCCGAGGTTAGATACCAACGCGGATTTGAGCCCCAGTCGCGCCGCCGATACCGCGGCATTGGCGCTGTTGCCGACAGCCGGCACCACAAACACATCCTCATACGGGATTTTATCGCCAAAACGCATGCAGATGACGCATCTCTCGGTATTGATGTCGCAGTGCACCGACGCCTCCTTGAGTTTGATAAAGGCGTCGGTCACCGTATCGCCTATGGCGATAAAGTCGTACTGATCCTCCATATTTTGTATTTATTTGGAATGCGTTCTAAAAAATTCCCAGATGACTTCGGTCGCGTCAATATTGTGCGAAGTTTTTCCGGAGACGCGAGGGATTTCTCCAGATTGCGGCGGCCACGCATGCCCCATGCCATTGACCGCATAAAGGATAACATCTGTTCCATTTTTGCAATTGGGATAAATCCACTGTTCCACGGACGTACCATCATTCACCGTCACAGGAAGCTTGGTTTTTGATGGATTAAGCAAGCAGCCATTGTGCGCCGCCCACTTTTCAGCGGTCGCCTGTGCAGAAAGAATTCGTCCCCCTGCCCCGCCGCGTGTTTCTCCTCCCAAAAAAGGATTTAAGGGATCCGCAACGCCATGGATTGCGATCCTTGACATTGGACTTGAGGGCTTGCAGGAAGAAACAATCGCTTCGGGAATCTCTCCTGCAACCGGCCCAATCGCCGAAATCTGAGAAGAGAGCTCGCATCCCAAACGATGACTGAAAATGCCACCATTAGACATTCCCGTTGCGAAGACGCGTTTTCTGTCAATTGAGAGTTTTGCTGCCAAGTGATCTATCAACGCCGATACAAAACCGACATCATTCACGCCCCGCTTGTCTACTTGAGTGGTGCCCCGGCCGTCGTTCCATGAATTATCAATTCCATCAGGGTAGACCGCAATGAATCCGTCTCTATCGGCATAGGCATTAAAACCGGTCTTGGCTGCCATCTGTTTACCATTTCCTCCGGCGCCGTGAAAGGAAAAAACAAGAGGATACGCAGTGGTGGTTCGGTAGCCAGTGGGAATATGGAGAAGATAGGTGCGCGTGCGCCCGTCAACCGTGATTGATTCATTGTAAGTACCTGCCTGGTAGATGGGTTCTTGACCGGAAGGCGGAGGCGTATTGGCGGGAGACGGGGGCACAGGCGTAACTGCGGCGGGAGGCGGCACTCTATCATCGCGAAGCCCGCTATTGTTCTTTCGCATG
Source organism: uncultured Candidatus Saccharibacteria bacterium (assembly GCA_964363055.1). Classification (GTDB taxonomy): domain Bacteria; phylum Patescibacteriota; class Minisyncoccia; order Sungbacterales; family HO2-52-23; genus CAYIGN01. Next base: position 1,717 of record CAYIGN010000004.1, read on the forward strand.
ATCACCCAGAATCCTGCCAGAAGCACAACAAGTATGATAATAATGATGATCTTTTTCATGGCGTGAGGTGATTATTGCTTCGGGTGCGCCTTAAAAAATTCCCAGATCGTATCGGTTGCGTTGATGTTCTGGGAGGTAGGACCAGCAAGGCGCGGTGCTTGCGGCCGCTTGGGCGGCCAGCCGTGGCCCATACCTTCGACAATGTAATACTCTACTGCTACGCCTTCGCGGCAACGCGGATATTCATAATGGGTTACGCTCGTACCGTCGTTTACTTTGGGCGGAAGTTTGGTGATGGTGGGCGGCACACCGCAGCCATTCTTGGATGCCCACAACTGCATCGTGCTCTCTGCGGATTCAACAAATCCGCCGGCGCCGAGTCCGCCAAACCCGCCTTGCTCTCCCCCACCGATGGGAATACCTGGGTCCGCGGCGCCCTGTATCCCGACTACCGAGATTGGCCGCGCCGGATTGCAGCGCGGCGCGAGATTCGTCGCGATGGGTCCGACCACCGGTCCAATCGCGGCAAAGACATCGGCCAGCTCGCAGGCGAGACGCTCACTAAAAATGCCGCCGTTGGAGACGCCGGTGGCATAGATTCTGCTCGCGTCAATCGGCAGTTTTGATTTAAGAGATTCAATGAGCAGCCGGACAAACTTCACGTCATCCACACCGGCTTTGTAAGCATCGGTGGTATCTCTCCCATCATTCCAATTGTGTTCAATGCCGTCGGGAAATACCGCAATAAACCCCTCTCGGTCGGCATAATCGCTCAATCCTGTCTGCCCCGCGAATTTCTCGCCGCTGCCGGCCCCGCCGTGAAAACCAAGCAGGAGCGGATATAACTTGGCCGTATCAAAGCCCACAGGAATATGCAAAAGATACGAACGCTCACGGCCATCTGCCACGAGCGCTTCACGATAATCGCCGACTCTGTAGGCAGTCGGGGTTGCCGGCGGTTGCGCGCGCTCGCGGCGGCGTCCGATTATACTCCACCCCGCCGCGATGACGATGACTACACTGATGACGATGATTATTTTTCTCATTTCCTCTTCATTACTTTTTCTACGGCAGCTTTGATGTGCAGGACTCCCATACCGAAATGTTCAATAAGTTCCTGCGGTGCGCCGGACTCGCCGAAGCGATTCTGCACACCGATAAACTCAATCGGTACCGGATAATTTTTGGCGAGCACCTCGGCTACGGCCGAGCCCATGCCGCCCGCGACTTGATGCTCCTCCACGGTTACAATGGCGTGTGCGTCTTTAGCGGCTTTGATCATTGTTTCTTCATCCATCGGTTTGATTGACGCATTGTTGATGACCCGCACCTTTATCCCCTCTTGTTCGAGTTCGGCCGCTGCCAAAATGGCGTTATGCACCAGCGGCCCGCAGGCGATAATCGCCGCATCCGGCTTGGTGCGCGCCGGCTCGCTCCAGAAAATGTGCGCTTTTCCGATTTCAAATGGCGTTTTCTCAGTCGTAAAAATCGGCGTCTTCTCCCGCGCGTAGCGGATATAGGCCGGGCCGGCGATTTTTGATACTGCGTAGGTTACCTTTTGCGCTTCCCATACATCGGATGGCGCAAGCACGACCATATTCGCTATCGGCCGCATAATCGCGATGTCTTCAATGGCTTGATGCGTGGCGCCGTCCGGCCCTACGGAAATCCCGGCATGCGCCCCGCAGATTTTTACATTAGCTTCGTTATAGGCAATCGTTGTCCGGATCTGCTCCCAATTTCGGCCGGGCGAGAACATCGCATAACTTGAAATATAGGGAATCTTACCCATCAAGCTCATACCGGCAGCGACTGTTGCCATATTCTGCTCGGCCACTCCCATCTGTACAAACCGCTCCGGGTATTTTTTGGCAAACGATTCGGTGCGCGTCGACTCGGTCAAATCCGCACAAAGCGCCACCACGTTGGCGTTTTCGTCCGCGGCCTGGACCAAACCCAATCCATATCCGTCGCGGGTGGGTTTTTGGTCAAGGGTCCTGAGATCTAAAATATTTTCTATGAGTTTTGCCTTTGGATTTACTGGCATAGACTATTTGATGAATTTGAAGGTGAGAGGATGCTACTGAATTACGAAGAAACCGCCGCAGATGAGGAGAGCCGCGGCGATAATGGCGATAATGGCGAGCGCGCCGAAGCCGTTTTTCTCTCGTTCAATATATTCCAAAACGTACTTGCCGTACTCGTTAAATTCCTGGATGGCCTCGCCGATACTTTTTCCGAGCAGATCCTGATCGATGTTGTTATATTCATGCACCAATGCATTACGCAGACCCGCGCTCGGCGCGATATGCTCCGCAAAATCTTTCGGATATATCCCTATATCCGCGAGACGCAAAAAAGTATCCCGATACTTCAGCACCGTAAGACTTATATCCCCCTTCTCGCCGATGATGTGCTGGTTTATATCTATAGCCCTCCCGATAAGCCGCTCTAAGAATCGTTCGCGCGCAGCGTGCTTCACCGGGTCCCTTGCGATTTCATCTATGGTAAAATTTTCAAAGGCGCGGAGCCGTTCCAGCTCCTGCTGATTGAGATATAATTTTCTTTTGACGAACTCCTTATCAAGCATGAGATCGAGAGAGCGACTGCATGCTCTTTTTAAGAAGCTTTACTCCAAGCTCTCGCAGATCGGTACTCTCCATATAATCACGGAACGCATATGCCTTAAACTCCTGGTATTCCGTGAGATCACCGAAAAGAATAACCCCGTCCCTCACCGCAAGATACCGGAAAAGGGGATCAACTCCGTGGAGCGTTTTCAAGTCAAGTTCGCGCTCTTTGTTATCTCCAAAAATCTTCCCCAATTCTCCATGTATATCCAATAATTCATCTAATTCGATTCTCCGCTTCCCCGCCACCGCAATATCCAAATCACTCCCTTTACGGGGAGTTCCTTTGGCGTATGACCCATGAAGGATAATGAAACGCAGATTAAATTTTTCTCCGATTTTGGACAGCTGATTTTTTTGTTCTTGACTCAATTCAAACATCCCTTAATTATATCACAACTCCGCGCAGAGCGCCACCACATTCAGATTCTCATCCGCGGCCTGCAGCAAACCAAGTCCGTATCCGTCGCGGGTTGGTTTTTGGTCCAGGGATTTCACATCCAGAACATTTTCAACAAGTTTTGCTTTGACGTTGAGGGGCATAGACAGATAATTTATTTTAGCGAGCGGCATGGCCGAGGGGGACCCGCCGCCAGTATCATTCGTGCTCGCTTTTTATTTTTCCTTCTGCCGCGTTCAGCTGTCGGAGCGCCTCGTCCGCTTCTCCGGGCTTGAATGCCTTGGAGTGCCATAGGTAGTTAAACTCCATAAAATCCACGCCTTTGCCTGGGATAGTGTGCGCCAGAATCAGCACCGGCTTTTCATATACCGATTGCGCGGTCTCGTACGCCTGCACAATTTCCTCAAAATTATGGCCGTTGATTTCAATGACGTGCCAGTTGAACGCCTCGTATTTGGCGCGCAACGGCTCCAGGGGCATAATATCTTCAGTCATCCCGTCAATCTGGATGTTGTTGCGATCAACGAGCGCGGTGAGATTGTCCAGCCGGAGTTTTCCGGCAAGCATCGCGGCCTCCCAGGTCTGACCGCACTCCTGCTCGCCATCGGACATCAAGCAATAGATGCTGATTTTTCTTTTGTCCACCCCGTTAGAGGCCCGCGCCATAGACGCGGCAGTCGCCACAGGCGACTTGCCTCTAACGGGGTCCATCCTCGCGGCGATTGCCGCGCCCACCGCCTGCGACAGGCCGGAGCCGAGAGGGCCGGATGTGGTCTCCACCCCGGGCAGAGCAGTCCGGTGCGGATGGCCCTGCAGGCGCGTGCCAAGCCGCCGCAGGGTTTTCAACTCTTCAACCGGAAAATAGCCGGCGCGGGCCATTGCGGCGTATCGCACAGGGCAGATGTGGCCGTTGGAAAGAATGAGGCGGTCGCGCTCCGGCCACTCCGGATTTTTGGGGTCGTGGCGCAAGATATGGAAATAGAGCGCCGCAAAAATATCGGCCATGCCCAGGGGGCCGCCGAGATGTCCCGAACCGGCGCCAGCAACCATCTCAATCACATCCTCGCGGATTTGATTGGCCATCTCTTCCAGGAATTTGATTTTTGATTCGTGAAGGTGGGGCATAATCAGTAGGTGTTGCAGATGCAGTATTCTTTGCTGCTTGACTGACTGCACCAATTAACTCCCGCCGCCCACGGCCGGCATGACGGAGGAATTCCGGTCGTAGTATCAGGAACGGTTTCCAAGTCAGTTTTCATAAGTCCGCCGGTATTGTTGCCGCCTCCGTAATTATACCAGCTGTATTTTTCGCCGCCCGGACTCCTAGGAATTGAGGGGAGAAACCCCGCATCCACCAATTCCTGCATGCTTTGTTCATAAAAGCCGCTCCCTTCGGCTACCCCGCAGCATGGATTATAATTTCCAGGCATGCCGCCGGTTTTGTCAAAAAAAAGTTGCAGGGCGGTGCTGATCGCCCGAAAATCCGCCATTTTGCGCGCGTCTCTTGCTTTGGCCCGCGCCGAATTGACGCTCGTCAATACGATGCTGGACAAGAGCGAGATGATGGAGATCACCACCAGAAGTTCTACAAGTGTAAATCCTTTTGAGAATGAGGTTCTCATATTTATGATTATCTGCCGCCGGAAAACTGACGCTGGTCTATATCTCGGACGGGGTTTTGGGGAACACGAGAGCCGGAAAAACTGTATATGAAAATCCCTATGCTTGCGACAAATACCACTCCCGCGGCAATCACCAGCGCCAAACTGGCCTGCCTTGCCTCCCGTATCCTCCCTCCCGAAAGCCGCATCACAAGACGGATGAAAAAGCCGTATTCCGATGGCGGCTGCCATTGGGGCTTTTCTTTGAATGCCTCGGGATGCTGCTCTTTGTATTGGGAGAGGATGTCCATAACTATTGCATCGCAAGAAATTCTTTTGTCCGTGAGATGAGTACCTCGAATAGAGGCGGCGTTTGGGCAATAAATGCCGATAGTTCCTTCCACCGGTAATCAAGATACTCGTGCGCAAGGAGATTGCGGAGCTCGGTCCACGGAGCAAGTTTTTCGCACAAATCACTCTGATCGAACGGCGGAATCGTGCCGAGCGTCTGCACCATCATGCGGTATGTCTCGGGGACGACGCGGCGGCTGCTTGCCAGCACAACTTGTGCAACGTCAATCGCCGCATTCATAAGTTGCTCGGCCCACCGTTCCACCTCCCGCTGTTTCGGGCGATCCGCGCTATACTCTTGCCAGGTCAAATGCCGGAATTTCTCGAAATCCTCTGCTTCTCTTTCCATAAATTGAATCGTGCGCTGCAGCTGCTCGCGGTCTTCCTGTGAAAGTGACGCCGATCGCTCAAAAACACGGTGGTATTTTTCGACGGTGCGGTACCATGCATTGGCCTCGCGGCTCACCAACCGAAAAAATCGCAGATAAATGCGACGATCCTTGAGAGTCAAAGGGATACCTGCCCGTACGATGGTCCACGCAAGAGATGCGGGCGCTCGGTTGAGCACTACCATGTCCACCTCCGTCCCCACAATTTTTTCAACGGCTCCCCAAATTTCCTGTTCACGTTCACGGCTCTCCTCAACGAGGTAGACGCCTATGTCCCAATCAGAACGCATCCGCGCGCGACCTTTGGCGCGCGAGCCAAAGATAAATGCCATAACCACATCATCGCGGCTCTCAAAGTAGCGCCGGAGCGCCTCAATCTTATTCTGCGGGGTAAGACGGCTGTACATACGATAATACTACCCCACTTCCCGCAGACGCTCAATCACATCCTCGCGGATCTGATTGGCCATCTCTTCCAGGAATTTGATTTTTGATTCGTGAAGGTGGGGCATACACTTCTTGAAACGTTATGATAAAACGGCCTCTTTCTTTTTCTCGTCAAAAGTAATGCGGAACTGCGAAAAGAAATTATCCCGCCCGAGGAGATTGAACGAGACCGTGAATTCCCGCGAGAATATATGGCCCTTCATCCTTGTGCGGAACGAGCATTACCGAGGGCCTGGAGACAAATTTCCTGCTTCGGAGTTTTTTTGCCAAAGCGGGAAGGGTTGCCGCGGAATCAACCACCCGGCCGTTTATGAAAGCGGCCCGTTTCCTGGCAAGACGATCCGCGCCATGTCGTAATTTTATTTTTGTCTTGGGAGTCGCCATACTTGTATCCTATCACAAAGAAAAGTTCCAAACAACCGTCTCACCTCTGGTGATATGTAAAAAACAGAGCGCTGTTAACACTTTTTCTTATAGGGATGCTCTCGTGAAAACGGGGAGCGGGCATCCAGAAATACCATACCCAAGCCAAAAGCGAGTCCAACTGGATTCCAGCATGCCACGGGAATGACAATAGAGTGTGAACAACGCGGCGATTTCTTACAGGCAATAATATCATAAATAACTTTGAATTGCGAAACTTCGGTCCTATACGCCATCTTAAATTAGCGCCATCCTTAAAGCAAGTTTGGTGAATATTGTCAATTAACGCCGAGTTGACACGGACTGACAAGATCGGTATCATCAAGTGTACGCGCGTAAAAGACCCAGATCCCCTGATCTCCTTATTTGTAATTTTGCCACGCGTTGTCCCCACTCCTCATGTGTCATTCCCGCCCCCGATCGCGGTCGAGGGTAAACTCCAGCGGGAATCCAGTAGGCCATTCTTGGCTCTTGCGCTGGTTTTTCTGGATACCCGCTCCCCGTTTTCACGAGAGCCTGCCCTCGACTCCGATCGGGGGACAAGTTTCGCGGGTATGACATTCCTGATAACAAAGGTGGGGACAACGCGATGATAAATTACACCTTATTCAAACTTGCTTTTCGCATCGCAGTGAATGCCGGGATACTGTGGGCTGCAAATCACTCTCTGCCCGGACTCGAGATTGAGGATTTCCGGACCCTGGCATAACATAACCGCGTTTCCTCACACTTCCATGCTGCGTATCCTCACAATTGTTCAAATTTTGGTCTCAGTGCTCCTCATCGCCGCAATCTTGCTTCAGCAGCGCGGCGGCGGATTATCTCCGGTATTGGGCGGCGGAGGGGCTTTCTATCGCAGTCGCCGGGGAATGGAGCGCACCCTCTTCAGGGGAACAATTGCGCTCGCGGCGCTCTTTCTTCTGACTGCCTTGCTTAATCTCATCTTGCGATGATCTCACGCTTGCAGGCCATGAGCGATATGTTGCGGCGCCTAACTCGGCGCTGGAAACTCTTGACCTTGCGTAAACTCCTCTACCTCCCTCATGTCTTATCCGGCCGAGAGAAACGAGCACTCCTGTTTCTGGTAAATATTATGCTGATATCGAGCATCGGCCTGGGAGTACGGGCATACTTTTTCTTTACCCACCCGGTTCCTCAAATAGGCGGATCGTATAGCGAGGGCTTGATTGGGGTGCCGCGCGCCATAAACCCCCTTTACCCTGCCAAAGACGCCGAGCGGGACCTGGCGCGTCTGATTTTCTCGGGCCTCCTGACCTACAATGGCGCTGGAGAACTTGAACCGGACTTGGCCGAGCGCTATGAGGTGAGTGACGACGGGAAGATATACGACATTTTCCTGCGATCGAATCTTTACTGGCATGATGGCCGACAGCTGGACGCGGATGATGTCGTCTTTACCATCAAACGCGTCCAAGACCCGCAATACAAAAGCCCCCTGCGCCCCAACTGGCAAGGGGTTGAGGTGGAAAAAGTTGACAGTCGCACCCTTCGCTTCACGCTCCGCGCCCCGTATGCGCCCTTTATTGAAAACCTGACCCAAGCGATCATCCCCCGGCATCTCTGGGAGAAAGTAAGCGCGGAGCAGGCCTTGCTCCATGAACTTAATCTCTCACCTGTCGGCTCGGGACCGTATCAACTGAGGCGCTTCGAGGCGCAAGGCGATGGATCGCTGCTATCGTACACGTTATCGCGCAACCCCAGCTACCATCGCGACGGGCCGTATCTCAAAGAAATAACGCTCTTCTTCTTTGCCTCCGAAGATGAAATGGTTGCCGCCTGGCGGCGAGGTGAGATTGACGGGTTTGCGCCGATCTCAGCCGCCAGTGTAGAAACCCTGAACCATGAGCGGGTCTCGGTGCACACGCTCTCTACACCCCGGATCTTTAGCCTCTTCTTCAATCCGCATGAATCGCCCATTCTCGCTGAAAAGAACGCGCGCACCGCGATTGCGCACGCTCTTGACACAACACGGATTGCCGCTGATGCGCCGGCCGGCGGAGGAATAACCATCTCCTCCCTGCTTCCTTCTTTCCGGCTAGCCAGCACCGGAGAGATCTCGCGCTATGCTTACGATCCGGAACAGTCCCGAACACTCCTAAAACAGGCCGGCTGGAAAGATGAAGACGGCGATGGAATTCTCGAAAAAAAGATCCGCCAAGACCGAAAAACCCAAATAATGCCGCTGCGGCTCACTCTCTCCACGTCGAATTGGCCGGAGCTCTCGCGGGCATCGGCTTTGATTAAAAATGATCTGAGTGCGGTAGGGATTGAGGTCACGATTCAGGAAAAAACCCTTGCTGAATTGGAATCGTCTGTTATCCGGCCGCGCGCGTTTGAACTGTTACTTTTTGGCCAAGTGTACGGCTATGAGCCGGACCCATTTGCCTTCTGGCACTCCTCCCAAGCCAAAGATCCGGGGCTGAATGTTGCCCTTTTTACGAATAAGAAGGCGGACAAGGTCTTGGAAGAAGCGCGGAGCATTACCGATGCCGCCGGGAGAAGCGAAAAGTATCAAGAGTTCGCGCGGCTTGCCGCGGAGGAATTGCCCGCCATCCCCCTCTATACTCAGCTCTACCTCTATCTTCTGCCAAGAAACCTGCAAGGAGTCGCGGTCCAGAAAATATCCCTCCCGGCTGATCGCTTCAATGACGTCAATCTATGGTATCGAAAGACCGAGCGGTCATTTAGATGATTGATATTGGGCTTGCATGAAATTCTTCATAGTGCTATTATGGACCTATCATTGAATTCTCCTGAAATAAATCCCGTTAGAAATTACCGCCCTGTTAGGGCAGGCTCTAACGGGGTACACGAGGTATTTGGATACTCACGGAAATTGCCCAAAGCAGCGACCCACAATCACCCCGTTGGGAAGAGAGTTTCTAACGGAGCAAGCAGCGCCGGGGTGTTATTTCTAACGGGATAAAGCCCTCTTTGGAGTGCAGATTCCGATCGCGCGCTGAAGCGGCTATTCGCATTCGCCTGTGCCGCGGTGGCGGAACTGGTATACGCGTACGCTTCAGAAGCGTATGCCGCAAGGCTTGTGGGTTCGAATCCCACCCGCGGCAAACTTAACCGCCATCATATTTTCTTATTATTGGTTTAACTTATTTCTCATCAATTCGTATGATTCCATACGCAACTGTTTCCGCGCGGCGTCCCGCGCGGCCCGCCGGCGCTGGCACGCGCCGTCCACCCAGACGCATACCCCGCGGTCCCTCCGGGTATGCAGCACAACGACCGCATCCAGCTAGACCACTTCCTTTGCTCCAAAGGGGAATCTTAAAATTTATCCCCTTGGGCGGCTGCGGCGAGGTGACGCGCAGTATGTATGTCTATGAGTATGAAGATGACATCGTCATTGTGGACATGGGTCTTCAATTCCCCGAGGAAGACATGCCGGGGATTGATTACCTCATTCCGAACGTTGAATACCTCCGGCCGCGGCGCAAAAATATCCGGGGGATCATTATCACCCACGGCCATTATGACCACATCGGCGCGATCCCCCATCTCATGGATGCTCTGGGAAATCCGCCGCTTTACTCCACGGCCCTGACCCGCGGGATCATCCTCAAACGTCATGAGGACTTCTCCCACTTGAAGCGGCCCGAAATCCACGTCATCACTCCTGAGTCGCGGCTGAAGCTCGGCTCCTTTGCGATTGAGTTCTTCCACGTCAACCACAATATCCCCGACAGCGTCGGCGTGGTGCTCAAGACCCCGATTGGAACAATTGTTCACACCGGCGACTTTAAGTTTGATCATTCGCCGGTGAATGAGCGCCCGGCCGACATTACGCGGCTCTCCGACCTCGGAAGACAAGGGGTTCTACTCTTGGTATCCGAGTCCACTGACGCGGAGATGCCTGGACATCAGATCTCAGAAACGGACGTCCAGAAATCATTGGAAGAGATTTTCAAAGCCGCTTCCGGCCGGATCATTGCCGCCACTTTTTCTTCGCTCCTCACCCGAGTCCAGCAGCTGATCTGGCTTTCGGAAAAGTATGATCGCAAGGTCGTGATTGAAGGACACAGCATGAAGCAGAATGTAGCCGTGTCGCAAGCGCTCGGCTATCTGAAAGTCAAAAAAGGCACTCTGATCGAATCCAAAAATTTGGGTGATCTGCCCGACAGCCGGATCACGATTGTTTGCACCGGCGCGCAGGGTGAGGACCGGGCGGTTCTGATGAGAATTGCCAATAATGAGCATCGGACTATTTCGCTCAAACCCAATGACTCCATTATCTTCTCCTCCTCGGTGATTCCCGGGAACGAAGCCACGGTCCAGCGCCTCAAGGATGTCCTCTATAAGAAAGCGTTTAAGGTCTATCATTATGCCACGATGGACATCCATTCCGGCGGGCATGCCAAACGGGAGGAGCTCAAGATGATGATTAACCTCACCAAACCTAAATTTTTCATTCCGATTCACGGCAATTACTTTATGCTCAAACTCCATGCCGAGCTCGCGACCGAGGCGGGTGTGCAAAGAGAGCATGCAATGATTGCCGAAGATGGAGATATCGTATCGGTCGCGCCGGAGCAAATCAAGAAACTCAAAGAAACAGCGCCGACCGACTATGTTATGGTGGACGGCCTCGGGGTGGGCGACGTCAAGGAAGTGGTCCTGCGAGACCGCCAGCATCTGGCCGAAGACGGCATCTTTGTTATCATTGCGATTGTGGATTCCAAGTCCGGCCGGGTACGCACCAGCCCGGATATAATCTCCCGCGGCTTCATTTATCTCAAGGAGTCGCAGGAGCTGCTCAAAGAAGTCCGCCAGCGGACGCGCAAAATTGTGGAAGAAATCACGGTCAGTGGAACCCACCCCATCAACTGGACCCATGTAAAAGACGAACTGCGCGAGAAAGTCGGCCAATTCTTATTCAACAAAACCCAGCGGCGACCCATGGTGCTGCCGGTGGTGATAGAGGTATAAAAACATTGTTACATTGCTACCTTGTTCAGCATTGTTAACAATGAAACATCCGTGAGCAAAGCGAACGCAAACAATACAGCCAAGCAAATAGTATTTAGCGGCATCCAGCCCTCGGGCAACATCCATATTGGCAACTACCTGGGGGCGCTCAAACAATGGGTGGATCTGCAGAACAAATA
>CAYIGN010000004.1:13108-21915 GCA_964363055.1 uncultured Candidatus Saccharibacteria bacterium
TCGCGGATCTGCACGCCATTACCGTGCCGCAGGAGCCAGCGGCGATCCGCTCCAAAACCATAGAACTGGCGCGGCTGCTTATTGCAATCGGAATTGATCCCAATAAATCAGTTATCTTTGTGCAGTCGCACGTGCCGGCGCACGCCGAACTCGGGTGGATTCTCAATACTCTGACACCAGTCGGGGAGCTGGAGCGGATGACGCAATATAAAGAAAAGCGGGAGAGTGCCGGAACAATGGCCGGTCTTCTAACTTACCCTACCCTAATGGCAGCTGACATTCTGCTGTATCAGGCATCGACCGTGCCGGTCGGCGAAGACCAACTCCAGCACCTTGAACTAACTCGCACTCTCGCGCGCCGCTTTAACAATCGCTTTGGCAAAACATTCACTATCCCCCAGCCGATCATTCAAGAAGATACCGCGCGAGTGATGGGATTGGACGACCCCACCAAGAAGATGTCCAAATCTGCAGCAAATCCGGCAAGCTGCATCGCACTCCTTGATCCGCCGTCCGAGATCCGGCGCAAAATGAAAGCGGCTGTGACTGATTCGGGCAAAGAGGTGCACTATGACGAGCGCCAAAAACCGGCGATCGCGAATCTCGTACGGATCTATGCCGGCTTCTCCGGGATGAGTGTGGAAGAGATCGAACACAGATACAAAGGCATGGGGTATGCGGCGTTCAAAACCGATCTTGCTGAAATACTGGTGGAGAAACTTGGGGCGATCCAGAGCATTTATCGCGGCCTCGAGGAAAGTGGAGTTCGTGCGCCTCTTCGAGCCGGCGATGAAGCAGCGGCCAAGATCGCGTCAAAAACCCTCAGCGCGGCGAAAGAAAAAATGGGTCTTTTGCCCTATTGAGTTCTCACTTCGATAGTCCTCTACTGACTTTTCCACATTGGGCTTTGCGTTAAAAAATTGCCTCCTTGCGCAATCTGCTTGTTTCTCGCCTGAAAAAATCCTCAATATACTTCAAGTATATCTGCGGTTTTTTCAGGCTCCGAAACTGCGCATCTTGCGCAATTATGCAATTTTCACTTGTAAACCTAATGTGGAAAAGTCAGTAAGCAGGTGCCTTACCAATTCGGCGCATCCCTCCCTATGCTGTCTAAAGTATAGACCTCTAAAGTATAGATCGATATATACCCCCTATACACTCTCCCGCCATTCTACCAATAGGTTCACATCTTACGCTCGAGCGTAAGATGTGAACCTATTGGTTTTCCAGACCAAAGAATTCACGCAGGTCATCATCGTGCAAAATATCTTTAGTACGTACCAGACGTACATACCGTGATACGCTGAATAAATCAATGAGGAAAGCGATCTCCTGTTCACATTCATACGGAAATACGAATACACTCTCCTGCAAGGCATAAAATCCCATCGCGCGGAGTTGCCTACGCAAAGCATCCCTAGCCCACTTATGCTTATTGGGGATGTCAAAAATTACCATGCGCCAGACGCCATCCCACTTCCCTTCGTGCTGAACCTGCAACTCGTTCAAGGACTTTTGAAGAATGATGTCAGCGCCCTTGGGGGTAATCTTCAATTCATACCAATCCTCGGCCTTCTTTAGGGTGATATACTTCCGGCGGCGGAGATACTTCGTAGCTTTACTCAATCCCCTCCTCTCAAAAAAGCCGCTGCGGCCGGCAATGCGTCCCACTGCGGCAAATAAATTCGGAGCCACCGTCGCAATCATAACTACCCCGCCGATCATGCCAAGGACCAAGAGCGACTTGGCGATGACCCCACCGGCCGCCCGTGCCTTACGGACGAGCTCCTCCCGCCGCGCCGATCGTTGAAGCTGGTCCCACTCCTGGCCTAATCGCTCAATCAAGAATTCTTTATTGCCAGCCAGCGCCTTCTGGAGCCGCTTCTCATACTTCCTCTTCGTCATCCCTTTAAGCATCTGTATAGGTTCATATGATACGCTCGAGCGTATCATATGAACCTTTCTATTTATCTACGTTATCTTTACTCTTACTGTCTTGCATGAATTTTCGCAGTGAGTCTGCCGCAAGCCGCCGCATGCTCATGGCATTCTTGTCTTCGGTAGACATCTCAGCAAAAGTTTTCACACTGCCGTCCGGTTGGAAAATGGGGTCCCAGCCGAATCCCAAATTGCCGCGCGGCGGCACAACCTTTCCTATAAGCTCCCCCTCAAAAAAGTGCATCTCTTGATGGGATCTTGCATAGCCGATGACTGTGCGGGCGACCGCGCGATTGTTGCCCAATGTTTCGCTGAGACGGGCCAGTCCGTCGTTGCCTATAGTAGTGAGAAACCATTTGACAAGCGGACCCGGCAATCCGTTGAGACAGTCAAGATAGAGCCCCGTGTCTTCCACGATCAATTCACCCGGATGATGCGAGAGCGCCTCCAGCAATTTGTGGACGATGATTTCGCGGGAGTTGATTTCCTGAATTTCGGGCAAATCCAGTTCCAACTGCTCAATTTCGGGAATCAACTCCCGCACTTCCGCAAACTTTCCCAGATTGCCGGTTACAAAATAAAGAGGCATATCACGAAAGCCGTCCCCGTAGTGCGCTAATCCGTTCTTCAATCGGAGGGTGGGTGGAAAATATCTTTACGATCCATGGAGTTTTGCGCGTGCCGCTCCTGTCTGCGCCGAATGGATTTTCAAAGAAAAGATGGGCAGTGGCGTTGGTGGCGGTGCGCAAAGGGCGGCCGTAGGATGCAATTTTCCCCAATGCAGAGGCGAGTCCTTCCGGATACCGTGTGAGTAGCGCCCCGGAAGCATCCGCCAGCAACTCGCGCTTGCGCGAAATCGCCAAGTGAATCAGCGAGGCGATGATCGGCGCCAAGATGGAGAGCATGATACCGATCAAAATTAAGATGCCGCCCGCTCGGCCACGATCACGATCATCACCCCTCATACCCCCGAACCACAGCGAGCGCATAAACATATCCGAAAGAATGGAGATGAAGCCGACCAGCACTACGGCAACAGTGGAAATCAGCATGTCGCGGTTGCCAATGTGCGACAACTCATGGCTCAGGACTCCTTCCAGTTCCGAACGATCCAGCGACTTGAGTAATCCTGTCGTCACCGCCACAACCGCATGCCCAGGATTACGGCCAGTGGCAAAGGCATTCGGCGCCGGATCATCAATGATAAAAAACCTGGGCATGGGGAGTCCGGCGGCGATGGTTAAGTTCTCAAGGATGCGGTAAAGCTCCGGCTGGGATTTGAGATCAATCGGCTGCGCCCGGTGCAGCGCCAAAACAATTCTGTCCGAAAACCAATAACTAATTACGTTCATCAAGATGCTGAACCCAACCGCGATATACAGAATCCCGGGATTGCCGTAGATCTGGCTGAAAACCCAGCCAATCCCGATCACCACGCCCAAAAACGCGGCCATTAAAAGCCACGTTTTACGGATGTTGGCGGCTTTATGAGTATAGAGCGTCATGCCAAAACCATACCACTAAGAAATCTTCTCTTCAATCTTCTCTTCGGCCTCGCGCAGCTCCTTGAGCAGGGCCGCTCGATGCGCTTCCTCCTCGGGCGGTAATCCTCCATACTCTCTGCGGCGCGACTCAAGATGGACCAACTCCTCGGAAACGCTCTTACGAATCTCGGAGAACTTCTCCTCCACCGCGGCGCGCAGTCCTTCCCGCTCGCGCTGACGAAGCTTCTCCTCAAGTTCCTCGGCTTTTTCCTCCAGCGCGCGCTCGCGCGCCTGCTGCGATATCCTCCGTACCTTAAACACTGACCACCCCAACAAGATCCCTGAAGCAATGAATAGTCCGACCAAGGAAAGCGCAACCGGCACATAGCGCACCCGCAGAGGCCCGACTGCAAATCCGGAGACAAGCGAGCGCACCAGTCGCGGGGCTGACCAGTCCGAGGGTGGATCAGTCGCCACCCGCGCCCGAATCATCCACTCGCCGCTGGCAAGTTCCAGGCGCTCGGCGACGTACCATTCTCCTAAGGAGTTGGCCTGGACGTTTTTACGCAGGGGCTGGGCTCCGCCGCCGACCCGCTCAAACAAGATATCCACTGGCGCGGTCGGGTGCGACCGTCCTTCCAGGTACAAGAATTCGTCCAGCGGGTAGTAGCGCGCCGGCGCCACACTGATGACCGGGGCCGAAGGCGATGAAAGGGATTGGGCCGAATAAGCCGATAACCCGAGAGCAGAGCCAAGAATCACGAGAACGATCCAGATGATCATCTTGCCCCGCACCACGCGCAGCAGGCGTGAGATCGCGCGCGCGTCTTGACGCAAAGCCCGCAGGACATGCGGATGGTGAGTGGCCCACACAGCACCCAAGATCGCCAAAACCAGAGCCAAAAGCGCTGTCAAAACCGCAATCAATATGGGCCAAGAGAGTAACATGAATCCAAAATCAATCCCCTCGGGATTGAGGTACTGACCAAACGAGTGAAGAATAGTGAGGGTAAGCGCGGCATCCCGAGCGTTACCAGCCCCATCCAGCGCCCGCACTACCACCTGATAGCGGCCGGGTTCCAATTTCGGCGCTTGATACGGCGAAGAGACCTCAAAGAAAAGCGCCTCACTCGCTCCTTCCCCGGCCAGCGGCACCATTTTCATCTCAAAGTGGTCCAGCCCCGAGAGGGCATCCGTGCTGAAAAATCGCAGGACCGGATTGCGCGCCGTGGTCCGGATACCGGGCGACACTTCAACCTTGAATCCGGCTGGCGGCTCTCGGTCTATTTTGAGCGCATAATGGCTCACCCCACCCCACACTCCTGATCTCTGCTCGCGCAGATGAAAATACCATACCCCGCTCCCCACGTCTTGGTAGGCAGTCGTAGGAATTTTGCTATCAGCTATAGTGTCGGGAAATCCGGATGGGTCATTGTCAAATGAATAGCTATAGACCTGAGTAAAATCGCTCTTGGCCCAGACAAATGAGGGATTGGGATCTCTATACCAACGCTCCTGATCCGGATGGGTCGGCGAGGAAATAGCCGGCCCCAGCGGCGGAGGGACGTTCAGGCGAAAATATGCCGGGGAGCGCTGGCCGAGGACCTCAGTTCCTCGACCATCATTGGCAAAAACCCTTGACCTTTGACCAAATTCCACCCCTGCCTCACCCGGCGCAATCACTCTGAAGGTGAGAGTCAAGATAACACCCCGCGTGGTAACAAGCCCGGGCGAGGGTATGCCGCCCACAAAGTAAATCTTCCCCTCGCGATTGGAGAAGACCGGCGGCGATGGCCAGACCTCCACCAGTGATCTGCCGACTGACGGGCTCGCAATCTGCAATAATTCCGGCGGGAAGAGCAGTTCAACTTCAACTGCATTGATCGCCGTACTTTTGGTATCCAGCAGCACCGAGAGATCAAAAGTGCTTCCCACCAGAAACGTCCCGCTGGCTGGACTCAAGAATAGTACGGCCTGCGCCGCACCCAGCGCCGGGCGCGGCGCGCCAATCAGCGCCCCGATGCTTGCAACAATTAGCAGGGCCCATAATGGATGAATACTTCTCATTCTCGCTCCAGTATACCACGGGGACATTTCTTCCAAAACCCTAAAATATCAAAAAACCTCAGCGCAGCAGCGATGTCCACCACGACCTTACCTGCTCGCCGACTGCATTCAAGGAGGAAAAAATCCATTCCAACGCCACGCGCACCGAGCGGAGCGGCCGTGCCTCCCTGGATTGCGGCCGAGAATCCTTGGTTTGGGGACTTGGAGGACTGCCCAATGTCCCCTCGCCGATCGCAGCAAATCCGCCAAAAGGGAGGCGGGCGCTTTCTACGATCCGGGTCCGACTTCGCTCCTCGCGCTTGAAGGGTACCACCTGCTCGCTCCAGCTGGTAAAAAGAATACTCAAATCCTCCATGTCCACTACACGGTCTTTATTGAAATCAGCTATATTCGGAAAGCCCCGGCCCACCGAATACAGGAGTATGCTTAAATCCGAAAGTCCGATCTTGCCGTCGCAGTCCAGATCCGTCGGCGGCGCGCAGAGCGCCGCTATGGCTCGGGGGGGCGGCCGAACGCCAAATGCTTTGAGCAAACTCTCCAGCACTCCGCCTTGCGCTGATGCGGGCGTCGGAGTTGGAGTTGGGGACGGAGTTGGCGCGGCCGGAGCAGGGAAATATAAAAATCCGCCCCGGACTTCAAAGCTCGCGGAGGTGGAAGTTCCGATCGCGATCTGGGACACGGAGCCGATCAGCCGGAAACTGTCGGAAGAAAGCCGCTCCCCAAGACCCGACTGAAATATGGGGTCAAGCAGCTTGAAATTGGTGCTGGTAAACTCATCCGCCGAGACATCCGGCACACCCCATGCCCCAAAAAAGAGACCCAACGCAATACTGAAATATAGAATTGTCCGGCTTGAATTGCTGAAGCATTGTCCCATACCTATCAGGCAGCGAGAAAAGAGTTTGGTGAATAATGGAATAGAGAGCGAGTACGGAAATCCGCAGCATGAGTCAAACTGGATTCCCGACCCGCTTCGCTGAAGCTCCAGCGAGGCGAGTCACGCCTGTCCTCGATTTGAATCGGGGATCGGGAATGACAGCGAAAATCTATTATTCAGCAAACTCAGAAGAAATGGACTCTCTATTACTGCCGCGCGGCGCGGAGGGTCTTGGCCACTTCCGAGGTCTCTCGCAAATTCTCCCAGAAAAGAATTTGTGTCTTGGGAATAAACATCACATCTTCCGGTCCATGAAGCTCATTGCCCAACTTTATCAGAGTAAAGCTTGACTGCGGCTGCCCTGTCTGGGGCGGCTCTGCAACCTGCAGATAATAAACATTCTCAAGTTGCAGGTATTCGGATGAGTGCTCGCGCAAGTTCCCAAAGTATACTTGGCCATTGGCCAGAAATACGGCTTGGATTTTTTCTGATGGCACTGCCGGGAAATTGGCTGGCTGCCGTATCCCGACTGCCGCAAACCATCCGCCTGCACCTCCCAAAACCCCGGCAATGACTACCAGCCCCAGCATTGCTGAGTAGCGGAGCAGCGATTCTCTTTGTCCGTCTCCTTCGGACGGGGGAACGGATGAAGGGGTTTCTGGGATGGGATTGGGTGACTCTACTTCCTGCAAAGACGGCTCTTCGAGGGGCGCGGACGACTCATTTATAAAATCACCGATTTCACTCTCCGAGTCAAAATCACTTCTCGGAGCCCGTCGCGAATGTCGTGTAACCATATATATTCACTTTACCACTCTCAATGCAATAATCAACCATACCCTTATCCACATACCACCCCCGATGTACGAGATACACTATTCACTATTCACTCGTCTCTCCACTCCCGCCGCCTTGTTGGGTTGCCCCAGTGGTTGTGGTCTCCTGAGATGATGTTGGGCTCTCCGCCCCTCCGCCGCCGCTCTGGACAGTTGCGCCAACGCGCGGGGTCTCGGTTGCAGGGACGGCTACACCCACTCCTCCTCCGCCACCGCCTCGACTTTGCCGAAACTGTGCCGCACTTGCCACACTGCCGCCGATCGTAATCGCCTGCAGGGATATCTGTCCCTGCAGAGCAACATTGGAAGTAGTGAGTGAGAAGACCATGGTTCGTTCAGGATTATTGCCATCAATGTCCGCGCGCAGGATATAATCGCGGGCGGTGCTGGTGGCAAAAGACGCGCTAAAGCTAAGCGACCCGCTCCCTTGATTGATTACGCAAGTTGGAGCTCCCCCGACCGCGGTCTCGCCCACATCCACATCGCCATTCACGTTGAAGTCAACATAGAGGCCGACATTGGTGAAGTCGCTGCACTTATATCCTTTGACTTGCGAGAGGGCGATAGCGACGCTGGTCACATTGGCGCTTTCTCCAGTCGGCGACAGGTGGAAGGAGAAAAGCTCCGCATTCGCTACCGTGGTTGACTCCACGTCCAGCTTATTGGATTCCTGACCACTGGCGGCGTCAGCAATCGCCGCCTTGCCTCTCGCCGAAATGGATTGAGCGATAGTAGCATCGGCGACTGTATCCGTCGGCCCGTCCAAATACAGCACCAGCGCCGAGGAAGAGGCGGCGGCGCTATTGAAATTGGCAAAACCCAGACCCGCGACCGTGAGGATGTCATTGGCCGCAAAGTCGGTGCTAACCCCAATCACCGCTACACTTCCGCCTCCTTCGTAGCTAACTGGGTTGGCAACTTTGGCGCTCGCGCCTCCTCCCAAAGTTGCCGTGGTATCGGTCGTATCCCAGCGCATGTCCACGCTGGAGGTTGCAATCGCAATGCGTAAATCGTTGGCAGTGGTGATGGCGGTACCGAAGAGTGCGGTTACGGTAATGGTCGGGATTGCAGTAATACCCTGCTCTATTTCAAAAAATTGATCAGAGGCAATTGAGACCGTAGCGCTACCAAAGGTCGTCACTTCCGGATATACCGAGTAGGTGTTGAGCGCGGTCCCATCGCTCTTCACCGCCCGAAAACAATAGGTAGTGTTTTGAGACGCACTGCTATCCAAAAACGCAAAATCCCACTTACCATCCTGCCCGGCTGAAATCGCTGACTGGGAATTGGTGAAGTTATTCGCTTCTTCATAGGTCTGGTTCACAACAGTATCCGCTCCATGCACCGGATCATTGGCATTGGCGGTGAGTGCTGCCCCGTCGGAGGGCGCGGCATTGTCGCGATATGCAACCACCGTGGCGGCGGTCACATCCGTATAAGCCGAGGGGCTGCCGCCCGAAGGACTCGTGCAACTGCCGGTGCCCTTGCCCGCGAACTGCAACTTGAACGACTGGCCGCTCACACTGATCTGGCCGCTGGTATGGACGAGAAGCCGCAGCCGAAATGAGGCGCCCGCGGCGGTAGTTGTCGCGGCCGAGTCCTGCG
>CAYIGN010000005.1:0-18184 GCA_964363055.1 uncultured Candidatus Saccharibacteria bacterium
GCGCCTCGCGTCTTGACAGGGGTGATACGGTATCAGAGATACGCAGAGCCCCGAGGAGGCGGATGAGCAGAAATCCGCCGATTGCAGCCCAAATGCATTTTTGAGATGGGTTCTACTCCTCTGCGGCATGCATGGACATCAAAACGGCCGATGGACATCAAAACGGCCGTATGATATGCTCCAAACGTCATCTGAGACACTGCTATGAATGTTCTCGGATTAAAAATTCGGGGGCACGATCCCGGAGCCGCGCTCATTTCCGACGGCCGGATTGTCGCGATCTCTGAGGAGCGGCTCAATCACATCAAGCACTCATTTGAAATGTTCCCGGAGCGTAGCATTCCATACTGTCTTGATGCGCTTGGAGCGAAGCCGGAAGAAATAGATCTGATTGTGCTCGAGCAGGGGAGTGCGCGCTGGCGGGCGCCGATTAAAGATGATTTTTTCCCCCGCGTAGGCAATCAATTCCCCAATGCCAAAATAGAGATCATCAATCATCATGATGCGCATGCGGCCTCGGCCTTTTTTTGCTCCCCGTTTGATGAGGCGGCGATTTTGATCTATGACGGCGCCGGAGAAGTATACCGGACGCACTTGGGAGTAACCGCCATAGAAACCGAGACGCTGTATCGGGGCGCGGGCAGCCGCTTCTATGAAATTCAAAAGACCCTGCACCTTCGGGACGGCAAATCCAATCCTTATACGCAGGGCATCGGCAAGCTCTATTCCGAAATCACCTATTATGTCGGGATGGGTAAATATGAGGAGGGTAAAACCATGGGGCTTGCTCCGTACGGGACCGACTCGATATTGAAGATGTTTCCGATTGAGCGCTGGTGCGGAGCACAGGGCGGCTATATCCTTTGCAATTCGCGGCTCAGATACCCGCCGGGAGCGGTAAGCGCGCGTCTTGGAAGGAGAAAAAGTTTTGCGGATCTCGTGACGGTCGGCAACGCGTATGTCCGTATGCAGATGAGGCGCGTGACGCGGCCGCTGCGCTTCCGGATGCTGGGCGGCTCTGCCAATAGGGTGATGTTTACCGAGCCGACCATATTCCCTGAGATCCGCCTGCCGCGCCCGCGCCGCGAGCCCAAATCAGATCGCCTCCCGGATGATTATTACGCATCAGTAGCATACGCGGCGCAGAAAGTCCTTGAAGAATTTGCGTATCGTATCGGGAAAAAGCTAAAGGACGTTACCGGGTCTGAAAATCTTTGTGTAGCCGGAGGAGTGGGTCTTAATATTGACGCCAACAAAAATTTTCTCGATAAAGTCGGCTTCAAACGGATTTTCATCCAGCCGGCCGCATCTGATACTGGAGTTCCGCTCGGGGCAGCCCTATGGGGCTGGCATGCGGTGTTGGGCCAGCCGCGAGTTTGGGAGATGCGTTCCGCCTCGCTCGGCAGGCCCTATACGGATGCGGAAATAACTGCGGCGATCGGGAGGCGGGAGGATAAGATCCAAGTGAGGAGGTCGCCCGATGTTGCGGAGGAAGCCGCGCGCCTGATTGCCGATGGTAAAATAATCGGCTGGTTTTACGGCGGCTCTGAGTATGGCCCGCGGGCGCTCGGCAATCGCTCGATTGTTTGCGACGCGCGGAATCCGGAGATGAAAGATATCGTGAACAAGAAAGTAAAACACCGCGAGCCGTGGCGGCCGTTTGCCGCGTCCATCCTGCGGGAGCGCCAGCGCGAGTGGTTTGAGCTTGAAACGGAAAGCCCCTTTATGGTGCTCGCCGCACCCGTGGTGAAGGAGAGGCAATCGCAGATTCCATCGGTGGTGCATGTGGATGGCACATGCAGGATACAGTCCGTTACCAGAGAAGCGAATGGACGGTATTACGATCTGATCGCGGCGTTCCATAAACTCACAGGCGTCCCGCTCATCCTCAACACCTCTTTCAATCTTGCGGGCGAGCCGATTATAGAGACACCCGACGATGCGCTGCGCTGTTTCCTTGCGACCCAAATGGATTATCTGGTGCTTGAAGATTATCTTATTTCTAAGAAGTCGGCATGACGAAAAAGAAAACAGCACTCGTTACGGGTATTGGCGGCCAAGACGGCTCGTATCTGGCAGAGTTTTTATTGAAAAAAGGATACAAAGTATACGGATTGGAAAGACGGGCAAGCCACCAGAATGTCGAGAATATCGCGCATATACTGGATAAGATCACGCTGGTTTCGGGCGATTTACTTGATGAGGCGTCGCTGGTGCACGCGCTCAAAGAAGCCAAGCCGGATGAAGTGTACAATCTCGCTGCGCAGTCGTTTGTCGGCGATTCGTGGAAACAGCCGGTATACACGGGCGAGGTGACCGGGCTTGGGGTGACACGGATGCTGGAAGCAGTCCGGCAGGTGAACCCGAAGATTAGATTCTATCAAGCATCAAGCTCGGAAATGTTTGGTGCGGCTAAAGAAACGCCGCAGAACGAAAAGACGCCATTCCATCCCCGCAGCCCCTATGGGGTCGCAAAACTCTACGGCCATTGGATCACGGTTAATTACCGAGAATCATACCGTATGTTTGCGGTGTCGGGAATATGTTTTAACCATGAAAGCGAGCGGAGAGGTCTTGAGTTTGTGACCCGCAAAATCACCCACACCGCGGCAAAAATTAAATTGGGACTTGTCAAAGAGTTGAGGTTGGGCAATTTGGATGCGCAGCGCGACTGGGGACATGCGCGCGACTTCGTGGAAGCAATGTGGCTGATGCTCCAGCAAAAGCAGCCGAAAGATTATGTGATCGGCACCGGCCAGACGCATAGTGTGCGGGAGTTCGTAGAAGCGGCATTCGGATATCTGGGGCTTGATTGGAAAAAGTACGTGAAAGTGGACGCCGCACTTTTCCGGCCTGCGGATGTCGACACTCTTCTATCTGATTCGCGCCGCGCTCTGCGCGAGCTTGGCTGGAAACCGAAAGTTGGATTCAAGAAGTTAGTACAAATGATGGCGCACTCAGACCTTGCGGCATTGAAACGAGACGTCAATCTTTCAGCGCATAATACCGGAAGCTGACCCAATCGTCTCCGGCGTCGTCATTTTCTTCCACCCCGATGATGCTTCCTCCACAGCGCCCAAGCAGCCCTATAACTTCTTCACGCGGCGTCCCATACATCTCGATAAACGCATCTCTGCCATGGCGGAGTTGATGATATCTTTGGAGCAGAGGGAGGGGAACAAGGCGTTTGAGGGCGTCTTTGATTCTGGGAAGCATTCGTCGCGTCCGCACCTCTGCGATCCGTTCGCTCGGAAGCTGGAAGGCAATTGTTCCTCCCGGTGATAGGATTCTAAAAAACTCTTTTAGGTATCGGCGCGCGTAGCGCGGCTCCATGTGCTGGAGCGTGATGGAAGAATATATAAAGTCAAAATAGTGACTTTGTAGAAGCGAGAGGCTGCCATTGGGCGCGAGTAGGAAGCGGCAGGCGGGTATGCCGCGATTCAACCGCTGGGCTAAGGCAATCATTGAGGGTGCCGCATCCACACCGATCACGCGCTTAAAGGAGTGGGCCAGGGCGCGGCTGAGCCGTCCGGCTCCGCAGCCGAAATCAAGCGCGCGGCTCCGCTTGATCCGGACGCCGCGAGAGTCAAAATATTCCATGACATGGGCAATTTCTTCCTCGCCGGTTCTGAAAAATTCATCCGTCTCCCATGCGGCGTCTTTCTTATGTTTATGGTTGAGGATCGCCCATAGGGGTTGGGTCTTTCCGAGGCGATCCCAGGTCTGAATCGTGCGTCTTAAACTCATATGCGTAGGTAATATCATATCCGAACAGGATGAAAATCGCAATCATCGTCCGCAAACTGAATGTGCGGGGCGGGGTCCAGCGCCATGTTTTGTCTTTGGCGCGCGAGCTTATCTCGGCGGGTGAAGAGGTGACGCTCTACACCTTTCTTTATGACCAAGACCGATGTTATACGGAGTTGCTCCGCGGTCTGGATGTAGTGGCGCTTGGGTACTATCCGAGGCACGTCAATATGATCATAAATATCTTCACTGAAGCGCGCGCGGCGCGCGCGCTGGCCTCGCTCATTGACCAGGATACTAAGGTGCTCAATCCTCATGATCAGGTTTGCTACAAAGTCGCTTATTATTTCAAAGCGCGTAAACGCGGCGTACCGGCGGTTTGGACCATGCATGACATGCCGACGCGCAGGTTCGGGTACCTGCGAGCCAGAGAGCTTGATCCGGAGTTCCGGCGCAATGCGGCGGTCCGGGGGCTTTCCTGGCTCATAGACCAGTATGAGATCCGGCGGTTCATCCGGCCTCTGGAGGCGATTGCGGTGCTGGATTATCGGGATCAGATGTGGGTAAGGAAATATTTTGGAAAAGACGCGCTGGTCGTGCGCAACGGCCTTGATCTTGGCGCGTTTCCCTATAAAGAACGTATGTCCCGGCCGGCGAGACGAGCGTCTCTCCTCATGAACGGCATTTTTTTTCGGCACCGGCGCTTTGAAGACGGTATCCGCGCTCTAAAGACGCTTTTGGATCAGGGGTATGACGCGCATCTGACGATTACCGGCAGCTACAAGGCGGATCCGGCATACCATGGAGAGCTTGTGCGGCTATGTTCAATATTGAGTATAACGGATCGCGTGCGGTTTGCGGGCGAAGTATCGGAAGAGGAACTGCAGAGATCATATCAGTCGCATGACATTTTTCTGTTCCCGAACCATCTTCAATCCTGGGGGCTGGCGGTGTTTGAAGCCATGGCCTCCGGCCTGCCGGTGATCATATCCGAGACCGCGGGCGCCTCAGAAGTGCTGAAAGATGGTAAGACCGCGCTCATAGTGCCGCCCAAGTCCCCGCAAGCGATTGCCGCCGCTGTCAAATACCTGATCGACGATGAAGCGGCTTATAAGCGATTGAGCAGCGGGGGAAGGATCTTTGTGGAGCAGCATATCTCATGGAAAAAGCAGTCCCGCGAAATGAGCCGCATCTTTGCCGCTGTCCTCGCCAACCGCCGCTCCCTTTCTCCCGACTCGTCGGACATGGTATAGTAACTGTATTAGATCTTGACTGTTTCTTATGAGCGCCTCATTTTTCAAGACACAGTATGAGCGGGGGTATTACGGATTCCATCGGGTCCGCAATGCATGGCCGATTTGGTACCGGCTCCTCAACCGCGAGTCGCGTATGGCGTGGAGCCGGTACCCCTACGTGCCGGATGCTCTGGCCCAAAGAATTATTCAATCGCTCCGTGCGGACGGCATCGCCCTTGCGCATATCTCGGAGTTTGCCGAGGGAGAAAACGCGTTTGCCCGGATGCAGGAATACGTTTCCTCGCGTCTGCGTGATCCGAAGGTTAGCGCGGAAGCCGACAGGCGACGCGGACTGATTGCACAGCGCCTGAAAAATCCCTCAGGCAAAGGTGCGGGCAAGTACTTTAAGGACTTCTGGGTGGACTTGCTGGAGTTGGATGAAAAGGGGAATTCGCTGTTTGCGAAAGGAAATCCATTTCTGCGGTTTCTGCTGCATGACAGGGTGCTGGGGCCGGTTGCCTCGTACCTGGGCATGGCGCCCAAGCTCAACAGTTTCCACCTGCGTTCCACCCTCCTGGTTCCAGCCGGCAGCCGGGAGTATCTCTCGCAGCGCTGGCACCGCGATCCGGAGGATAAGAAGATGATGAAGGTGTTTATCTATATGACGGATGTGCTTGAGCCGGGTGCTGGACCGTTTGTCTATGTGCGCGGCTCGCACCTCGGCGGCAAATGGCGCGGAATTTTCCCCCAGCGCCCGCCAGCCGGCAGCTATCCGCCGGCCGGTGAAGTAGAGCGGCTGGTTCCTGAGAGCGACATCCAGACGAATCTCGCCAAAGCCGGCACCTTGATTTTTTGCGACACTTCGGGCCTGCATCGGGGCGGATACTCCACGACTAAAAACCGCGTGATGTTTATGCCCGGTTTCACTTCGCAGGCGTCGCGCTACCCCATCAGTTTTGTCCGTCCGACAGCGGAGCAGAAGTCCGGCCTTTCTGAGCTCGCGCAGTATGCAGTCGAGTAGGTGACTCATTTTATCCCGCATCTTCCCGAATACTCCGCGGGAAGGTGGGGGATTTATTTTGCATTATTCACCAAACTCTTTTTTTTGACGCGTGTTTGACGACTCCCCCCTTTTGTTTTATAAATAGCCGTACATGACGGATAGACGGCAGCAGTTACTTTTTTTCCTGCTCTTGGGAGGAGTGATTGTTTTGGCGGCCGCTGAGATCGCGATCCTCGTGCCTTTCCGCGAGACGTGGGTGGACGAATTTTTTTCGGCATTCAAGGGGTACCTCATCCTCACCGGCGAATTAATGCCCTTCCAGAACGGGATTTTTGATTATGCGCCGTTGGTGATCCCGACATACGGAGCCCTTCATTATATCTTCGGCCCCAGTATTTTTGCCGCACGGGTCTTCTCGGCGGTCCTATTTGCCGGAGTTCTCGGTCTGAGTTTTCTAGCCGCGCGCCGTATGTCCGGGCGTCTTGCCGGGATTGCGGCGCTCTTTCTCATTTTGAGCAACCTCCTGCTTGTCGGGAACTATATCTCGGCAACCATGTATTCCCTCACGATGCTGCTGCTTCTTGGGACCGTATGTATAGAGGCGAGCGGAATGGAGCGGCGGAGAAAAACAATTGCGTGTGCCATTCTCCTGGCGTTGGCAGTCCTTGCGCGCACCAACATGATGGCCGCGATCATACTCTACGTCGGGTATCTGGCGCTGGCGGGTTTGCGCAGGGAAATACCTTTCTTTTTGGGGGTCTTGGCGCCGCTGGTTCTCGTCGGCTATCTGCCGCTGGTGGTGTTCTCGCCATGGGTTGCGCTAAGTTTTATCTTGAGTCCGTTTGTATCCTTCGGTCCATATACCGGCCTTCCCTCGCCCCAGATTTCCCAGAGCCTGCCTCGTCTCATTGAAGTGCTGGTGGAGCTTATCCGCGAATACTACGGCTTTCTGCTTGTATTTTTTACGATGTCGGGGTACGCGCTCTGGCGCCAGCGTCGGGGACTTGGCGAATTCTTGCTGCGCCGCGAGCCGGCCTATTTCCTCCTGCTGCTTTTTTCGGCGGGTCTTCTTGCGTCGCACTATTTTTACTGGCGGCTCGGAGGCAACGTATATTATGCCAACTACTTCATGCCGTTTATGGCAATCGCAAGCGCGGTCGGCGCGGTGAAGTTTCTCCCGCAGAATCGGTTTGCAACGGTTGTACTCGCGGCGGCCATCCTTCTTAATTTCTCCATGAATCTCTACCGGACGGATGTGATTTCCGACCCGCGCGAAGAGTCGGATTTGGCGCGGGTCGGCCGGGGAGCCGCGTTTGTGCGCGCCTCAACCAGGCCGGCTGATTTACTCCTCACGTTTGACAATTCACTCTACCATGTATTCCTCGCGGACCGCAGGACATTTTTGCCGCTGATGCAGCGTAATTTTCTATTTCTGCCGGATGCGGATACCGAGAAAGTGCGGGGCCTCGGGTTCTACAATTTTGCCATTCTAAAGGAATGGGCCGAGCGCGATGCGGATTATGTCTTGATTCATAAAGAACAATGGCCGCTTTCTCTGATCCGCAGTCCGTTCTGGGGGAGCGGCAGCGAGGATTCCCTGATAGGAGCCGCGGAATTACAAAAAATATTTGACACGCAGTATGAACTTGTGGGGACGGCACTCAATGTCTATCCGCGCAAATACACCAAAGGCAACGATGGCGGGACACTGGAGATTTATAAGAGGAAAAAACAATGATTTCAATCGTCTTTCCGGTCTATAACGAGCGCGGCAATCTCCAACCGTTGATGGAGGGATTGAATCGCGTGCGGGAAAAACTCCAGGACTCGGTTGACCCCGTTAGAAATAACACGCCGCAGGGGTCTGCCAATGCGCTAGCGCATTGGATTTCTAACGGGGTTGAATTGATCGCCGTGGATGACGGATCGCGCGATGGCAGCTTGGAAGAACTGCGGGGGCTTAGTAAGCAATATTCTCATCTGAAAGTTATCGTCTTCACGCATAATTTCGGTCAGACCGCCGCACTCGCCGCTGGTATCGCTGCCGCGCGGGGCGAGATAGTGGTTACGATTGACAGCGATTTGGAGAATGATCCAGCAGACATCCCGATACTTCTGGAACGGATTGAGGAGGGTTATGACGTGGTGTCTGGCTGGCGGCAGGGACGGTGGAAGGATCAGCCCTTTACCCGCAAGTTCCCTTCGCTAGCGGCAAATTGGTTGATTTCCAAGATCGGCGGGCTCCGCTTGCATGATTACGGCTGTACGCTCAAGGCCTATCGCCGGGAACTGATTGCCTCTATTCCTCTCTATGGCGAGATGCATCGCTTCATACCGGCGTATCTTAATTGGCGCGGAGCGCGGGTTGCCGAGGTGCCGGTTAGCTACCGGCCGCGCACCTACGGCCGGAGCAATTACGGCATCTCGCGGATGTACCGGGTGGTGCTGGATCTGCTCCTCATCAGGTTTTTGATCCGCTACATGAATCGGCCGATCCATTTCTTCGGCGGAATCGGGTTCCTTTCGGTTCTAGCGGGGTTCATTGCGGGTGGTGCGGCAATATGGCTCAAGATATTTGAGGAAACGTCTTTCAATCGTACCCCTTTGCCGGTGCTTACCGTATTCTTTTTTATGGTCGGGGTGCAGCTCGTCATCATGGGCGTGCTTGCCGAGATGGTGATGCGCACATACTATGAGTCGCAGAAGAAGACGCCGTACGAAGTAAAAGAGAAGATAAACTTTTAGTTATGATTGACGGCTTGGCGATAAAAAAAGTAGTAGGGCACAAGGACCATGAAGGGTTTTTTGCCGAACTCGTAAAGTTCGGAGAAGAAACTTTCCATGAAATCCGACAGACCAGCTACAGCGAGACTAAGCAAGGGGTCATAAAAGCATTCCATTGGCATCCCTATTGGGAGATGTGGTGCGTGGTGAAGGGGAGAGCAAAAATCGTCATTGCGGATATCCGCGACGGCTCGCCTACCAAAGGCAATACAGAGGTGATTATGGCCGGAGAAGATGATATGAAGGTAATCGCAATCCCCCCCGGCGTTGCGCACGGGTATCAAGTGCTGGGTGATGCTCCGATGGGGATTATCTATCATGCCGAGGAGCCGTATGATCCCGCGTATCCCAAGATTGAACACCTCCCGCACGATACGCCACTTATTAATTTCAATTGGAGTGAATGATATGAAAGGGGAAAAAGTGCTTATTACCGGCGGCCTCGGTTTTATAGGGAGCACGCTCGCGCATCGCATCCTCCGGGAAGGAGGACGCGTGACGATTCTTGACGCACGGATCCCGCATCTCGGCGCGCACGACGCAAATATAGAAGACATCAAAGATGATGTTGAAATTATCATCGGAGATATACGGGACGCGGCGCTTGTGCGTCACGCCTTGGACGGCAAGGACATCATTTTCAGTTTGGCGGCCCAGAAGTCGCACCCGATGTCAATGCGGGATCCATACCTTGACATTGATATCAACTGCCGGGGGATTGTTACGGTTCTGGAGGAGGCGCGCAGAGCGGGCGGGAACGTGAAGAGGATTGTTTTCCCCAGCACCACAACCGCCGTGGATTATCCCATTGATATGTACTCTGCGGATAAGCTTGTCGGCGAGCGCTATCACATGCTCTACTATAAAAACTATGGGCTTCCGGTTTCCATGGTTCGGTTCCCGAACATCTATGGCCCTCGCGCGCTCATCACAAGTCCCAACGGCGGCGTGGCGAATTTTTTCATAGGTCTCGCGTTCCAGGGAAAGCCTCTCACAGTGTATGGGGAGGGCGACGAGATGAAAAATCTCGTCTATGTGGACGACGCCGTGGATGCGCTGGCGAGAGTCGCGGCGAGCGACAAAACCATCGGCGAGGAGCCCTTTACGGTATGCACTGATGAATTTTTCTCTATCCGTGAGATGGCAGGTGCGATTGTGGAGATATTCGGCAAAGGGGAGGTGGCGCATGTGGAGTATCCCAAGAACCTCGTCAAATTGAAGGATACCCCGATGTCAAATGTCCGAATCAAGGAAACCGTGGGATGGCGGCCCACGACCCGATTTCGGGAGGGGCTGGAGAAAACGATCGCCTACTACCGCGATCGCCTGGACGCCTACCTCCCCTCGCCGCGCACTTGACTTCTAGGAAAATCTGCTGAATGTAAAAGTAATCTGCCTAGGCAGATTACTTTTACCCTACACCCAGAATACCACGGGCGTAAACATAGACCGCCATATGTGTGTGCACATTACCGGAAACTATTGACAGAATAGGCAGTTTGTGATTCACTAGAAAAAGTTTGTTCTTTGTCAGCGAGAGGGCAGCATTGCATAGGAGGGAGACGATGGAATTCCAGAGGTTACTGATAGACGTGTTGACCAAAATTCACAGTACTCGTTTTTTGCTCGGCGATCGGGCGGCCGAAGAAGTCCAGCCAACGGCCCGAGGAAAGCGGCAGTCGCGCTTGGAGGAGGGTATTATTTCCTTGCTCTTTATGGAGACTGGCGAACGAGGGCTTCTTCACGGCTTGAATGTCGTCGCTGAAGGCAACGACCCGATTAAGTTTCCAGGAGCCGCGCACACTATGTACGTTGATCCTGTAGACGGCACTGCGGGATTTGCGCGTTCCATAGAAAGTGGAGTCGAGACTTCAGACCCAGCGACCGTTATCTCGATTGTGTCAAATCGAGAGGTGGTGACATTCGGCGAAGTCGTTGCCTCCGGCGGCTTGAATCTTCGAAGCGGCCAGATGTGGATTGCGGCAGACGGAGAGGGCGCACTCGTTGGACAGGCGCAGACGGGGTGGACTTTTGCTCGAATTGAGCCGATAAGGTTGTACAATCGGCACAGCCCGCTCCTGGCCTCGGAGTTCTACCGTCTCATCAATCGGCTGACGATGTTTCTCATCAATCAGCCGGTGGAGTGGAGCGATTTCCACTCATCGTTCCTCAACATCCTCCAGGTGCCGCTCGGGAAGGCGGATTGTTTCTTCAATAATGTGCTCCCCGATGTTTCAAATGAAGGGCAGCGGGGACACGAGTTGGGGGCGATCATGCCGTTCCTGAAAGAGGTGCAGGGGTACGCCATGGATACCCATACCATGCGGCCGCTGGAGGAGACACCGTTTACGTTCGATGGCATGACGCCGGTCGTAATCGGCGTGGACAAGGCGACCATCCGCTATTACTGGAAGATGATTCAAGAGAATCTCTATAAGCGGATTGTCGTTGCTGATCGAGATGGCGACGAAGAGATTATCTGTGAGATGAGCGCCCGAGAAGTGATAGGGCTTCTTTACAAGACGATCAGCACGCAACGATGGTCACTACGGCCGCTTGCCGAGTAGAATGGGGGGAGACCATGCGCTTGAAAGATAAAGTAGCGATTGTGACTGGCGGTGCAAACGGCATCGGGCGCGCAATTGCGGTATTGTTTGCGGAGGAGGGCGCGCACGTTAACGTTTTCGATGTTGATAAGGTTGGGTCGAAAGAAATGTTGACCCAGGTTAATAAGATAGACGGTATTGCTGCTTACGATCAAGTTGATGTGAGTGATGAATCTGAAGTGAGGATGGCGGTGGAGTCAGTCGGATCCGTCCACGGCTACATAGATATCCTCATCAACTGTGCGGCCGAGTTCATCTTCGGCACGATCGAAACAGTGACAAAAGAGCACTGGGAGAAATTGTTTGCCGTCAACGTGATCGGCTATGCCAACTGCGCCCAGGCGGTCATACCCTATATGAAGCAGCAAGGCGGTGGCGCGATCGTGAATATCGCATCGGTGAGTGCCTTGGTCGCCGAAGAAGGGCATCTGCCGTACAGCGTCTCCAAAGCTGCGTCGCTTCATTTCAGCAGGTGTCTGGCGTTGGATGTCGCGTCTTACAAAATCCGGGTGAACGCAATCTCGCCGGGCCCGATTCGGACGCGAGCGACCGACCGCCATATTGAGGCCTTGGGTCTTGATCCGGAAAAGGCGTACACCGATTTTGGGAGAGAGACCCTGATGAGACGGATGGGCGTTCCTGAAGAGGTGGCAAAAGTGGCGTTGTTCCTTGTTTCTGACGATTCGTCGTTTATGACCGGCGCCAATGTGGTCGTAGACGGCGGCATGACGATTAGATAACTTGTTGCGGCGTGGGTGCATAAGCGCCCCGCCGCATTTTAATTTCTCGAGCCGGTTGAAATTATTGGCCGGAAAGAGTATAACTTTCATTATGGAAATCAAGTTGCAGCCGATGATTGATTTTGGCAAAATGCCGATTGCGAATGCCTTTTTAATGCCCGAGCAATTTACATCGGAGTATTTTTATCCGATGGTGGTGGGGTATGACCCGGAGACGCAGGCGATCGGGCTTGTCAATCGCGTGCCGCCGGAGAAAATGTTCCATTCTGAGTATGCCTTTTTTTCTTCCACGTCAAAAGGGATGCAGCAACACTTTCGCGCAACAGCGGAGAAACTCTTGCCGTATGCCGGGGAAGGAATTGTGGTTGAGATTGGGTCCAATGACGGCATCATGCTGGAGGCGTGGAAGGAATTGGGTGTCCGCGCGGTGGGGGTGGAACCATCGGCTAATGTCGCGGCGGTTTCCAGGGGCCGCGGCCATTGGGTGATTGAGCGGTTTATTGACGAGAGAACCGTAGATGAGATTTTGAGCGCAGGCCCGGTGTCGCTCGTCTACGGCGCCAATGTATCCTGTCATATTGAAAATTCTTTGGAATACACGCGGCTTGTCGCGCGCCTCATAGGAAAAGATGGAGTATTCATATTTGAAGACCCTTATTTTTTGGATATTGTTGAAAAAACCTCGTACGACCAGATTTACGAAGAGCACGTGTGGTATTTTACAGTATCCTTCATCAACAACGTTTTCGGGCCGCTGGGCTATCAGGTGTTTGACTGCGAGCATATTGAAGTGCACGGCGGGGAACTGCGGATGTATGTGGGGCATAAAGACCGCTATCAGGAAAAGCCGACAGTAGGAGAATGGCTTAGGCGCGAGAAGGATCTGGAAGGAAAGCTAACAATGCTTGGCGAAAATATTAAAAGATCAAAAGTCGCTCTTATAGACCTGCTTCACGGCTTGAATAAAGAAGGTAAGCGAATCTGCGGCTTTGGAGCAAGTTCCAAGGGGGTGATTGTCTGCAATTATTGCGGCATTGGCCCGGATCTTATCCCTTTCATCACCGACAATACGCCGCTAAAGCAGGGCAAGTATTATCCCGGTGTCCATATTCCGATTGTGCCGCAGGAAGAATTTGCCAAGACAAAACCGGATTATGCCATGCTTTTTGCCTGGAATCATCTCAAAGAAATTGACGAGTCGCAGGCCTGGTTTCGAGAGAATGGCGGGCATTGGATTACGCATGTGCCGATGCCGAGAATAATATAGTTTCTGTTATGAGAATCCCTTTCGTGGATTTGTCGGAGTCAGTCCGGCAGATCAAAACCGAATATCTGGCGGCCGTTGAGAAACTCCTTATCAAAGGGAGGTTTATTTTGACTGAAGAAGTGGAAGAATTTGAGAAGAACTGGGCGCGCGCCGTGGGTACCAAATACGCAGTCGGCGTGTCCAATGGTGCTGACGCGATTTATCTGGCTCTCGCGGCACTCGGCCTCAAGGCGGGCGATGAAGTCATTACTCAAGGGACGGCCTACAATGCGTCGGTGACGCCGATATTGCGTCTTGGCGCCATACCGCGCTTTGCCGACATCCGGCCCGATACCCTTACGATTGATCCGGAAAGAATAGAGCCATTGATCAATGCTAAGACCAAAGTAATTCTGCCGGTGCATCTTTACGGGCAAGCCGCGGATATGGAAGCCATCATGGCGATTGCCCAAAAACACGATCTTGCCGTGGTTGAGGACTGCGCCCAAGCGCACCTTGCCAAGTTCAAGGATAAATACGGCGGCTCATGGGGCGATGCCGGAGCATTTAGTTTCTACCCGACCAAGAACCTGGGCGCATTCGGCGATGCGGGCGCTGTCGTAACATCAAGAGATGATATACGCGATAAAATCCGCGCCATGCGTAACCTCGGGGAGATCGTCAAAAACGATCATCAGTATCTCGGTTTCAATATGCGACTTGATCCTATACAGGCGATTTGTTTGAATCTGAAACTGCCGCATCTTACCCAAGTGTCGCGCGAGCGTCAGGCCGCCGGCGAGTATTATGACAAATTAATTAGAGATCTGGACATTCCAATCCGGCCGGTCTCGCGCCTGCCGGGCGCAACCCATGTGTATCACCTCTACGTAGTCCAAACCCTTAAGCACGACCGGGATATGATCTGCCGCGAGCTCGCCAGCCGCGGGGTGGAAACCGCGGTGCATTATCCGTTGCCGGTATACCGCCAGCCATTTTACCGCGGTCCGGCTGATCCGTGTCCGCTGACTGACGAGGCGCTGGCGCGGATCTTTTCATTGCCGATGTTTTCCGGCATTACGAAAGAAATGCAAGAGTATGCGGCGCAGTCACTAAAAGAGATTGTCCTTCGGTAACGTGCGGCTTTTGATTATCACCCAATTTTCGGCGCTGGGCGGATCCAGTCGGATCCAGGTGATCCAGTTTTTTCCGTTTTTTGAGAAAGCGGGCATTGGGTATAGGCACCTCAAAATATATTCGGATCGTTTTTACCGAGTGCAGAATGGAATCGTGGAGGCAGCCCCGTGGCGTAAAAAGATGAATTTTTTCTTGGGGATGTTGGCGGGGTTTCTGAAAAAAGCCGCAGTCGTCTTCGCGGCATCTCGGTACGATGCGGTCCTGATCCAGCGCGAAGTATTCCCTCGCTCATGGTACTGGCTGATGCGCCGCGTCAATCCGCGCATAATTTATGAGATTGAAGATACCATTTATGAAATCAATCCTTTTTGGCAGAGAGGCGGATCTTACGATTTGGCCCTGCGGTATCAGGCGCGGATGTGCCGCAATATGATGCGGTATGCCTGGGGCGTCATTGCGGAAAATGAGTATCTTGGCGCGGAGGCCAGGCACCACAATCCCCGGGTATTTTATATCACCGCGCCGATTGACACTGATCGCTATCATCCCAGCACGATTGCCAGAGATAATAATCAAGTGACTGTGGGCTGGATCGGCAGTCCGGCCACGAGTTATATGCTTAAAAATTTGGAACTGGTCTTTGCCGAGATCAGCCGCCGACACCCTGGCGCGATTCTAAAAGCGGTCGGCGCTCCGCCGGATTTTTCAATAGAGGGGATCCGATTTGTGAAGAAGGAATGGCGCGAGGCGGATGAGCCGGCGGATCTCGAGTCATTCGACATCGGCCTAATGCCGTTGGATGATACGCCTTTTAACCGCGGCCGTCTCGGTTATAAGATGATCCAGTATATGGCAGTCGGCATTCCAGTAGTAGCGGCGGATGTGGGCCTGAATCGCACCGTAATCAAGGACGGCGAGAACGGATTTTTGGTCAAAACGCCTGAAGAATGGACGGAGAAATTGTCTCTACTTATCAGCGATGCGGCGCTGCGCGCGCGATTGGGAGCCGATGGCAGAAAAATGGCAGAGAAAACCTTTTCGCTCGCCGAGCAATCACAGAGTTTCTTAGCCATCATCAAGCAATGCGCGCGACTTTAGAAACAGTCGTTTGTGATCTATGCGGAAGCAGCGACTTTCAGCCGTTATACACCATGGCGGATCAATTGGGTCTGGACCGTGAGGAGTTTACAATTGTAAAGTGCGGCGGCTGCGGTCTGGTATTCGTAAATCCGCGGCCAGAGGAGGAGGAGGAGATCAATCATTATTATCCGAGTGCCTACGTTCCTTATCATCCGCTCCGCGGACTGCGCCGGCTGATAAAAACATTGATGCTGCGTCTTGAACTAAGGAGGTTGCGCAAGCTTCTTTCTCCATCGGCTAAAATTCTGGATGTGGGCGCCGGAGCGGGAGAGGATGCGGCGTTTTTGCGCGATCAGGGCGGGTTCACGGTGGAGGGCACGGATGTAAGTCCCTTCGCCGTCGCACAAGCCAAAAAGTATTTCAATCTTGACCTCCGCATCGGCAGGATTGAAACCATGGGTTTCCCCAGCGAGAGTCACGACCTTGTGAGGATACGCTATGTGTTAAGTCATGTCCACTCTCCTCGTCGGGTTCTCGCCGAAGCATATAGGATTCTTAAGCCCGGCGGCCGGCTGGCGCTTTGGGTTCCCAACATTGATTCGCTGGATTGGAGGATATTTGGGAGATATTGGGAGGGGCAGGAGCCGCCGCGCCATCTCTTTGACTTCAGTCCCGCAACGATACGCCGCTTCCTTGTCAAGGCGGGATTTTCGGATGTGCGCATCCGCCACAGTATCGTGCCCAACACCTTTATTCACAGCGCCCGTAATTTCCTGGCCGCGCGCCGCGCGCCGAGATTCTTGATTAAGATATTTGGTTTAAACCCGGTGATGCTGGCGCTCTTTCTGCCGCTATCGCTCGCGGCGGCGATAATCGGCAGAAGCGACCGGATTATGGTCATCGCAAAAAAATGAAATACCTCAAAGCCGGTGTCTTCTCGGCAATCGGCATTGTAATCCTGGTCTTTCTCCTGGGTGAAATCCGTTTGGATGAATTGGGTTTGACGTTCCGCTCAATTGATTGGCGCTTTACGCTCTTGGCGTTTGGATTCTATATTGGCGCAAATTTGATCAGGGCCGAGCGCTTCTCGCTTATTTTGGAGCGCAAAATCAGCAGGCGCGAATTCCTGCGGATAGTATTTTTACAGAATTTTTTTAATGTTATTCTGCCGTTCCGACTCGGGGAACTCTCCTATATTGCTCTGGTCAAGAATCGCGGCGGGGTGGGGCTTGGTCAGAATATTGCTTCCCTCATCGGCGCGCGGGCGCTGGATCTTGTAAGCGTCATCGCGCTTTTTCTGGTTGGACTTGCGGCGGTATTTCGCGGTATCAGCCACTCGCCTCTTTTTTTGCTGACGGCCCTGGCAATGGCGGTTGCGGTTGGGGTGGGATTGGCCGCGGCGGTTTGGCGTAGCGCCCATACGAGATCAAAACACCGTTGGTGGAATGACATTATTGCCGGCTTCTCGCTTTTTCGCGCGCGCCGTACCCTCCTCTTGATTGGGGTCCTGTCTCTTGCCGCTTGGATTTTGACCTTTACCTCCGGCATCCTCTTGCTTTACGGGAGCGGATTACGGCTGGGTATAGGAGAAAATATCTTTGTCTATGCTTTTCCGGTTTTTATCAGCATGACCCCGTTCTTAATTTGGGGAGGATTCGGAAGTTATGAGGGCTCGGTGGTATTGCCGCTTTTGGTTTTGGGAGTGGGATCGGCTCAGACCATTCCTTTGGCAATCGCGATACATGTACAGGAGCTAATGTTTGTTTCGTCCCTTGCCGCGGTAGGATTTTTGAGTCAGCGCTTGCGGGCAAAGAAATAAATTTGGCTTGCCGCTTCCTCGGCCCACGGATACAAAGAGAAGAGCAGGTCAAAAAGCTTGAAAGGAGAGAGTATTATCAGGAACAAACTTAGGAGCATAGGATAGAGAATCGCCGACCCAAAGGAGAAAAGAAGAGCAGCGGTATAGGCGGTCTGGATGACGAGTGCGGTGAAGGGGCCCGAGCGCGCGCCCGCGCGAATCACTTCAAAATCATGGAAGCGGGCTTTCAATCCCTCAAGGGTAAAGCGGGTGTAGTCGTTGGGCGAGCCATGAAAGGGGTAGACGAAAGGGAGTGAAATATAGAGCCAGCCGCCGGGCTTGAGCACTCTCCTGATTTCGGCGATGACCGCTTCCGGGTAGGGTACGTGTTCAAGCAGCGATTCGGAGACAATCATATCAATCGAGTTGTCGCCGAAGGGAAGATTGGAGGCATCAGCCACCACTTGGACCGTGGGATACGGCTGAATATCAACATTGATTATACCCTGTTTTAGAGGGCCGGTGCCGGAGCCGAGATTGAGTATCTGTTTGCCGGCGAGCGCCTGATCGCCAAAAGCGCAGTCGAGCGCCTGTTTGGGTCCGAGACCGACAAGGAAGATGGTACGGCTTAAATAGATCAGGAGCTGGTAGAGCCGCGGCCATTTTTTTAGGTATTCTTTTATGTCTTCAACGCGCATAGGCAGAGATAACTGCGCTGCAGGCAACGTAGTTATATAACGTGGTTATATATTGTAGGACTTACGCGTTTGGGTAAATATCACCCTTTTCTGTCATTCCCGCGAAAGCG
>CAYIGN010000006.1:0-5755 GCA_964363055.1 uncultured Candidatus Saccharibacteria bacterium
ACACTATCAGTATACCGAAGATTTGCCGAAGATGTAATAGGGCACTTATCCACATGCAGAAAAATGGGAGAAAAATCGCCAAACTCGTCTATAAACTCCGCAACCTCCTCCCAGAGGAGATTAAGATTGTTGAGAAAAGTGAAAAATAAAGGTGCCGGCTTTACGAGAAGGGGTGTGGATATCCACACCCCTTGACTTTATTTATTGCCTGATATAATATTACCAATATGGGAACTATATTTATGGTAATACCCTCAGTCACCCATGAAACTAATCGGAAAACAAACTTTACACGACTTCAAAAAACGGCATGCCGATGCCCAATCGCGTCTCGATTCGTGGGAGGTGGAAGTCGAGGAGGCTCAATGGAAAACCCCAATTGACCTCAAAAACAAGTTCCCTAAGGCCAGTATTTTAAGAGACAACAATGTAATTTTCGATATTTATGGAAACAGGTATAGGTTGCTGGTGCAGATAACATACAAAAGCGGCATTGTTTTAATAAAAAAGGTCGGGACCCATAAAGAATATGACGAGTGGCAAATAAGTTAGCAAAAAAAACATGGACAAAATTAAAGTCATAAAAACTGAACAAGATTACCAAGAAGCCCTCAAACTAGCCGAAGAGCTAGTTGCGCGCGACCCCGATTCTGAATCCGCTGAAGGTGAACAACTTAGCCTACTCAGCACCCTCATTCAAGATTATGAAGCGAAAGCGTTCCCAGCAACGCTTCCTAGTCCAATCGATGCCATCAAATTCAGAATGGAGCAAACCGATCTCAAACCGGCTGATCTTATCCCCTATCTCGGTAGCAGAAGCAGAGTATCAGAAATTCTTTCTGGCAAAAGAGAATTAACAATTGATATGGTTAGAGCTTTATCAGAAGGTCTTGGAATTCCCGCTAAGGTTTTAATACAAGAAGCTGAACAGAGCCCAGAATCAAAATATCAACGCTGGGATATTCGTCTCATAAAACTAATGGAAGGGCGGGGTTATTTCGGGAACATGTCATTAAAGAAATATGATAAAACAGAATTGTTGCAAAAGCTTTTCTCATCAACAGAAGCAAAAATGCAGCCAGCCGCATTGCTACGAAAAACAAGTTACCGTTCGCTATTGCGCACCGATAAAAATATATTATCTGCATGGATGATTCATGTGCTCAAAAAAGCAAAGGCAATAAAAGCGCTACCCAAATACAAACTGGGCGTAGTTGATCTCGCTTTTATTCGCAACTTCATAAAATTGAGCGCACAAGAAAAAAGTCCGCTTCTTGCCCAAGAACAGTTAAAAAAGATGGGGATCAAACTTGTTATTGAACCACATCTTCCAAAAACCTATCTTGATGGTGCAGTTATATTTGCTAAAAAAGAAAACCCAGTGATTGGTCTAACAATTCGTCACGACCGCCTAGATAATTTCTGGTTTACCTTAGCACACGAATTGTCCCATGTCGGGCGTCATTACGGTCAAAATATTGAAATCTTTTTTGACGAAAAAATTCAAGAAGAGAATGGCGTTGAATATACCGCCAAAGATAAAGAAAAAGAGGCGGACGAATGGGCGGAAAAAGCTATCTTGCCAAAAGACAAATGGGAAATAAGCCCAGCAAAAATCACTCCTTCTCCGATGGCAGCCCAAAGCTTAGCTAATGAACTTGGAATTGATATTGCTGTTGTAGCGGGAATTGTGAGATTTAAACACGCAAATTATTACTATCTCCACAAAATCATTAACGATGAGGAAAAAAGAGTCCGCCACTTACTCCCTAAAGTTTTTGGCAAACACTAATATGGAACCCGTCAAACCTTATGTCCCAATAATTCGTTGGAAACCCGCCGAAAGACGGGCCCTTGAGCGACTCTATCAGAAAGATCGTGGCGGGGTCACTCCCCTCATTGAATTCATTATGCCGCCGCCCAAAACAGATGCGGGCGATTATAGAAAAATCTTGGAGGATTCAAAAAGCAAATTCTTGAGAAATCTTCCAGATGTGGCAAAGGAGATCACTAAATGCTGGGGTAAAGATCCTGTCTTTATTGATGTCCATCTTCTGGATGGTGACATCAGGGCGCAGGCTTTTGAACAAATATTATCCTCTGCGGCGGGGTTGGATATTTTTTCAATACCTGTCACTTATATTATTCCCGTCACAAGCACAGACGCTGATGCAGCCATACGAAACATTGCCGTAAAATTCGCCACAAATGACGAGAGGGGGTTGTGTATTCGCATCGATGAATCACATCTTAAA
The DNA here is from genome assembly GCA_964363055.1 of uncultured Candidatus Saccharibacteria bacterium. Taxonomy (GTDB): domain Bacteria; phylum Patescibacteriota; class Minisyncoccia; order Sungbacterales; family HO2-52-23; genus CAYIGN01. The sequence continues at coordinate 2,256 of CAYIGN010000006.1, forward strand.
GAGGAAAATTTCCCAAAACTCATCGAGGATTTCATCGGTGGAAATAAACTAAGCGTCAAAAAAACGGATATCCTAGTCGACTTAAAAATTATCGATGAAAATAAAAAAGCGCAGTTGATAATTGAGCAATTGTCTAAAATACCGCACCTTGAAAAGTTGCGCTCCTTCACCATCGCCGGCGGAGCATTTCCAAAAGATTTATCCAACTTTAAGAAACACGGACATTACCCCATCAAAAGACTTGACTGGGACCTCTGGAAAGAAATTGCTGAGAGTAAAACATTAAAACGCAAACCAAACTTCTCGGATTACACGATACAACACCCGATTTATTACACCGCTATCCCCGGAGCAAATATAAGCGCGAGTATACGCTATGCAAATGATGAGCAGTGGGAAGTTATAAGAGGAGAAGGCTTGCGCAATGAAAAAGGCGCCGGGTTCAAACAATATCCAGCGCAAGCTCAATTATTAGTTCAGCAAAAATTCTACAAGGGAGCCGATTTTAGTTTTGGAGATACCTACATTGCTGAAAAAGCAAAACCAAAACCAGATACGCCCGGAAGTCCGCAAACATGGTTAACTGCCGGCATCAATCACCACATTACGCTGGTTGCAAGACAGATCGCCAATCGCCCCTAGAATTCAATAAAACATTCCGAACTTCTCCTTTTAGAGTTTCCTTGTCCAGCTGATCTGCCATTCTTGTATATATAAATTCGCGGGGCTTAGAGCGCACTCCTTCCGCCCGGTCGTGCTCCTCCAATATTCGTAGGGCTTCTCCTCGCCACAGCAACCGCGCAATAGAAACGCTTTCCTGTTTCCTGTTTTCCTCGGCCTCCCGGATCGTTTGAAAAATTACTCGATTGGAAGAATTGATTTTAGCGATTTTAACTCCCCACCATTCAGGAACTATGTGAATTGCGCGATATAGATGTTGTTTTCCGACAACAAGCGTTACCCGATCAAAGACAGCATTGAATTCGGTCATCTGTTCTGGTAACCGTTCAAGCGTGTCGCGATCGCTCTTGATTTCGTAGCCGTGCATCATTCCATTTACCACAGCGATATCAATACGCACACTGCCGTGCCTAATACCTAATTCTTCAATTATCCTCAATTCTTTATCTCGCGCGTGCTGTTTTCTTAAAACTCCCGTAAGAGCAGATCGTATAATAGGGTCGTTTGTGGCAGATGCTTTATGAAAAATTCTTGTTTTCATAAAAATATTCCTAAGACCATTTTAGTATGATAGTGCAAAATGGTCACCTTGGATTTTCTATTAAAATCTCTTTCTATGTCAGAAACTTATCCACAGCCACGACCTCTCAATTTAATTATATATTAGTTCCGTTTCATAATCCAACGCACTGACTTGAACGCACTTGAATATTGAGACCTCACAAATCGTTCAAACGGGGTCAATCTGGCGCCAAGGGTGCAAAACTCTGGCCCGGGGTCAAACGCTCGTCCCGTTAGAAGTCCGATGCATGGCACCGGCAGACGCCTTTGGCGTCTTACTTCTAACGGGACTCGCCACAAGGGCACACACAGGGCATAAAGCTAACACAAAACCGCCTTTCGGCGGTTTCTGCAGCGCAACGAGCATAATTCTCTTTACCCCCACACCAATGCATTGGTGTGGGGGTTTATACCATGACCTTGGGGCATCCCCTTCTCAAGGGTTCAAACTTGAGTGGGCCTAAAACCATCTCAAACTTTAAACCTTCTTTCGTATACATTGCTACGAATATCTTTTTCTTTTTTTGCTTTCTGGATGCATGTGAAAATTATAACATCTTATGATCGCAGTTTATAGAACACTTTGTTCCCGAAGCGAAGATCAATGTAGTCAAGTTGACCGCGTTTCTCTTTTATCTCATCATCCAGTACTCTTTTAAGAACCCGGAAGCTATTTGTAAAGTCAGCGTTGCGATCAAAGATAACGGTAAAACCGTCGGCAACCTTGACGCGAATTTCGCTCGGCACCCGTGTGCGCAACTCATATCCAGTGATTGCAGCGCCGGCCGACTCCGCAGTTTTTTCGGCTAAGAACTGGAATAGCTCCATAGTCGCAGTGTCTACAGCCGGCTTGCCAATCACTGCCTCGCCGCCATCGCTGTAGATATCTAGGATCAGCGACCCTTCCATCTCAGGCGCATCATCATACGCAAAGCCAGAGGGATCAATGTAGACGCATTGCGGGGTTGATGAACTCTGGGGTGAGGCGCAAAAGATGCCCCAGAAAGAGCGTTCAGTGGCAGTCAAGATCAGCTTATCCGGAAACTCTTTGGCAATTTGCACATTCTCCAGGCGCGGGAATTCCTCGCGCAGCCGCCGAGCAAGTGCCTCGCTGTCAACCGCATAATAGAAACTATGCGGCACAAAATATGCATATGCTCCCGCCAGCCCGGCCAATACCCGTTCCTGCAAGAGGTGTTCTTCCAGCGGGCGCAATCCGTAAAACTCCAACTCCTTTATCTGCAAAGGGGGCAAGCGAAGAACATATACAATACCTGCTACCGCGAGGATCACCCCGATACTTGCCGCGGTCAAGATTACAATTCTACGGCGAGGCCTCGCTCGCGGTGATCCACCTGGAGTGTAGACAATACGGCTGGACATTAGACCTTGATCCGTTTGATAAGCGGATTGATGCGGGTGAGAAATTCATACTGGGTGGTGCTGATTTTTTCTGCGAGCTCATCCACCCATACCGCCTGTTTCTCTTGGCGGCCGATGAGTACGGCGATATCGCCGACTTTGATGCGTGAAATGCCGGTTACATCAACTACAGTCATATCCATTGAAATGCGGCCAAGCACTCGCGCCTGCCGGCCGCGTATGAGTACCACTCCCATACTGGACAGCCGCCGGTCGTAACCGTGCCAATAGCCGATCGGCAATATCGCAATCGCAGTATTCTTTTTCACCCGCTCGGTTCCATCATAGCCCACATACGAACCTTTCGGAATATTTTTGACTTCGCTTACAACAGTTTTCCAAGTCAGCACCGGCTTCAATCGTATGCTTTTGGCTTTCCGCTTTTGACTCTTGGCTTCTTCCGATGGCCAATATCCATACAGTCCCATCCCGATCCGCACCATATCCAGATGGCTTTCCGGGAAAAGAAGTGTCCCGCCGCTGGCCGCGGCATGACGGATCATATTGCGGATACCCGCCTTCTCAAATTCGGAGGTGACGTCTCCGAAAAGCGAGAGTTGAGTATTGGTATAGCGGGGGTCGCGCGGATCTTTGGCCGACGCCAAGTGAGTATAGATGCCCTGCGGGGCGAGTTTGTGCAGTTTAATGATTCTAATCAATTGCTGGGTCTGTGGGGGCAAGAACCCCTGTCGGTGCATGCCGGTGTCAATTTTTATATGAATCGGCGGCCGCTTCTTCAACGCTGCGACTACCTTGAGCGCTTCAAAATTTGAGACGGTGAGTGTAACGTGGCCGCGACACCCCCCCCGGCGGGGGGCCGGGCAGCGTTAACCCCC
>CAYIGN010000006.1:5765-17371 GCA_964363055.1 uncultured Candidatus Saccharibacteria bacterium
GCCTCGGCGAGCTGCGACGGCAACGTATACCCCAGCACCAAAACGGGATTCTTGATTCCTTCGCGCCGGAGCCGCAACGCCTCCACGATAGAATCAACCCCAAAGTGAACCTTGGAACCCGGGACTTGGAGCTTGCATAACGCTTTGGCGACGAGCACCAAACCGTGGCCATAGGCGTTGGACTTGATCACCGCCATCAAACGCGTAGTCGCGGGAATCAATTTCAAAAACTGCTCCGCGTTGGAGCGGAGCGCAGTCACGTCTATGTCAATCCATGTACGCACATCCATCATTTATCATCTAAGGACATCGCAAGTCCTTAATATTAAGGACTTGCGATGTCCTTAGATTTTGTGGACAGCGTCATTCCAGCCATATACGGCCGCAACGCTTCCGGTATTGAAACCGATCCGTCCGCCTGCTGATAGTTTTCCAAAACGGCAATGATCGCGCGCGAAGTCGCGATGGCCGTGCCGTTGAGCGTATGCGCGACAGCCGTATCGCCGTCCTTGGTGCGGTATCGGATATTCAAATTACGCGCCTGATAATCGGTGGTGTTTGAAGTTGAGGTTACCTCGCCCCAGTCGCCTCGTCCCGGCATCCACGCCTCCAGATCAAACTTGCGGGCGGCCTGCGCCCCAAGATCTTTGGCGCACATCTCAACCACCCTATAAGGAATACCGAGCCCCTGCCACAATTCTTCTTCCAATGCCAGAAGTTCCAGATGCGTACGCCCTGATTCTTCCGGTGTCGTATAAACAAACATCTCAACTTTCGTAAATTGATGCATCCGGTAGAGACCGCGCGAGTATTTGCCGTAGGCCCCGGATTCCTGGCGAAAGCAGTGCGAATATCCGGCGTAGCGAAGCGGCAGCCGCTTCTCCTCCAAGATCTCGTCGGCGTGCAGTCCGGCCAGTGTAACTTCGGCAGTCGCAATCAAGCCCAAATCGCTTTCGGCGATCTCATAGGTCTGCGCCTCTTCGCCGCGCGGCTGGTAGCCGGTCCCGAGATAAAAGCGCCTGCGCGCAAGATCCGGCGTGAGCCATAGCGTAAATCCTTTTTGCCGGAGAAAATCGAGCGCATACCGGACTAGTGCCAGCTCAAGCAAAACTCCTTCATTTTTTAGATACGAGAACCCCGAACCCGCCGTTTTTGCCGCGCGCTCAAAATCAAAGATGTCCAGGGCCTCCCCAATCTCAACATGATCTTTGGGCGCAAAATCAAACTGCGGTTTTTCACCCACCTCGCGGAGCACCCGATTATCCCCCTCGCTTTTTCCTTCCGGCACTTCTGCGAGCGGAACATTGGGAATTTTATTGAACAAATCCGAAAACGCCCGCTCGCGCATTTGGCGCGCCGCTTGGGCTGTTTCCAACCGCGTCTTTATTTGTTTTGCTTCTCGCAATTTCTCCGCGCGCGCGCCTTGTTCCGCCCGCGCAATCTCATCTGACAGAATATTCTGCCGCGCCCGCAGATCATCCGCTTCTTTTATCTTCATCCGCCGTTCCTCATCGAGTTTCGACAACCCCTCAACGTCAAAAGCCACGCCTCGTTTCTCAAGCGCCCTCTTCAGTTCATCCGGATGCTCGCGAACCCATTTGATGTCAAGCATAAATGAGATATATCTGATCTATGAAGAAAAATACTTATGAAATACTTGATACGCTTCCTTATCTGCGAAGTCCTTCTTCTTAAAACGATATTCTGTAGGATTCACCCACTGATAACTCGAATGCTCGGAAGAAATTTTTATGTCCCCAGAGATATACTGCGCTTCATACACCGCCTGAAAGATGTAGATCTTTCTTTTCGGGAAGTAAACGCGCAGGTGAAAGGCCGGCTTGCCGAGACGATATTTAACTTGCGGTCCCAACTCTTCGCGCACCTCCCGCGCGATGATCTTTTCGAGCGGTATGAGATATTCCGTATTGTCAATCCGACCCCCTGGAAGATCAATACTATTGGAGTCCGAAGTGCGCAAAAACAGCACCTCGCTGCCCCTTCGCAACGCAATTTTTAATGCCACGTGGAATATCCCCACGTGGAATATCCCGTAGTCCCGCTTCATAGTTTTGGCCGCAAGGTCGGAAACAACATCACCTCGCGGATGTTTTTGGTGTCGGTAAAAAGCATCACTACGCGGTCAATGCCTATGCCCAGGCCCGCTGCCGGGGGCATGCCGTACTCCAGCGCTTCCACATAATCCTCGTCAATACGCATTGCTTCCTCCTCTCCCCGCTCTCGTTCTTTTTCCTGCGCTTCAAATCGCTCCTTTTGATCAATTGGGTCGTTGAGTTCCGAAAACCCGTTGGTCAACTCAACGCCTCCGGCAATCAGCTGAAACCGCCGCACCTCATCCGGATTTTCTTTGCGCTTCTTGGCTAAAGGCGAGAGCTCCAGCGGATGATTTATAACAAACGTGGGCTGTACCAGATACGGCCGGCAGATTTTTTTGTAGATCTCATCCGCAATCTTTGCCTTGGATTCATACGCGCCGATGTCAATCCCGAATTGTTTCGCACGGGTCGCAAGCGACTCACGCGTCTCACCGTCGTAGTCCGAGATTAGGGCGTATCGCGCAAGAAGATCTTTGAATGTGATACGGCCAAACGGCTTTTTGAAAATGATTTTTTTACCCTCAGCGGAACTTGGAAACTCGGTTTCCAAGTTGGAAACCGAGTTTCCAAGTTGGGAGTTGCCGACCGTAATCCCTGCCTTCCGGTTTAGTTTCTTGGCAAGTCCCACAAATAAATCCTCCACAAAACCCATCATATTACTCTCATCCCAATACGCGGCATAGCTCTCCAGCATCGTGAACTCGGGGTTATGCTGGGCGTCAATCCCTTCATTGCGAAAGGACTTGCCGATTTCAAACACGCGCTCGTAGCCGCCCACCAAAAGCCGTTTTAGATATAGTTCCGGCGCGACTCGCAAATAGAGGTCAGTATTCAGCGCATTATGATGCGTCGCAAACGGCCGCGCCAAGGCCCCGCCCGGAATCGGGTGGAGCATCGGGGTTTCTACCTCCAAAAAGCCGCGCGCTTCATGAAAATCGCGGATTGTCTTGATAATCGCGGCGCGGGTTTGAAATCGCTCCCGCACTCCATCATTCATCACCAAATCCAAATACCGTTTCCGGAACCTCTCTTCCACGTCCTGAAGCCCATGCCATTTCTCGGGCAGGGGCCGGAGCGATTTTGCAAGCATGCGCCATTCGTGAACTTCGATCGTCTTCTCCTCTTTTTTGGTAAGAAAGAACGCTCCCGAAACCTCCACAAAATCGCCGATGTCTACGGTATCCAAAAACAACCGGTATTGCTCGCCGAGTATATCTTCTTTTGCCAGCGCCTGAATTGAGCCGCTCGCATCGCGCAAATCAAAAAACGCCGCGCCCCCGTGCTCGCGCTTGGCCATCACGCGCCCGGCCGCAACCACCGGTTTTTTAGTACGGGAGAGTACGGCAAACTTTTTCCGAATCTCGGCAATCGGATGAGTCCTCGCGGTCTCGGCCGGATACGCATCACTGCCGCGCTCCCGGAGAGCTTCAAGTTTCTTGATACGTTCACTGCGGATGTCTTCTATTGGCATACCTCATTATCTTAAGAAAACTAAGAAGGCGCGTAAACTTGACAGAATATCAAGAATCCGCTATTATAGTTTTATCGGTGGCGATCGCTTCTTTTGTTCTTCCGCAAATGCTTTCCAACAGGAGGGGGTAACGATGAGTACGCTTGAAGATGTCATTCGACTCTACAATGACGTGAAAGCAATATGCATGTTCTTCGGAGCATCCCGCAAGTTCACGAGACAGATGGATCCTCGGTTGGATATTCTCAAAAAGAAAATCAGGGGAGAGATGGGGATAGCTTCTTTCGGAGACGCGCTGAAGCGTGCCAAGGATGACCTTGGACCCCGATCTCAAGAAGAGTTCGACAATCTAAAAGATTGGCTTGCGACCCAACACCCTGCATTTGCCAAAAATCCAAAGTCAACGGGAACTTAAACTTAATATAGTCATCATCAACCGACCCTCGGCGGGCTTCCGCCGAGGGTTATTTTTATTTCGTCAGAATCAACGCGGACGGCGTTCAATGTCATGCGGCCCAATCCGGTACAAAATATAGGCATCGCCCGCGATAACAAACGTAAACCGGTAGCGCTTGGTAACCCGGGCTTCCCAAATGTCGCGGCCTTCCCTGTCGCGTTGGGCTTCCATTTTCTTGGCGCGGAGCGAAGGATGCCGATAATTTGCTATCAAAAAGCGGAGCGCTTTCTCGGCTCTCCGCTTGAGTGATTCGGATAGTTCCTTGAAGTCCGCTCTGAAACTTGGAGTTCGGAATGTTTTCATGAGCGGAGATCCGCGATGAAGTCCTCCACATTTTCAAACGGACCCGCGAGTTCTCCCCTTTCGGCCTCATCAAACGCTTCTTCCATCATTTTCTGCCATCTCGGAGTATGATACCAGCGCTGGTCCTTGGGGATTCTTTTCTTGAGCGGAGTAAGCACGATACCGTCCCGCGACTCTTTCAACTCCAGCTCCCTGCCCGGAGCAAGACCAAAACGTTTGAGGGTCTGGGTTGGAATCACAATCTGCCGCTCATTGCCGAGTTTTACTCGCGAAATACGATTTTTTTGTCTAGTTAAAGTTGCCGGAGCCATATTCAATACAATACCAGGATTGGCGACATAATGTCAATTTATAATCGAATCACCGGATCTCCGCTACGGTGTACACCGTCACTCCGGCCGGAATCCGCACCTCCACCTTCTCCCCGACCTTCTTTCCCAAAAACGCCTTGCCCAAGGGCGATTCGTTGGATATTTTGCCCGCGGCCGGATCGGACTCTTCCGAGCCGACGATCATATAGACCGCCTCCTCGCGATCCGTTTTCACCCGCACCGTGGATCCAATCTCCACTTTGTCCGTCCGTGTGGGCTTGGCCATCACCACCGCCTCACGTACCCTCTCTTCCAATTCGGCGATCCTCTGCTCCACTATGGTCTGTTCCTCTTTGGTTTCCTGATACTCGGCATTCTCCGAAAGATCGCCCAGGGACTTAGCATGTTCAAGCCGCTCCGCAATTTCGCGGCGCTTCACGGTCCTCAACTCCTCCAATTCGTTTTTTAATTTTTCTAAGCCCTCTTCGGACAGATATTCGGACATAGTAAAGAGAAAGGATAACCTAGGCCACGGACATTGTCAATGGGAGTTATGCACACCGATGGCAAGAATCAAGAAGCAAGGTAAAATGACGGGAATCGTTTACGCGTTTTCCTTGATTCTTTATTCTTGATTCTTGATTCTATCTTGGTGCATGAAATACCATTTCAATATCTCATTGGTGATCGGTACGGCCACGGTAGCTCCTTCCCCGGCATGCTCCACCATCACTGCTATCGCGATTTCTGGCTTCTCGGCCGGCGCAAAAGCAGTAACCCACGCGTGCGCCGGCTTCCCTCCTCCGACCTCGGCGGTTCCGGTTTTGGCCGCCACGCCAACCGGGACTTGCGCCATGAGCCGAGCAGTTCCGACGGTTACGGTCTTTCGCATGCCATCAACCACGTCAACAAGCGATGCCTGACTTACAATATTGTTCCGGATCGGATGAGGACTCTTCTTCTCAACCGCCTTTCCTTCCTGATCGCGGACTTCTTGGAGAAGATAGGGCTGCCAGAGAGTGCCGCCATTGGCAATGGCGGCAGTGAGCGAAGCCATCTGCAGCGGCGTTGCTTTGACGCCGCCCTGACCAATCGCAACATGATAAGTATCGCCCAGCCGCCAGATCGGATCGCGCGGCTCCGCCATCTTCTTCCACTCCGGATCCGGCACCAGGCCCGGCTTCTCGCCCGGCAAATCCAGACCCAACTGCGAGCCGAGCCCGAATAAAGCCGCATACTGCTTGATCTTCTCGATTCCTAAGCCGCGCTGCTCTTTGTATCCGCCGCCGACCATATAGAAGTAGACATTGGCCGAGTAGGCGATCGCGTCATACAGATCCACCCATCCGTGCGCCCGCCAGTCCAGGAAGCGAGTTGACTGGCCGGGCTGGTAGGGGTTGGGGATTTCAATAAAGCCGGGGTCGTAGATCTTCTTTTTGGGATCTATGAGATGTTCCTCCAGAGCCGCGACCGCAATCAGTGGTTTGATGGTGGAACCCGAGGGGAATTCGCCCGCAATCGCGCGATTGAAAAGAGGGGTCAGGGGATCATGCAGGATGTCTTCAAACGCATCCGCCTCCAGTCCCTGCCCGAATCGGTTTGCTTCAAACCCGGGGAAGCTCACCAAAGCCCGGACCGCCCCGCTGCGCGGATCCAGCGCCACGACGCTCGCCGCGCGCTTGCCTCCGGTGTAGTCCTGTATCAAACGATATACCTCCTCTTGCAGCTCCCCATCAATGGTGAGATTAAGCTCTTGTCCGGCGCCCGGCTCTTGGGTGAGACGGTGACGGGTCTCTGCTCCCCGCGAATCAACTTCTACGATTTTCTTGCCCTTGTTTCCGCGCAGGGTCCGGTCGTAAAATGCCTCAATCCCGGCTTTGCCAACAACTTCTTCATTTCCCAGCTCCGGCTGAGAATCTAAATCCTCAGGCGATACCCGGCCGACAAAGCCCATAAGATGCGAGTAAGCGTAGGGATCGCGGTACACTCGTCGGAAACTCTCAAAAATCTCAATCCCTTGGAACGCGGCGAGGCGTCGCGAAACCGCCGATACCTCTTCGGCACTCAAGTCCCGCCCAAGGAAGACCCTGGGCGGCAGCCGATTATAGTCCTCTTCCTTGGATAATCCGAATCCATCCGCGTATTCGATCGGTCTGCCCAATACCTCCTCCATCACGGCAGTCAATGCGGAAAGATCGCCGCCGCTTTTTATAAACTCCTTGGGCTCCAGCACCAACCCGAATGAAGGAAGATTTTCAACCAATACTTCTCCAAAACGATCACGGATTATGCCGCGGGGCGCATAGAGGGTACGGGTCACGAACCGATTCTCTTGCGCTCGGTGGAAAAATGTCTCGCCCGAAGCGATCTGAAGCGAGAAGCCGCGGACTCCAAGATATACCAATCCCACGGCAGATAAGAGAAAGAAGAGGGTTGAGGAGAGGCGGCCCAGGGGCCGCTCTATTATTCTCTCGAGTCCCGAGGCCGAATCCGCGCCGCCGAGTGCCGCATCTATGAAGATTTCATCCGGCTCCACGCCGTGGCCCGAGCGCCTAAGACGCCCGTTTGCCCGACGCCATCCCCGGGTAAAGCGCGCCAGCGATCCGATAGTATCAAAACCAAACATATATAGAAGTTGAGATGGTGAACTGATAAAGGCTCTATCTACTTGATCTCATAAAATGAAAGTAAATATCCGCTCACCGCGCGGCTGGCGGGCAGTGATGCGAAAAAGAGTATCACCAGCGCACACCAGACCAGTGCCTTGGCAATATATGACTCCCGGTGGGAGACGATGGAGCGGAGTATTTCTGCAATGCCGGCCAAGAATACCAAGGGCAGCAGTCGGACGCCCAGCGGACCTATACCAATTGTGTCCAAGAAAAACCCCGCTCCCAAGCCCAGCCACAGCCGCGCTGGCAGAGGCAGTATGATGTACCACGCCAAAACCATGAGAGTCGAGAACGGAGGGACAAACATCCTCCCTCTCAAGGCGTTGGACAGACCCCACTCCATACCCAATGCTATCAGCACGGACCCTATGATGCCAAGAGTGATGCCAATTTTTTTCATCGCCTAATCAAGACAAAACCGCGCGCGGCGCGCTCCGGTCGGGCCAGAAGTACAGCGCGGCCGGTCTTGAATGCGTGTCCAGTCCGCTCGGCTTCTCCGGTGATCTGCCCGATTATAATCGCCGGATTGCCGGGCCGCTCTTCCGGCGCCCAGATCAGAAAATCGCCGGGGCGCAGGGGTGTGTCATGGGGGATAAGTTCTACCGCAAAGGCCCGGCCGCCGATTCCTCTGGCCAGGGCCCGCTCACCGACCGGAACCAATTCCACTGGCAATGCGGCCCCTAAGTTTGAAGCAATACTCACTTTGGCAAAGCCGTCTTCAACCTCGCGTACTTCTCCTACGAGCAGCCGCTCCTCGTCAATAACCATATCTCCCTCTTTCACCTCTGCTTCCCGACCAATGTCAAGAATTAAATACTCCTGTCCCAATTCGCTTTGATACAGCAATACCTCGGCTGCCAGGAGCCGGCCGCCAAATTCATCCCTGAGCCCCAGGGCTCGGCGCAGCGACTGATTCTCGCGCCGAAGCGCATCTTGTTCAGCAGCTGCTATTGCCATCGCGCGCTCCATGAGTTCTTGCCCCGGCGCGCTTATCAATTCATCAACCCCATAGCCGATCAGTCGTCCTGCCCGGGCAGAAACACGCATCAAGGGTGCGGTCGCGCTTAGCAACAAGGCGCGCAGGGACGCTATCGGCCCGGATTGGCCGAAAATAATCAGGGGGACGGTGAAAATAATCGCCGTCCCAACCAGAAATATTGCAAAGCGACCCCGCATAGCTCATGAAAAACCATTACCTCTTAATCCTCATGAAGTGGGAACTTGGGCATAGTCAGTACTCACCAGCACCTCCCGCAGCGAGTCCACATCCTCCAATATAATGCCGGTACCCCGCACGACTGCGGTCAGCGGATCTTCGGCAACTCGCACCGGAATCCTGGTCTCCTCACGAATCAATTGATCCAGTCCTCGCAAGAGCGATCCGCCGCCCACAAGCATTATCCCTCGATGCATGATGTCAGCCACCAATTCCGGAGGGGTCTCTTCAATCACTCCTTTTATAGTATTGACCAGGGTGTTGATGGAGTGGCGCATGGCGCGGCGAACGTCGGCATCATCCACCACAACCTCTTTGGGCAGACCTGTTACCAGGTCCCGCCCCCGCATGGTTGCCTCCATCGGCTCATCCAGTTCATACGCCGAGCCGATGGCAATTTTGATCTCCTCGGCGGTCCGCTCGCCCAAGAGAAGTTTGAACTCGTCGCGAGCAAAACGCATGATGTCTTCACCAAGTTTATCGCCAGCAATTTTCAAATTCTTGGAAACCACGATTCCTCCCAGTGAGATTACGGCAATGTCGGTGGTCCCGCCGCCAATGTCCACCACAAACGAGCCCACTGCCTCCTGCACCGGCAGCCGCACCCCGATAGCGGCAGCCATTGGCTCTTCCACCAGATACACCTCGCGCGCGCCGGCATTGCGCGCCGCATCCTCAACCGCCCGTTTCTCCACTTCAGTGACGCTGGAAGGGATGCCGACCACCACTCGCGGCCGCGCGAAAAGTGAAAACGAATTCTCATGCACTTTGCGGAAGAAGTACTTGAGCATCTCCTCCGTCACCTCAAAGTCCGAGACAACGCCGGCAACCAGTGGCCTTATCGCGACAATCTGGGCAGGTGTGCGGCCGACCATGCGCTTGGCATCCGCGCCGATCGCGACAATTTGGCCGGTCTTTTGATTGACCGCCACCACCGAGGGCTCGTTGATCACTATGCCTCGCCCACGCACGTAGACCAAAGTGTTGGCAGTGCCAAGATCTATACCAATATCCTTGGAGAAATACCCAAACAGGTTATTGAACATATGCAATGCCGATACCCGCCCCGTAGTGAACCGAAGGTTCTACTACGGGGTCTTTGGAAAAATAGCCAAAAAGATTATTCAGCACAGAGTTTAGAGTATAGAGGATTAGGGTATAGGGTTTTCGTACTGCGCCCTGATTCCTATACCCTAAACCCTTTTAATAATTCTGTAAGAGAAACAACCTTCGCCCTGAGCGAATCCCTTCGCTTTACTTCAACCCCTCCCTTCTTTATGGCTTTTTCGCTCACCACCACCCGCCAGGGGATGCCGATTAAATCCGCATCCGCAAATTTTTCACCGGCGGTTTTCTCGTGGCGGTCATCGTAGAGAACTTCCACTCCCTTAGCAACGAGTTGTTTGTAGAACTTTTCGCCCTGATTCCTGATTCCTAACTCCTGACTCCCCAACCCAATCAAATGCACCCAAAAAGGCGCGACTTCTTCTGGCCAGATAATCCCCCGCTCATCATTGTGGATCTCGACCACTGCCGCCATCACCCGTCCGGGCCCGATGCCGTAGCAGCCCATCACCACCGGCTTTTTTTCTCCTTTTTGATCGGCATAGTAAAGCCCCACGGCCTCTGAGTATTTGGTGCCCAGGCGAAAGATATTACCGACTTCAATTGACTTGCCGCTCTCGATTTTCCCCTCCTCGCACTTCGGACACGGCTTGCCTTCCTCCAGAGCCGCAATCTCCCGATTCTGGGCGAAGCGGCACTCCGGGCAGTAAAAAATAACATCTTCGCCGGCTTCACTCAAGACCTGATATTCGTGGGTGAATTCTTTGGTAAAAGCGCCGCCGCTGGCTTCAGTTACATACACATCTAATCCGCAGCGCCGGAATACATTTTTATACGCGCGATCAGCTGATTTCCAATAAAACTTTTCGAGATTCTGGGCATCGGTGTGAAAACTGTACAAATCCTTCATCAGAAATTCGCGTCCGCGGATCAGCCCGGATTTGGCGCGAAGTTCATCCCGGAACTTGGTCTGAATCTGATAGACAAAAAGCGGCAGATCTTTGTAGGAGTGAACGGAGCGCGTCGCCATCTCTGCAATTACTTCTTCGTGGGTCGGTGCCAATCCAATCTCGCGGCCAGAGTGATCTTTGAATTGATACATCACCTCCTTTCCTAGTTCTTTCCAGCGCCCGGATTTTTCCCAGCGCTCTTTGGGCTGGAGCGCGGCAAGAAGTACCTCCTGCCCGCCGATTGCATCCATTTCTTCGCGGATAATCCGGTTGATTTTGTCCAATACCATGAGGCCGAGCGGCAGATATTCGTACACCCCGGCCATTGATTTATACACAAATCCAGCCCGCTCCAGAAGCTTGGCATTTGCCGCGACCTCATCCTTGAGGTCTTCCCGCAGGGTTTTGCCGAATAATTGCGACTGCCGCATTGACCTGATTGTACTTTATTCTCCCAAAAAAGAAATCTTGACAGCTAAGCACAAAAAGGGTATGAAGAATACCTTCACGACCATCATGATAAGCCGTCGCGGCATCCGCCGCGGCGGCTTATCCAATTGGTCATACTACAAGAGCGCGGCGATGCGCCGGATATGCTCGATCAGGGTGGCGGTATACCCGGCCTCGTTGTCGTACCAGGAGAATACTTTGACCAGGTCATGGTCCACGACTTTAGTGAGAGCCAAATCAACAATCGCGCCGTAGGGCTGACCGAGGATGTCGGTAGAGACCAGCGGATCTTCGGTAACCGCAAGGATTCTCGACCATCGCGGGGTTGCGGCGGCATTCTTGAATACCCCATTGATTTCCTCGATGCTCGTGCGTCGCTCGACAAGCGCGGTCACAATGCTGTAGGAGCCGGAGATGGTGGGAACCCGAATCGCGACCGCGTCAAACTTCCCCTCCAGTTCCGGGATGGACTGGATTACGGCTTCGGCGGCACCGGTTGAGGAGGGAACGATGTTGACCGCCGCGGCGCTTCCGCGGCGCATGTGTTTTGCGGGCGGCGCATCAATCAGTTTCTGACTCGCGGTGTTCCCCTGG
>CAYIGN010000007.1:0-17157 GCA_964363055.1 uncultured Candidatus Saccharibacteria bacterium
TGGGTAAATATCACCCTTTTCTGTCATTCCCGCCCCCGATCGCGGTCGAGGGTAAGCTTGTCCTCAACTTGATTGGGGACTCCAGCGGGAATCCAGTATTGAAGCCGATCTTTACTTCCTGGATTCCCGATCACGCCTGTCCTCGCATAAGCGGGGATCGGGAATGACACCAAACGCGTAAGTCCTACAATAATTGTAATTTATGTATTTTCATTGATGGATATGGAAGCAATCAAAAATGAAGTAAAAATCATGTTTGAGCGGATGGGCTTTGGCGAGGAAATCGAGGAGATCGAGACCTTCCAGGGGGCGACCAGCCGTGTCGCGGTGCGTATGCGGGGCAATGCCCGGATGCTGATTGGAGAGCATGGCGCAAACCTCTTGGCGCTTGAACATTTGGTGCGAAAGGCGCTCCAGAAAAAAATCGGGGAAGAAGAGCGCCATTTCACACTTGACATCAATGACTACCGGGTCCGGCGCCTGGAGGATCTGAAGCAGGACGTGAAGGCCGCGGCCAAAGAGGTGCGACTCTACAAAAGAGAGGTGCCGCTGCAGCCGATGTCTTCGTTTGAGCGCCGGATTGTACACCTACTCCTGGACGAGTATCCGGATATTACCACTGAATCAGTAGGAGAAGAGCCGGAGCGGAGAGTAGTGATTAAGCCCTACCCATAAGAAGCTACGGGATACGAAATGGAAGGGTACTAATATACGGAAGTTGGATTACTCTTCTTTTTCGTATATCCGTACAGAATCCGTATTCCGCAGCCCTATAATCTAAGTTTGAAACTCCAAAGCGTCCCATCCGCCCTGTTCACAAAGAACAGGTATTTTTTGTCTTTAGTGAGGAGAAGGTTTTCCATATCAAAGTCCCCTTCGCCGAATATCTCTTCAGCGGCGCTGTTTTTAATGTCGGTTTTTACGATCCGGTCAGATGTATGAAATTCGCCGGTGAGGTATTGGTCAGGCAGGAGAGGCGCGGCGGCGAGATTGCGCGGGGCCGCGCACCAGATTTCTTCTTCGCTTCCCCACGCGCACTTGTCGGCAAACGATGCGGCATCGAGGCGCTGTGTCCCCCGCCCCGCGGGATCATAGATTGTCAGGGTCAGGCGTCCCCCGCCCCGCGGTGTCGAAGAAAGCAGAACACGGGTTGCGGCGGGAGACCAAAGCGTCTGTAGGCCAAAGACCGGCCCCAGAACTTTTTGGAAGATGCCGGATGCGCGCGAATAGACAAAGA
This sequence comes from uncultured Candidatus Saccharibacteria bacterium, assembly GCA_964363055.1. Lineage (GTDB taxonomy): Bacteria > Patescibacteriota > Minisyncoccia > Sungbacterales > HO2-52-23 > CAYIGN01. The sequence continues at coordinate 1,238 of CAYIGN010000007.1, forward strand.
CATACCCTTCGGCAAGTCCGGACGGAGGAGTAGCAAAGGCGATGCGATTGGCATCAACCCATTGGATCCGCGCGTCAAGCACCGGCGTTCTGAATATCGTGCGCGGGTTCTTCCCGGCCGCATCAGACACGACGAGCGCCAGCTCGTCATTTTCTTTTCTCGCGTATGCAAGGGATTTTCCGTCCGGCGACCACGCGGCACTTGTAATATCGGCGGGGAGGAGTGTAACCGAAGATGTGCCGATGTGGAGAAATCCGCGTACCGTATCAGAATCAAGATAAAATACCGCGGCGCGGTCGCGGGTGGGCGCCCAGACCGCGTCCATGAGGCCGATAATCGTCAGGTTGGAAAGTTTTTCCTGCTCGGCGCCGCGGAAGTCAGACGCCAGAAGATCCCCGCCGTCTTTTTTATAGAATAGGATTTTATTTTCCTCTTTATTGAGCGAGGGCGATATCACCGCAAAATCAGTCAGCCGCACCAGTTTTTGCTCGGCAATGCTCGGAAGATCCGGCAAGGGCGGGATTCCCGGTGGCTGCTCGCCTCCGGGCATGCCCGGAGGCGCCCCAGCGATCGGCCGGCCGGTAATACCGGGCAATTCTTGCGGTGGTGGAGCCGCCGGCAAGACGAGGAACGAATACAGAATATAAACAAATACGCCGAGCGCCAGAAGCCCGAGTGCGGCGTAAGCGATCCATTTTCTCTGCGAAAGGCCGTACATAGTTACTTTGTGCGGATAAGCAGGATACTGCTTGACAAATCGCGCGCGCTATAGTGAGTATATCACGATGAGGGGGCACGCCTAAGGCTCGTCCGAAGGATAATCCCCCTCTTATTTATTTCTTTTTCCTAACTTGTATTCCAACCAGTCAAGGTATTCGATCCGTGGCGCAAACCTCCGTAATTATTTCTGAAGCCGGACTTCAGAAGTTAACGTCCGGGTCGCACATTGGAGTTTGGTGAATAATGCGATAATAAGGCGTTTTCTGTCATTCCCGCGGACGCGGGAATCCAGGATTTCTTCGTGAATGCAAAAACCTGGATCCTCGGGTCAAGCCCGAGGATGACAATATTCACCAAACTCACATTGCAGCCCTTGACAATTTTTTTTAGGTTGCTATACTCATATTAATCACGATGGGAGGAGGTTTATGCGGTCATGTCCGCATCTAATTGCCTCCCGCATATCATTAAGAAGTCCTTGGTCGGGCTTCTTTTTGGTATGCGAGCTTGCGGCGCAAAAGATTTACATTCTGGCTGTCTATAAAAGCGTAATTGTTCTCTCTTTGCCGCATAACCTATTGAAGTTCGACTTCATCAAAATCATACATTATTTTATCAACGTACATATTTTCTGTGTACCGATGGTATAGAAATCAGGCGGAATGCATGGGGGATTGGTTTGGAATGCGTAACACATGCCTACATCTGGTGTACCCGGATTTGGTATGAACTTGTAACCCGGGCTGCATTTATTTCCTTCGAGCGGTTGTGCGGGGCCTGGCGGTTTAAATTGTCCGGTTGGCTGGGTAGGAAATCCTCCAGGCGGAGGGGTGGTGGCGGATGGGGCGCTTAACCCAATAATCTCAATCGGCTTCAAGTTGACCTTTTTCAACAAATCCGGATTGATGATGTTGCGGATCAGCCAGGAGCTAAGGGCCTGTGCCAGTCCCCAAAGCGCGTTTCTGATACGCTCTTTTGCCGGGCCCGGGTCGCGGTCTCCGGCCAGCATATACTGCACTCCTCCGATCACGAGCATAATGAATGCCGCGGTCGCGGCCATTGCCACGCCGAAGATATAGAGCTGGGCCAGAATATCGCCGATCTCCGCTCCTTCTTGAAGACCGAGGAATTCAAGGCCGGGCACCAAGTTTTGCGCCGCGGCAGGGATGCCGGTATATAAGCCGATGAGAATGAGGACGATGAGTAAGAGGCGAAACATATAAATCTTTATCATTCGGATTTTATTGAAGTAGGAGCGTAAACCCCGCCGTTGCCGACGGCAGAAATGGGTTTGTGCTCCGCACCGTAATGCCGATCGGGACGCTCCCCGCGTTGCGGAGGTTGGTATCAATGGTAACAAGGGTTTGATCCCCCTGGGGGGCAGCGGCTTCACTGCCGTCTACGGTCCAGGCATAGGCGAGCGAAGGCGTCAACGCCGCCGGGAAGAAGAATGGCTCTGCGCGCACGTCAAACAATCCCCGGCGGGCGCTCGTTTCAAGGCCCGCTCTGCGGAAATCTATCCCGCCCAGCGGCGAAGACGGATAGAGGACAACATAAGGAGCGGAGGTTTCGATGATTACCCTTCCCTCTTTGCGGATTCTGCGGTCAATGTCCTCCACAACGAGGTCTATTTGGTGTGAAGTGCCGATAAAGTCAGACGTGCGGAAGCGGAAGACCCGTTTCCCCGCGCCGACCAGGGCATTGCGGGTATTGTCAATGCTCCAGCGATAGATCAGGGATTCGGGGTCAAGCGCAGAGCCGTTGAGTACTATCTGCGGCACTGCGGCAACTGCGATTGTGGCGCTGGTCGTTGGCAGCGCTTTTCCGCGGTACCATTTGGGAGCTGACGTTTCTGCCATCCACGGGAGGGAGAGCTCGGACGGTATCACGGCCAGGGACGCATCTATGGTTTCCCCACCCTTACGCGATACGGCGACCGACATCCGTATGGGTGTACCGAGGGTCGGGCCGGCCCGAAGGGTCAGCTGATGCTTGCCGATGCCGGAATTTTCCGGTTGGAGTTTTCCATCTATGGTCCATGTAAAGTAGGCGGTGTCTTTGTCGAAGGTTGGGGTAGAGGCCGTAGCGATGAATTCCTGGCCCGGTGCGGGAGAAGCGGGCGATGCGGTGAGGGAGAGCGGTGCTGGCAGAAGCTGCGCCCCCGCCGAATCAAAAATGAAAAACGAAAAATGAAAAACCAAAATGAAAAGCGTAAGAATTTTTAATTTTACATTGTCGTTTTTCATTTTTAGTTTTCAGTTTTTCATTCTTGCCGCTTCGTATATTCGGCTTTAGCCTGCTTGATTAGCAGGAGCTGGGCCGGATCCGAGGTAATGATCTGGTCTTCAGTGTAGGAGGCGACAACTTTGATGGCCGCGTGTTTCAACCCGGCAAAAAAGATACCCTCTCCCCGGTCCGATTCCAGGAGCAGGAATTTCTCTTCCTCGGTGAGATTAAAGGTCTGCACCACCAGGTCAATCGTGGCCGGCGACTGTTTAAGAACTATTTGCAGGGACGAATTGGTGATGATCGGCTTGCCGTAGGGAGAGTTCAGAAAGTCGCCCACGTCCTGGGTGATGGTGGATAGGCCCAGATAGTATTTACGCGAGCGCTTGGCAATCCCAAAGAGGAACGAGGCGCCGTCTTCATGCTTCATCAGCCACCAGGCCTCGTCCACAATCAGGAGCCGTTTCTTCAGAGTGGTTCGTACCGCGTTCCAGATGTAGTGGAGGATCAGGAACACCCCAATCGGGCGTAATTCGTCCTCCATATCGCGGATGGAAAATACCACCAGACGGCTATTGAGTTCAATGTTGGTTGGCTGGTTGATGAATCCGGACCAGGTGCCGGTGGTGTATTTTTTGAGGCGCATCGCAAGATTCTCCCCTCCGGCGGTGGATGCGAGCACGAGTTCCAAGTCCGAGAGGGTCGGAGGAGTAATCTTGGAAAAATCGGATTCGGGGGTGATGTCGCGCGAGGCGTATGTTTCTGTGATGGCTTGATCCAGAATCGCGTCTTCCTCCGGGGTGAGGCCGCCCAGCATCAGGCGGAAAAGTCCGATTAAGTTCACAATGTTGGAGCGGAGCACATCGGCCGGCGATTCATCCTCGCGCGGCACCGGCAAATCAAAGGGGTTGATGTGGTTTTTTGAGGTAAGCGAGATATTGATGTAGGAACCGCCGACCGCCTGCGACAAGTATTCGTATTCCCGCTCCGGGTCAATGATTATTATGTCTGTCCCCCACATCAGCGAGCGCAGGATTTCCAACTTGATCAAAAAACTTTTACCAGCGCCGGATGTCCCGAAAATTACCGCGTTGGCGTTGGGCAGGGAGAAGCGGTCAAACAAGATTAAGCTATTATTGTGGCGGTTGATGCCGTACAGGATCCCTTTGTTGGAGGTGAGGTCAAAGGAGATGAAAGGAAAGGTGGAGGAAACTGGAGAGGAGTTAAGATAGGTGTTGATTTCAAGTTTATCCGTATTCAAAGGCAGGGTGGTCTGAAACCCGGCGGATTGCTGGAACATGGCTGGTTTGGTATAGACCAGGCGGGCTTCCAACAAGGACTTAATCTCGGTCTCGGTCTTGTTGAGCTCATCCTCTGACAGGCCGTAGATCGTGATGTAAAGACCGAAGAAAAAGAGACGCTCTTGGGCCTGCTGCAGCTTGTCGCGGAGTTCCTCCAGGTCGCGATAGGCCGTGTCTAGAATCGGGTCGCGCACCAAGCCCTTTTCCTCGCGAATGGAGATTTGGGATTGGACTTGCGCGACTTTGCGCCGCAGGGTACGAAGAATCCCGGCGGTGTCCACCGGACTCACGTACATCGCAATGTCAAAAATCTTGTCGGTGTTGATGACCGGGCTGAACCAGTTGGTGTGAAGATAGCGCGGATAGGAGAAGACAAAAATGGTGCGCGCAAGTTTGGCCCCGAGCCGCACAAAAGTCGGCTTCACCTCCAAAGCCGAGGGAGTGAGGACGTCTTTCAAAGCGAGTTCCCCGGTGCGATAAATCTCCTCGGGGAAGACCGCGAGGATTTCTTCATCCGTGGTTTTCTTTTTTTTGAATAGGTCGCTAAGCGCCATAGATGTTGTTGGAATCGGTAGAAGCGTTTGAGTCGTTAAAGACGTTAGAATCGTGGTAAACGTTAGAGTCGTTCGAGATGTCTTGAACGTCTCTAACGTTTCTATCGGATCTAACGATTCTAACGACTCTGACGATTCCAACGACTTTAACCTTCAGTAGGTGTTACCACTTTCTCAAATTCGGTGGGGTTGTATAGCCCATAGAATAACTCAATCAATTCTTCAGTGTTCAGGGGGGCGGAGCGGATGCCAAAGCGCTGCAGTCCCTCAATCACGGTGTCCACTCTCTGCCAGACCTGGTGCTTGCGCTCTTCAAAAATGCGTTGATCCATTGCGGTGCCATTGGTCTGGGCGCCTCCCCAGAGCGAGGTGAATTTGGAAAGCAGACCGGTTTTTTCAATCATGGCGGGGTTAAAAGGGACTACGACATAAAAGGCCTTGGACATTATATTGGTGCTCGCGACAAAGGTCTTAATGAACTCAATGTACTCTCCGATTTGGATTTTCAGAAGCTCGGATTCTTCCTCCCTTTGGCGCTCGCCGAGCGCCTCCAAATAGGGCTCAATGTTGATGCGCCGCGACTGGAGGACGAATTGCAGGGGGAAGTCAAGAGTATTGAGGAAATTCTGGTATTGGAAGATGATCGCGTCTTGTTCATCGGTGGATTTCAGCGCGAAATTGAAGGACGAGCACATCAAAACAACCCGAAGGCCGCCGTCTTTGAGGACGATCACGTCCTCGCGGATGGAATCAATCGCCAGAAATTGTTGGGCGGCGGCTGCGGCGGATGCCATAGGCGGGAATCAGGAATTATGAATCAGGAATCAGGGATATAATCGCTGTCCGTATACCCATGATTCCTGCTTCATGATTCAATTATCAGCGTAATCTTTCTTTAATATCTAAACTCCACGCAAGATCCGTAAGCCTGGACCGGGATAATTTGGGGATCGCGGATACGATCGTCTCCGGCTTTTTTACCTCTTGGGGCTTGGCCGCGGCCCTGAGCTCCTCTTTTTTCCAGACATAGAGACGGGGTCGGATAAGATACATAATAGCGTTTTTCAGGATAATCGGGAATGGCCGCTCGTTAACCTTGAGGAATGCCAGCGCCCCGGCGAGCGACCCGACCAGCGCGCTTACCACAACAAAAAGGGCGAAGTTTAGAAACATATAAGCCGCCAAGGCCACTCCTCCGCCTCCAGCCAAATACAAAAACTGCTTGAGCGTAAAAGGCCCGATTACTTTGTCTTCCACCATGATGAATTGCGGTACTTGGAATTGCTTCATACGTAGTTAAATCCGTTAGAGTCGTTTTAATCGTTAAAACCGTTAGAATCGTTTGAGGTGCTGGAATTGATAGAGTTTATCTCTTCAGGTATTTCTCCATCGCGATAAGCTTAAAATATAATTTTTCGTAAGTGCCGTCAGCGCGGCCTGTATCTGCCGTTGTGAGATACTTTTTTCCGACTGTGACGCGCATACAGGCAACTACTTCAAGAGTAGAACCAATCGCATTCCGTATAAAACGCCTAAAATCTGGCTTTGAGCCGCGTCCGCTTCCTTCGGCGATATTCAAGGCGACGGAGAGAGCCGCACGGCGGAGTTGGTCAATGAGGACGTACTGCTCTTCTTTGGGTAGCTTCCTGATGATTGTATCTATATCCTGGATACCCAGAAGTGATAATTTCCAAACTTCTAACCTTTCAAAATTATATTCCATGTGCGCTTTTCTTTTACGGTTTTAGCGTCTCTAACGTCTCTAACGTCTCTATCGATTCTATCGTCTCTAACGTCTCTATCGTCTCTAACATTTATCCAACGGGTTCTCTATACGGATCATACCCGCTCCAGGGTTTGAGTTTCTCCTTTTGCGGTTTGGATGTCTGTCGTAAATCAATAGACGGTATTTTTGCTTCCGGAGCCGCTGGCGCTTGTTGGGATTCCGCTTTGTCGGGGATTTGGGCGGGTTGCGTCTCCTCCTTGATACTTGATACCCGATACTTGATACTCGTTGCCGGTTGGCGCAGATCAATAGGCGGGACTTTCGGCGATGATCCTCCTTGATACTCAATACTTGATACTTGTCCCTGTTGTTGAGTAATCTGTGGAGGGGTTGTGGAAACTGGGGGTATTGGATGTGGAGTAGGTGTGGAAGGTTGCGGCTTAAGAGGCGGGGCGGGAGACGGCGGAGGTTTTGGCGGCGGTGGCGTGAATCGGGGTACGGGCTCCGTATTACGGGATAATGGCGGCATGTTGACCGTATCCCGTAATTCTGTATCCGTACTTCGCGGCGTTACCTTTTTCTCGGCCACAATCTTTTCCACCTCATCACGGGTAAGAAAACTCGGTTGTCCGCCAGCCGGCGGAGGCGGGGCTTTGAGCGAGCCAATTTCAACCAACGGTATTCTTTGCCCTTGATACTTTATACTTGATACTTTTTCCACGGCGGGCGGCGGTGGGGCCGCCGATCGGGCCGGAGTCGGCCCCCGCCCGGTTAGAGGCCGCACCTCTAATGAGGTCTGAATCGCCTCCTCGCCTATTTCAATCTGATGTGTTTGCTTCAGCGCCTCGCGCAGAGGGAAGAAAATCTGATGACTGATATCCAGCGCGATCTTGCGCGCGGTGTCATCATCCACTTCAAGGCGGCTCGCAAGCTCCGAGACAAATTCCCGCGGCCGGGTGAGGCCGAGTATGACAAAGCCGGTTTCTTCCGCGGCAAACCCTATTTTCTCGATGGTAATACCGTTTTTCTTGCCGATCTCAAATAATTTCTCGGCAACTTCGGGACTGAAAAGGGTTTCTTGGAGAATCGGCGGCAGACGCGTATAGCGCTCCTCTAATTGCTGCTTGGTATATTTACCCATAGTGCGTTATCGCGGTTCTATTACGATCCTGAACGCCTTGGAAGCGTCGCGTCCGTTATCGTCAATAATCCGCACGGTGATGTTATACGTACCGGCTTCCGGGCTATGCGCTTTGAGGATGCCATCTACACTATCGAACTCAAAATTCGGAGGAAGAGGCGTATATTCATATTTATAAGGCGGTTTACCCCCGCGCGGCTCCAGATCCCATTCTTCTTCTTCTCCGGCGAGACCATGGCGCAGCGACGCGGAGGCAGTGAGCGTCGGACGGATCTCGGCAGTCGCGCCCAGCGGCAGACGCCAGCCGAGTTCTCCGGCGGCGTTGGTCGCAAAGTAGTCGAGCGAGGCATTGCCCATCCGTGATAGGAGATTCTTTCGCTGCGGGTGTTCTGTGAGGTAAGTGTTGATTTCTTCTCGTCTCGCAGGATTGAGACGCGCAAGCTCGCTTAAGCTCGCGGGCGATGAGTATTCAAGATACATTTCTTTCATTGAGTCGGCATTGTCGCCGTCAAAGGTGCCGAGATCCATTGCCGGATAGTCGCCCGGCCGCACCCGCTTCCATGCCAAGCTCTGCGCGGCTTGGGTCTGGTCCACCTTGTCGATCTTCAGGGATCCGGGCGCGAGTCCTTGTTCGCGCTCCATCCGCGCGCGTATCCGTTCGCGTTCTTTAAGTATATCATCGGGGTTGAAGTCCGCAGCGCGCGCGAGTTTCGGATTGGCCCGCAGGAATGAGATATGATCCAGCCCGGCCTGCCGAATGACGTCAATACCCCTACGCTGTGCCGCAGCGTCATAACCCCTGATTGCATTACCTTGACTATCCTTCAGTGGTTCAATGTCTTTATTTTTCTGCAATACCATCATGGCCGCGGCAAGCCGCGTGTCCGACATTCCCCCGGCTCCGATCGCGCGCTGAATTTCCGCCGATGTCATCGAACCAAATTCTTGCGAATCGCGTATGATCTGATCCCTTCCCGCTTTTGCCACCCGGCGCAATACGCCAGTGGGGGTTTTTAATAGGCCGCGAGTGACTGCGCCCGCGCGCCCGATTCGTTCTTGAACGGCTTCGGCTTTTTGTCCAAGGTAGGGCAATGCCCGCCGCTTCAGGACGCCAAGTCCGTATCCGCCCGCAAGCCCGAGCCCTTGGCGCAGGCCGCTCAACGCGATTTCCGCGAATTGTCCCGCCATCTTGCGGGTGAAGAAAACCGCGGCCCAGAGAAAGACGAGAAAGAGAATGAGGTTTATCATTACGGGAACATTGGCGGGGAAAGGAATCTGTGTGATTGTTTGGCTTTGTGGCGCGTTAAGCTGGAGCATGTAGAGGGCGAGGTATAGCAGGAAGTAAAAAACGGGCGCTACAAATGCCCAACGGAGAAGATTGTCAAGCCACTGGTTCCATAAACGTTCACCAAATATGGGCACCGCCATGGCGATAAAGGCAATTGGGGCAACAACACCGAGCAGCATCATCGCAAAAAGGCGTAGATACATAATGACGGCCGCAGTGACGAAAGTTAGCACCATAAGAAACATAAAAAGACTTCCGACGAGTAGATTTACTCCACCTCCAACGATTCCCAGCGGATCATAATACAGAAAAGCGGCAGTTCCGACTGCGGTGATTATGGATGCGGCTGCGCCGCATAAAAGTATCGCCCATCCCGCCGTCGCAATACCTAAGAAGCCACATGCGGCGATTGCTCCTACGGCACCCAGCGGGGTAGCTTTGGCGGTTTGCGGAGCGCCAAGGTGTTGCCAAAAAGAGTCAGAAGATCCTAAAAGCTGGGTGGTTCCCTTTTTACTCAGCTCTTCAAGCTCCGCTTTCAACCGATCAAGGGCGCCTTTATCGGTAACGACCTTCGTCACTTGATGAAGACGTGAGTTATTGATGATAACTTGAGAAATTGTTTGTCTTGGCGGAGTGCATTGCCTCTTGCCATTTACCGTTTCGCATATCTCTGATACGCCGAGCGCTTTTACAAAAGGCCGCGCAAGTTCATTGCCAAGCGCGAATGGAATGGTGACAAAGACCAAACTGAAATTGATGAGCAGTCCCGCTGCGATTACCCGCACAAGCAGCCGTTTACCGCCGTATTCTTCAAGATTGAGGATAATCGTGATTGCGATCCAGATAAGGATTAGAATCAGAAGGCCGTTTGTGAGATCGCGGAGTACCCTCCATCCCTCCGTCGCAACACTAAGCTGGCTGGGCACTGCATTGATATTCGCGAGATACGCGATATCGAGCATTGCCCCTGTAATGCCGAGTAGTGCAGAGAGAATACCTTGCAGGAAGTGGAGAGCTGTGGTAAAGAGTAGCCCCCAACTTGCTACTCCGAGAGCAGTCAACTGAGCGTTGGCGTTATTCGGCGCCAGCGCCCACACCACTATACCTGCGACCGGCAGGATACGGAGCAAATGGCGGGTTATTTTTTTATTTCCCCATCGCTTCATGCGGGTGTGGTGCTTTACAGCGAATATCCGCTGAATATCTTGGTATCGATTTCTTTGATCTTTGGCGTCGCTTCCCCGGTCAGACGGATTACCGCCGTTTGATCTTCCCGCTGGGCAAGGATGTCGGTTTTGATGCCGGCAAGTTCTTCGGAGAGCCGCACGAGATCGGCTCTAAGCTGTGTCAAGGTATCCTTTTTGGTTTTATCGGTTTCTCCCGCGATCTTGCGGTCAAGGAAGGCGGTGCCGGACGCCGCGCGCGCTTGCGAATTGTCAATGACGCGGATCATATTGTCGGTCGTATCCGGTCCGGCTTGCCCAATGGGCGGGCCTCCCGCTGTTTGAATTATCTGCTCCGCATCGCTGGTCAGACCGATGATGCGGCTGCTCAAACTTTGCAGGAACGCGGTGTCCGTTGAAGTGAAGATCTGCTGTCGTATATCCATAATTTGCGCAAGGTCATTATTGGCGCGAGCCAGCAGCGCCATTTTTTCGCCTTTTTCGGTTTCCAGGGGCGCTTTCTCGGCTTTGAGCTGATCAATTTTCGCTTGATCGCAGATGACGGTGGTTGTTGCGAGCTTGCCGTCGCAGACGTCTTGGATCGTCATAATCTGCCGATTGAGATCGGCGATTTTGATGTCGAGTCCTTGAATCTGTCCGTCCAGAATGGTCTGCGCCGCCTGCAGTCGGATCGCCGCATCGTCGGTCTGGCTGGTGAGGTAGGTGGGTTCAAAACCGGCTTCAATCGGGGTGATGACTGTCGGGAGTTGCGCCAATTCGGGGGAGCCGCGCACTCCCTGGCCCGCGCCGGTTGAGACCTCGATGGTCTTTTGCAGGAGCGCGAAAATTATTTGCTGGAGCGCGGCATCCACCGCCTCTCCGATTTCGTCCGCAAGCTCGGCCCGGTTCTTGCCGGAGAATACGGATTCAGAGAGTCCGTCGGAAAATACGCTCCCCGGGGTTTTTTCGTCATACTCTATGTCGCAGAGCTGATACGCGGTGTCTCCGCTGTCGATGGTAATGGTTTTCACCTTTTGCTGGCTGAGCGGGCCGAATCCTTCGATCTCCTTTTTCTCGTCTTCGCCGATATATTCGCAGTTCGCTTCCCGCGGCACTCGGAAGCCGAGGAACCCCTTGCCTTTGGCGATGTTTTGCTTGAAAGTATCCTGGGCCTTGGTCTGCGCTTCCACTGTGGCATCGAGCGACAAGAGATAGGCGCCGTAGGGGTTGTTCTGCGGCCGGAGCGAGATCTCAAAAAACGCGGGCCAGCCGCCCTGCTGGAAATCCTGATAGAAGTCCTCGACATTGGCGACGATTTGGGTCGCGGTGCATTCCATCCGCTGGCGGAGCGAGAGCGGGGCGGAAAGGGATAGTTTTAGAAACGCGCCGATATTGCCGCAGAGATTGAATGTCGCGAGTTGGTTGAGAATGCGCCCGCCCATGACGTCAGCAGAGCGGGCAAGTTCATCTTCCAGGTTTTCAATAAATCCCGAGTCAGTCCCCTGGATCCAGCCGAGAATGGTATTGGTCATTGCATTGAGCAGGCCGGTTACGGCGATATATGCAAGGGGATCAAGTATATAATCTTTGAACGCCGTATCAGAAGTTACTTTTGCGGTGACAGAATTTGCGGCCGCAATGAGGGCGGTTTGAGTGAGAAGAATGCCGGGGGCTTCTATCGTGGATAGTTGAGCCGTCGTATGAATCGGTGTGACAAACTGCGCAACGATCGTCAGAAACAGAAGTATTGTAACGGCTGTTTGTATCACAGAGGTGTTCTTCATGGATCATTGCGACATTTTTTCTAACGAGGCGATGATGGATTTTCCAAACCTCTCAAGCGATGCATTGAATTGCAAGTCCAGCTTCATGCGTTCATGCATCGCGAGCATGGCGAGGATCGGGTCAACCTCTGCTTTTTGCATCAGTTCAACCGAGCGCTTGAATTTGGGAAGATAATTCAGGATTGCAAGGTGGAAGTCGGCAACCGACTGGGGCGCGGAAGTATTTTTAAGTTCAGTAACCGCTCTTGCATACGCGTCCGGGTAGAAAGTGAGCGCTGCCAGGGCTCCGTAATTCTGGGTCTTGAATGCGTCAACCGTGATATCCACTTCATTCTTGCCGCGCTTGGCAAGCATATCGAATACTGCGCCGAACGCGGTGAAATACTGCACGATCGCTTCTGTTGTATCCGCGGGGCTTATTTTAATATCTGCTTTCGTAAAACGCGCGGCATCGGCGAGCACGGATTGGCGCGCCAGACGCTCGGCGTAGCGCTCCACCGCGCGGGTGTCAATATCCGCTTCTTCGCCCGCAATGATCTGCGCCAAGGGCTTGCGCAGAAACGTGCGGGTGAAGTCGCGCGTCAGATTGGTGTCCGGCTCTTTGCCGCTGATTTCCAGAGGTGTGGGGCTGGTAAGAGTGTCATCGGGCCCGGCTTTGAGCGGGTCGCGGTTGTCTGCGGCTTCTCTGCCGTCCGGCGTGCCATCGCCGTCAGTATCGGGATTTTGGGGATCAGTACGGTAGAGGGCTTCTTCCCAGTCCTTGAGTCCGTCGCCGTCAGTGTCCAACCGGAGTTTTTCAATCTGATCCTGCCGGAGATTGAGCGCCACCCGCTCCGGTAGGGGCGCTGGCTGTCTTCTTGGCCAAAAGAAATAGAGTATGACTGCAATCCCTGCGGCAAGCAATACCAAACCAACGAGAAAAAACCTCGCTTTGCGGGACTTTGGCGAGAGTATGCTCGCCCATCCCCGATTGTCATCGAGGACATGCCTATTCATTTCCCCAAGTATAGCACAAAAAAGCCACAGGTTTTCCCTATAAGAGTGTGGATAAGTGGCTACCCGCCTCGAGGCGGGTAGCCATCCTCGCGCAAGCGGGGATCCAGGCGAGATCTCTATAGCATTTTTTTCATCAAATCGGCCCAGTTTTGGAGTGAAAGCTCTTGTGGGCGGGCATCTGGGGAGAGGTTAAGCCGGGCAAGGACATCTGCAATCGCCTTTTTGGGCGTTCCCCCCTCCCTTTTGAGCGTATTGAGGAGTTGTTTGCGTTTTTGAGAGAATCCGCGGCGGATGAAGCTGAAGAAAGGGCCTGGATTAATGCCGTTTTCCCGGAAGAAACGGTCCGAGACGTCTGATATTTTTATAATCGCCGAGTCCACCTCCGGCGCTGGAGCGAAACAAGATGCGGGCACGGTTTTGATGATCTCCGGCTTGCCAAAGGCCTGTACCGATAGGGCGAGAAGATTCATATACGGCGGTCGGGCCATGATCCTCTTGGCCACTTCTTTTTGGATGGTGAGAACAATCAATTCCGGCTGGGACTCGCGTTCAAGCAGCATCCGCAGTAGGCGCGAGGTGAGGTAGTAGGGTATGTTGGCGACAATTTTGATGGCCTTTGTATTAACTGTACCGATCTTAGATCTATACAGAGATCGGTATAGCCGTAAAATGTCGCCTTCAACCACGGTTACGTTTGGGGGCGCTTTCTTTCGGAGTGCTTCAGCGAGCAATTCATCCTTTTCTACCGCAATAACTTCCCTGACGTGTTGGGCCAGCGGCTGCGTTAAGACACCAGTGCCCGGGCCGATTTCAAGGACAGTATCCTTTTTAGTAAGCTCGGCGGCGCGGATAAGGGTATTGGCGACCCACCGACAGCGGAGAAAGTGTTGCCCCAATGACTTTCTTGCCCCCGCACCTATTTTGGACATTTTATAGATCATAAGCCGAATGCAACAGATGGGAGACGTTTTCTACCGCAGGTAATAGAAAATTAATAAGTGTTTTGTAGCTTGGTTCCAGTCCAAAATAGGTGTGGGGGTGGACTCTCATACCTCTATGGAGGGCTCTCCGGCCGTCTCAATCAGCTGCTCGGGAATCTCGGAGAGGAACCGCGAGGGTGGATTGATTTGGGTTGAGCCGAAGTGAGTGCGAGACAGGGCAAAGGAGAGGAATATCTTTTCTTTAGCCCGGGTGAGCCCGACATAGCAGAGCCGGCGTTCTTCTTCTAACTCTGCCGGATTGAAGAGTGAACGGGCATGCGGGAAGATACCCTCTTCCAGGCCGACCATAAAGACCACCGGAAATTCCAGGCCTTTGGCGGCATGCAGAGTCATCAGATGCACCACGTCATTCTCGCTCTGAATTTCATCCTGATCCGACATTAGGGCTACATCTTCAATCATTTTTTCAAGTCCTCCGGGCGGGGGAAGATCATCATATCTTTTAGCCAAGCTTACCAGTTCCTGCACATTCTCCCAGCGCTCCTCGGCATTGGTCGAGCCATCGTCCAGGTACTCGCGGTAGCGGGTGATACGCAGGATTTCGCGGATAAATGCGGTGGCTTGTTTCTTATAGACTGTGTCCTTAAGTGATGCTATAAGGCGGTCAAAGCGTTCCAGCGCCGTATTGGCCGCTTTTGTAGAGAACTTAGTACTATACAAGTAGGCAAGCAGTGATTGCTTGCCGATGCCGCGGGTCGGGACATTGATGATCCGTTTCAAAGACACCAGGTCCTTGGAGTTTAGGACGTATCGGACATAGCCCAAGACGTCTTTTACTTCTTTGCGTTGATAAAATCGCACTCCACCCACAATTTTATAGGGAATATTGCGTTCCAAGAGAGCATCTTCCAGTGCTCGTGATTGGGCATTGGTCCGATAGAGAACCACAAGATCCTTACGCCGGAAGCCGTCGCGGAGCAAATCGCCGATCGTGTCTGTGACAAACCCGGCTTCAGTCCGTTCGTTTTCCACCGCAATCACGCGCAGCCGCTCTCCGCCGTCCCGTTCGGTCCAGAGATGCTTTTCTTTCTGCTGCCGGTTGCGGGAGATTACTCCCCGCGCCGCATCGAGGATGTTCTGGGTGGAGCGGTAATTTTGGTCAAGCACTACCACTTTGGCCTCTGGCCAGTCCTTTTCGAAATTCAGGATATTGCGGTAATCAGCCCCTCTGAACCCGTAAATACTCTGCGAATCGTCGCCGACAACCGCGATGTTGCGATATTTTTTGGCGAGTTGCGAGATGAGTACATATTGGGCGTGATTCGTATCTTGCCACTCATCCACATGGATGTAGCGGAAGCGATCTTGGTATAAGGCAACAATCTCGGCATACTTTTCAAAAAGACGGACAGTGTTCATTAGAAGATCGTCAAAATCCATGGCATTGGCCTCGCGCAAGCGCTCCTGATATCGGACATAGGCCTGATACGCTGTTCTGGGGAAAAGGTCCGAAAGTCCCATATCCTCTTCGTATTTCTCCGGGGCGGTGAGCTCGTTTTTTAAGCCGGAAATGACATTGAGCAACATTCCGGGCGCAAATTGTTTGGGATTTATATCCATCTCCTTCTGGACATCTTTCATCAGGGTAAGGGAATCATCTTCGTCAAAAATGGTGAAAGTGGGCAGATACCCGATCTTGGAGGCGTGCGCCCGGAGGATGCGGACGCAGAGGGCATGGAAAGTGCCGATAAACAGAAGGTTGTAGGTTGTAGGTTGTAGGTTGCAGGCGAGCGCGCTGATGCGCGAGCGCATCTCATCCGCGGCTTTGTTGGTAAAGGTTACGGCAAGGATATGTTCAGGTGCGACGCCCCGAGCCATGAGATATGCGATTCTGCGGGTGATGGCCGCGGTTTTACCCGATCCCGGGCCTGCTAAAATTAAGACCGGGCCTTCGGTTGCCAAGACCGCTTCACGCTGTCTGGAGTTGAGATCTTTGAGAAGCGCTTCCATGAGGAGGATTACATTAGGTGTAATTTATCATCGCGTTGTCCCCACCTTTGTTATCAGGAATGTCATACCC
>CAYIGN010000008.1:0-17105 GCA_964363055.1 uncultured Candidatus Saccharibacteria bacterium
CCCCCTGCCCCGCCGCCTCTGCGCCAATACCCGAGATACGTCTCCCACGGCCCGGCCAGCCACGGATGAGCGCCAAAAATCCCGCGCCAATGCTCGCGGAATTCTACATCCATTGTAAGTATTTCTCCGAACATTTTCTGCGCCGCCATATCGCGCACTGCTTCAACGCTCTCGGCAACCGCATGATCATACCCGACTGTCACGATCATTTGGGGATGCTGCCGCATCGCCTCTTCAAACTCTACGACACCCCCAAGATCAGGGATTGCCATCGGTTTCTCAATATGCAGCAGCCGCGGATTTTCATCTATTGCCGCGCGCGCCAATTTCATGTGCGAATCCGGCGGGGTGCCGATGATCATAATGTCAAAGCCACCTTTGGGCTCTTTGCCGAATTCAAAGAGCTGGATTGCCTCATCCCATGCGCCGTAGCGCTTGGGATAAATCTCGGTCTTGGTGCGTTCGAGCGCCTTGGAATCCGCATCCGCCATCGCCACGTCCCAGCCCATGCGGCGCGACGCCTGCGCCATGTGATTACCAATGGATCCGGCCCCGATGATTTTTACTTTCATACGTACTAAGTTAAATATTTTTCTATTTCATGGATGCCGGAAATCACTGGAAACCCCTCCGTATAACTGCTCCAATCGTGGAAGCCGGAGGCGATGGCTATAAAACGGGCGCCGCACTCCTGCGCCGCGCGCCAGTCCCCCTCGCCGTCTCCGACCACCACAACCTCGCGCGTATCTACTCCTTCCCGCCCGATAATCCCGCGCAGATTTTCTTCCTTGGTCGGCGGTGTTCCGTACACTCCCTTGAAATAACTCTTGATGCCCAGCCGCTCCACAGATACGAGGAGTGCCGACTCGGGAGTGCCAGAATTCAAATAAAGACAATGCTGCAATGAAAGAGCGTCCAGCACCTTGCGCGCATCGAGAATCAGCCCGCGGTCGGCTATGGCTTTTTGCACCAGTTCATCGAACCGCGCGGCGTACTTCTCCACCAGCAAGTTAATCTCAGAAGCCGGCGTGCCGGACCGAACCAGAATGTCGCGCGCTATGTCAAAGCGGGTGCCGACATTACATGACAACACATCTGCGACGATCGGTGGCGATATCTTCGGATCATCTGTGAATACGGCATACCACGCGTTGCCCTTGAAGTGATTCGAATCCACCAGCGTCCCGTCAAAATCAAATACCACCACCTTTATCATGGGCCTAACCATATCATCATCAGACCGCTCCGGCCAATTCCTCCTCGGTGATGTCCTCCAACTGGTGCTGGCCCCAGTTGAGCAAACGGGTCTTTCGGTCCTCGCGCGGCAGCGCTGCGATGCGCCGATCCGCATAGAACGAGTCGTCGGCATGATTGGTGGTGGATATCTCTTCAAAGATTACGCCGCTCGGAGTGCCAAAACCATGCACCACGCCCCTGGGCACCCAAAAGGTGTCGCCCGGCTCCAGCACCTTGCGCCGTCCGTTGATTTGCACCTCCAATACGCCGGAAAGCACGTGGAAAGTCTCGTCTTTGCGCTTGTGGTAGTGCTCCGGATTCCACTGTCCGGGCAACTGGATTATCAATTTCTTGGCATACTCGCGGTTGAAGCATTCTACAATCGTGCAGCCGACTTCATGGAATCGCTCAACTCCATAGTGGTGGGAGAGTTCAACTGAAAAATCATGATTCACCGGAATCAGCGCCGTATTGAGCATACCCTTGACCGCGTGGATGGAATGATAGACGATTTCTTTTTTGGACGGCCGGTCCGGACGCAGGGTTTGCGGAAGCGGCTCATTCGGACCAAAGCTCCGATCTGCCGCTAAATCCTCAGCCCATCGACCGCTGGAGAGCTGCCCCGCCCCGAGGGGCATTGCAAAGAAAACGTCGCTCCGCTTGATTAAGGCACCCCGTGGGATTTCTTTGCGCGCATACACTCCCCGCATTAAAGAACGCAAATCCTCTTTCTCCTTTGAATCAATGCTCCGCTCTCCTTCCCCGCCGCAGGATTCTGCCGCCTCTTTATATGCTTTCACCCATTCCTCTATCTGTTTTGGCGTCGCAGAATAGGCATTGAGAGTGATCGTGTCCGTTGGCATGCCGACATGTTTTTCAAAAATTCGCGCGCCTTTAGCATAGGCGATTCGCACCGCATTGAGATTGGAAGGATCTTCATGCGTGGAGAAACCGATCGTAACTCCCGGGTAACGCCTCTGCATTGTCTCAATCTGATTGAGATGCAGCTTATTATTCGGCGTCGGATATTGAGCCACGCAATGCATCAGCGCAAAATGCACTGCCCGTTTCTGGAAGAAACTCGCTATCTTGTCAATGTCGGCAATGGCAAGACCCCCGGTGGAGCAAATAACCGGCTTACCGGTCATCGCCGCCCGCTCCAAGAGCGGCCAGTCATGCGCCGAGCAGGAACCGATCTTGATGACTTCGACTCCTAATCGTTCAATCTTGTCCACCGACGGCTCGTCAAACGGGGTGCATATTGAGACAAGACCCCGGCGTTTGGTCTCCTGCACCAACGCCGCAAAATCCTCATCCGAGAGCCGTGTGGAGAGAAACCGCGGTATGTGCTTATTTTCTTTTGACTCCCGGTGATCGGGATGGATGAAAGTATCCAAGTCCCGGAACTGAAGTTTGATCGCACCCCTGATACCGTATCTATGGGCGATGTCCGCCATCGCGTTGATAATCTTGAGCCCGTGTTCCCGCGCGCCCTGATGGTTGTTGGCCATCTCAAAGATAAAGAGGTCTTCAAAATCAAACTTCTGGCCCCGCATACCGTTGACGCGGCCGTTCATCTCTTTGACATAGCGTCCCAACAGCCGCGAACTTGACTGGACTTTGACGCCGACGCCAAATACCATCCGGCATCCGATTTCCCGGCATACCGCAACCTCCGGCACATTATCCGCGAACCTGTCTCCGCCATTGGCATAGATATCCGGCTTGAGCTCGCGCAATTCCCGCGAGACGCTCATATCTTGAGGGTCGAGACCATGGCCGGTATAGATCACTTCATCCACACTTGCCAATGCCTCAATCACCGCTTTGCGCTCGGCTTGCGGCATAAACACCACTCCTTTTTTCTTTTTAAGCCATCTGTCGTTATTCAAAATCACCACGAGCTTGCCGCCGAGCTTCTTGGCCTCGCGGAAAAGCTCAATATGCCCGACATGCACCGGGTCAAATCCGCCGCTTACCGCGACTACAATGGGCTTTTTCTGAGGCATATTCGGGGTACTCATACTCTCTATAACCGCCGTGCCCTCATGGTTCGTTTCTTTCCTCTTAAGACGCTTTTGCATTAAAAACTCGGCAATTTCAAAGTCAATCGGATGGTCTATATTTACCGAGTCCTCATACGGCATCAAAAAATAAGCAAGTTTCTCCCCCGAAGTGGACTTCTGCTCACGGATCGTCCGCACCCGCATCGCATCCATTGCCCCGGTATGCATATATGCCTTGGGGAAGAGCTGGCGCGGGAGATTTTGGGCCTCGGCAAAACCGGTTACTGACGGCGGAAGAAAGGACTTCAGCAATTTGCCGTCCGCGGCAATCCTCCAGAATTTATACGGGTGCTTGGGCGCCTCGCAAATCGGCCGCGCCGCATCCGCATCCGGATTTTTTAATAATGTCTCAATCCCCTCGTCAATCTGTGCGGCAGTGCGCAGGGGAGAAGTCGGCGGCAGGCGCAGCACAATCTCCGGCTCATACATCTCATGCTCCTTCAGCCAGTCCAGCGCATGCAGTAAAAACTCCACGTCAGTGGAGAGATCCTGCGAGATCTCCGCGGGCCGCAGGAACGGCACCTCCGCTCCGTATGATTTTGCGACTTGCGCAATTTCCGGATCATCCGTGGAAACAATAGTTCGTGTGATATAGCGCGACTTCTTTGCCTCCTCGATGGTCCAGACAACCAAGGGCTTGCCGCAAAACGGCTTGATGTTTTTGCGCGGGACGCCCTTTGATCCCCCCCGCGCGGGAATAATTGCGAGAATGTTCATGGCTTTTACGCTACATAAAACGAGGATTTTGAGCAAATTGTTTTGAAAGAAAAAGGCCTATTGAAGGGAACTTCAATAGGCCGCACTGAAGATCTCTGGTGTCTATCCCTTGGGAAATTAGATTCCCACCGTTACCATACGCAGAACCATGTCCACGCACTCTCTGATTGGACGCTCCGTGTCGATCTCGGTAGCTGCCACGAAACCGATGGGCCCGAAGAAATCCAAAGCCCACTTGAACCGATCCGATGTATTGATGTTTGACAGACCGCCTTCTGCCTGCCTTTTGGCAATTCGCCGTTCGATCTCCGCATCGGAGGGGACGGCGAGGCGGAATGCGTAAAAAGGTGCCCCTCTCTACTAACGCGTTATAAAGCATCTCCAGCGGCATCTTGAATTCCCGCATAGAGAAGGTGCCGGTCAGGACAACCGTTTTACCCTGTTCTACCCATGCGAACGCCCGCTTTGTTAGTTCAGCATAGGACAGCATAACTACGAACCGCTCTGTATGGCTACCCAAGAGCTTCAATTCCGGATTAGGAAAGAGCTCTTGACGGATGCCATTGATATCAAGATGCACGAACGAAATCTCCCTTGCCAACCCTTCGGCAAGCCAACTCTTTCCAGTTAACGGCGGACCCGACAGAACAATCACGCATGACTTCAGTGACATCGACACCCCCCTCTCAGTGTACCTTTACAAAAGTTCTTCAATATTTACAGGTCTTCCCGTAAAGTGCGATCGGTAAATACCATACGTCATCTTCATCACCATCATTCCATAATTGAAAGCGCCATTGGCTTCTCGCAGATCACGTGGCACCCGCGCCGGATCGCAAGAAGCGTATGGCTGTAGTGGAACGGCGCCTGCGTCGCGACGATAACTATGTCCAGCGGGACAACGTTCGTCAGCATCTCTTCGATTGTCTCAACAATTGCGCATTGCGGATATTGCTCCGCCGCCTCTAAATAGCGCTTGCTGTCTGGTTCGGCGATCGCAACAAGCTCCGCTCCTGGGATATTTTTCCATATACGAGCATGGTTTCTTCCCATCTCGCCAAATCCGGCAATCCCTACACAGATTCTCTCTAGCATGACTCCCCTCCTCGACTTTCTGTTCCCTTAATTAACTAAACCAGTCAAAGTACTCTGTCCATTTCGTTTATCACAAATCCGCGCGGCCGTCAAATGACGGCCGCGCGGATGAATTAACAAAACGCCAAGTGGTCGAGCACGAAATCGTACACTTATCCGCGATCGCGGATAAGTGTACGATTTGACATGATACACCTCTGATACACCTCAATGATTACTTCCGCTCCGACGACTACTTCCGAAAATGATACACTCCGATGGCGCCGGTGTGCGGAAGGTCGCGCTCAAGCGGGACGATATGGTTTTCTATCCAACGGATGAACTCGTTAATCCGTTCTTTGGTAATAGGTAGTTTTGAGTCGCGGCTGACGTTGGGAAGCCGGCGCTCCAAATCGCGCGCCAGTTTCTCGCCGTGCGCCCAGTCCTGATCCACGGTACGCCAAGTTAATTTCATTTTCAGTTTCTTGGCCCAATCCGTAAATTCAATCGGCGTTAAATAATGCAAGTCCGCCAGAGTAATCTTCGCGCGGAATAAATGCCAAAGAGTAAGCAGGATATAGCCGCGCGGATTGGTCCAGTTGGGACAGGTAATGATCAGGCGCCCGCCGGGCTTTAGCATTGCTTTGAGCGCGCGGAGGGTGCGGAGCGGATCATCCATATGTTCCAGCGTCCCCAAAGAGACAATCACGTCAAACTTTTCTTTAACCCGGCTTATGTCGGTGGAGATATAGGCAAGATTCGGCAGGACGTAAGAATTCTTGGCAAGCCGGATGGCTTCTCTGGAAAAATCTGCGCCCAGCACAAATTTTGCCCGGCGCCTTGCAATTTCGTAAGCAACCTCTCCGGTGCCGCAGCCGGCATCCAATACGGTCTTATTCTTCCAGGACATCTCCTTGAGCACCTCGGCGCGGGCCGGGGGTATTTTATCACCCGAAAAAAGAAGCGAGGTGTAATGGCGCGCCTCTCCTTTTTTATATATCGAGTCGTAAAAAGATTTAAGCCGGCGATTCTTCATAAGGTCTATAGATGCGTTTCCAAAAATGTCAACTTGGCTATCTGATCCCCGCTCAGGCCATCGGCAGTTTGCTTTTCAAATTCGTGCTTGCGCGCCCTGATCAGCCCCAGAATTCCTTGTTTGTCTTTTTTAGCATATTGATTGATGAGAAACAAAGCGTTTGCGAGAACTCCATAATTGACAGTAGTAAGCCACTCGTCCAACAAGCCGTCAACGTCAATTCTTTTTCTATTAAAGGTGAGTATTGAATATCGCACAAATCGCCATATCTCGCGAGCCATTTTCCGCTTGTATTGCCAGCTGCGCCGCAACCATGGTCCCAAGATTAAGTGTTTCCGCCTCAAAGGGATGGCTGAGGACGTAAAGAGCCACCACGGAATGGTGAGAACAAAACGTGTAACGGCAAAGGGCTCAAGTTCGCCGATGGTGTAAGGATTGGTGGGGTGGCGCACGATATGCAGGCGGCCGTCCTGCAGCTGCCGGTGCAAGAATTCTGGCACGGAATAACTGCGGGTGGCAAGCGCCACTTCCGAGAGGGTCAGCGTAAGACCATTAAACCACCACGGGGTCTTGCGCCTGAAAATTTTTTTAAGAAGATCAGTCCGGTAAAGGCCGAAGAAAAAAATAGTGGTGGTGCGGCCGCGGAGATACAAACGGTATAATTGCTGATGATCCAAGGACGTAAAATCATGTCTTACTTCCTTGATAAAAGGATTATCTCGGTTGATGAAATACTTATGGTAATAACTCATAGCGACACCATAGGAGGGATTCTTTTCCAGTATGTCCACCAGTGTCTCTACAAACTGCGGATGCCACCAATCGTCGTCAGAGGCCCACATGAAGTATTTACCCTTCGCTTCTCGTAACACAAACTCATGATTTGCCATGCCGTTGATATCTGTTTTTTGGCGGATATAAGAGATACGGGGGTCTCTAGCCGCGTACGAACGCACCAGCTCTTCGGTGCCGTCGGTTGAGGCATTATCGGAAACTATATACTCAATATTTTTATAGGTCTGGTCAAGAAGCGCTTTTAAGGCGTCTTTGAGGAGATTAGCGCGGTTGCGAGTGGGCAGACCGACCGACACTAAAGGAGTTCCTCTGTCTAAATCACGTTGTGAAGAGATAGCGTTCATACATTAGCGGGATGGTTTGATATATTCCAGCGCCTTTACGCTTGAATCGAGATGCGCCGTAGCGCTGCAGCCAGGTACCACTGTCGCAATTTCTTCCCTGCGCAAGCACCATCCTATTGCCCACTCCGCCAAATCAACGCCTTGCGGCATCTCCTCTTGCTTGATTTTTTCTACAACCGCAAGTCGCTTTTCATCATAGTCCTCCGGCGGTCTGAAACGGCTGCTCAAATAACCTTTAGCCAGAGGAATCCGGGCAATGATGCCGAGGTTTTCTTTCATTGCTACGGGAATAATATTTTTTTCGGCCTCGGCATTGATGCGATTATACACTGTCTGGACTGTGGCAAGCGGGAGCGCGGCAAGGGCTCCTGACAAAATCTTACCGTCCTCATCCATCAAAACATTATCTCCCAAACATATTCCTACGAAACGGATTTTTCCGGCCCCCAGAGCCGCCTCCAGTACATCCCGTATTTCGCCGGCATGGGAAAGAAAACTCTGGCCGTCGCCGGGCGCATTGATGTGCGCTTGGTAAACATCAATGTAATCCGTGCGGAGGGCTTTGAGGGACGCATCCAGTTCCTTTTCAATGATGTCTCCTTCCCATCCTCCGACCACTTCTCCTTCTCTGACAGTGTGGCCGAACTTGGTCGCAATAATAAATTTATGCCGTTTTTTGACGAGCGCACTGCCGATCAAGCGTTCGGCGGCATGATAAAGATAACATTCGCCTGTATCAATGAAATTGATGCAGAGCTCTTCCGCCCGCGAGAGCATCTCCCCGACTTCTTCTTCGCTAAAGAAAAGGCCGCCTCTTCCGCTCCACTGATGGGTCTCGATCCCGATCGCCGAGACAGACAAATTTGTTTTTCCCAGAATTCTATATTGCATGGCTACTAGACCTGTTCCGTAATAACCTTTCTACTGCAATTTCATAAGTTCGTCACCAAAATTATTACGCAACAGGTCTACTGTTTTATCCATCGCAAATCATCATCAATCTTCCCCTGCTTGAACAATCTGTCAATGGTCTGAAGGCGGTAAAATTTGGGGTTCTGGAACGCGGCGCGATCAATCCTTATCTCTTCAAATTTATCGCGCGCCTCGCGCACCCCGGCCCGAACCGAATACCGGCATTCAAATTCCGGCAGATATTCTTTAATCTTCTTAAACGCCACCTTATACGATCGGGTATCCCTGCCGCTCACCCCGATCAGTTTATTCTTTATCAATCCGCTCTCTCCCGAAGCGCCGGTCATAAATGAAACCGGAATATTCCCGCACTCCTCCGCAACAATTTTGGCGACATCAATAATTTTCATATTATTGTCCTCCCTTCCCACATTCAGCACTAAAAGATCGCCCTCCCCGTATTGAGAACCAAGCGCGCAAAGCAGCGATTCTGCGATATCGCGAACGTAGACATGCGGCCTCCAGGCCTGGCCGTCGGAATTGAGCACGATCTTTTTCTCAGCCACTGCCATGCCCACCAGCATATTAACAACAATATCAAAACGCATCCGGGGTGAGACGCCGAAGGCCGTAGCGAATCGAAGCGCTACCGGAGAAAATGTTTTATCCGCAAGACGCCGCAGATCTCCTTCAATCTGCAACTTATTGATAGAATAGGGCGTTTGAGGATCCATCGGTGAATCTTCATCCAATAAAACATCCTTGCTTCCTTTGCCATAGACCGAACAACTCGAAGCAAAAATGAATCGAATGCCTTTATTCTTACAAAGAAGCGCGATGTCCCGAGTATAGACGCGCGTCGGGTCATAGATTTTCTCCGCCGAAAGATTGCCGAAAGGATCATTTGATACTCCGGCCAGATGCAGGACCGCATCCATACCTTTCAGATCATCTTCTTGGACATCGCGCGCGTCTTTAAGGATAATTTTGAATGCGGACGGCGGAAAGAGAAGCGAGTTTTTGAAAAACCCGGTATCAAGAATCGTAACGTCAAAACCGTGCTCGCTAAGATACGGCGCTATCACACTTCCCAAATAACCCAGGCCTCCGGTAATAAGAACTTTCTGTGTCATGTAAACTATCTTAAATTGTCTGCGCCAAAAATCCTCCATCCACCGCGATATCTATTCCAGTAACAAAGCTGCTCGAGCGGGAACTTGCGAGGAAGATCACAGCGCCCACCAACTCCTCCGGCTCGCCAAAACGAGCCATAGGAGTATGCCTGAAAATAGCTTGGGCCCGCGGACCCGGCGTGCCGTCTTCATTGATAAGCAGACGGCGATTGTATTCGGCCGGGATCCAGCCGGGAGTAATGCTGTTAACGCGAACTCCATTGCCCGCCCACTCGCGAGCAAGATATTTGGTAATACTCAAGATCACGGCTTTGGACGCCGAATAAGCGACCATGCGCGCCACCGGAATATGACCGGTGACGCTGGCAAAATTGATAATACTGCCTCTTCTTCGCTTACACATCGCCGCTCCAAATTCCTGACAGGGCAGGAGAATTCCTCCGCCGACATTGAGTTCAAAATGTTTTTGCCAGTCATTGAGCTTGATTGATTCAAAGGGATGATCCGGCGTGACTGTAACCGCAGGGTCATTGCCTCCGGCCGCGTTCACTAGAATCGCAGCGGCTCCAAACTCTTTCTCAATTTTAAGACGCGCCGCATGGAGCGACCTAGACGAAGTGGCATCAGCCGGGAAAAACCCGGCCCTACCTCCCCCTTTTACGATTGCCTTTACACATTGCTCTCCCCGCTCGCTGTGCCGCCCCACAATCGCCACTCGCGCCCCGGCACTTGCCAATCCCTTGGCAATCGCGCCGCCGAGCATCCCTGTCCCTCCGACCACAACCGCGACCTCGTCCGTGAGGTCAAACAAAGTATCAGTTGATTTATCTTTCATAGAGATTATCGGGCAAGCACTTCTCTTGATCGCATCCTCTGATTTTTTTCATGAGGTGAACACCAATGAATCTTAAGCTCACCCTTATGGCTTATGGCTGTTGGCACGCGGCCGTCTTTATAGCGCGAACCTGCGCACATGGTTATGTCCTTAACATCCATTAGCTTACCGGTCTCAGTAAAATATTTGAGTTGGCAGAGCATGTATTCAAGCAGAGTAATATTTTTGATTTTCTTTTTCCGTAATTCATCAGCCGATAAGTCGGAGAGCTCGACATCCGGCTCGCTGCCGCCCCGCGCAAGAACCGCGTATGTCCGGTCCGGTACCCTCTCATTTTTGGAGACGTCCCGGTCCAAGTTTATGAAGTGGCGCACGCAAGGGAAATGCGCCGCGCAAACCGCATATACCCGGTCCGGGGCGAGTCCTTTTGCAACAACAATGATTCGATCAAATCCTGATGGCGCCTTTGGGATTTTTATCCCCACACCTTCCAGAATACTCTGGGGTCTCTTGCCCCCACACCAAATTTTGGTGTGGGGGTGCACCGCAGGGATGAATGGCGGTTTCAAATCCTTCCCGCTGGGTCCAATACCCCGCGGGAAGGTGTGGGGATTTATTTTCTCGACCGGAAGCGCCGCACCAAAAACCTTCTGATAAAAAAACGCCCATTCCTTGAGTTCCCGTTCCGGCCAAGGCCGGCGCGGAGATGCACCCCGATTCCTCCCCTGCTTTTTCATAACTATACAACGATGGGTTTCAAAATCCAGTTTTTACCTCGCCTCGTTGACAAAGACGGCGTCAAAACCTATAATGCGGCGATGATGCGTATACTTTCAAAACTTTCGAAATTTATTAAATTTCATCTTCTGCTCTGGCTGCCCTTGCCCCTGCGTAAACGCCTTCCGAGGCAGTGGCGAAAAGTGTTTAAACAATCGCGATGGGTATGGAAGAAAACAAGGATCGGAAAAAAATATTTTTTGGTCAACATCTCCGAGCGAAAAAGGGTTAATTGGTACTTCAATGAGGTGAGTGAGGAGAAAGAGTTCAATGTGATTGCCTCACACCTTACTCGAGATTCAGTATTTTTTGATGTGGGAGCGCACATTGGCCTTTTTAGCATTTTTGCAGCGGATCTTTGTTCATCGGTTCACGCTTTTGAGCCGGCGGAGGAGATCTTTTATTATCTAAAATACAACATCCGTTTGAATAACCGTGCGGACACAATAGTGGCGAATCGGCTCGCGCTTTCGGATCGAGAAGGCAGTTCGCCTTTATACATCTATGATACGACGGTATTTTCCAGCCTCTCCCATAATCCGATGCGAGGAAAGATTGTCAAAAAAGAGAAGGTGCTCACTGCTACTCTTGATTCATATTGCGAGAAATATGGGATTATTCCGACCTTTATCAAAATTGACGTTGAGGGATTTGAGGGGCATGTCTTACGAGGCGGCATGAGAACACTCACTCATCACTCGCCTGCGATTCTTTGTGAACTCGATGAGCAAAACTACAGTTCATTGGGATTCAAAATCGTCGAGCTGCGCCGATTTTTAAGCTCTCTGGGATATCAAGAAGCGCAACAAGTCAACTCTATTAATTTTCTTTTCACGAAAGAGGGGTGAAGACGCGAAATATTCCGGATTGCGCGGATGTTGGTGAATGCGGATACCCCAGACCGGCTTATTTCTCTGGACTGCATTGATCATTCGGGCGGCGCCCCGCCGTGATTTCTTTGATGCAGAATTCAACCCGTTCTCTGAGTTCGGGGTATTTTTCAGCCGTACGCCGAAGGATAGTGAACGTTTCATCGGGTTCTTTAGTGGCCTCGAGATGCGCCAGCGCAAGCCCAAAATTATAATCCGTGGTGTCTGGATATAAACGTACCGCTTCTTTCCATTGTTCAAGCGCCTGATCATATTCTCCCGTGTCGCGATATGCCGCGATGAGACGTCCATTCGGATAATGAATATTGCCAAATCGCTCTTTCTGCAATTTGTGGACCATTTCAATTTCTTTGTTATAGATCAAAGCAATAGTATACGCGTAGTATGCGTCCGCAAATGACGGCTCGAGTTCGTATGCGATTCGAGCGGCTTCTTTTGTTTTTTCTATTTCGTTCAGAGCGAAATATGCCGTTGCTATTTCAAAATAAATGTGCTGTTTACCGGGGGATAATTGGCGCGCCTTTTCAAGCTGCACAAGAGCATCTTGGGGAAATTCAATACTATTCAAGAACGTTCCGAAAAGGAGGTACTCACGAGCATCATCGGGAGTAGCCGCTAACTGTTTTTTGTATTCTTGAAGAGTGAGGGTTAGAAAATCCTGCTTGAGTTGTTTGGGAGCTTCGTTTGCTCGCATAAGAGAGAGGGTCTTGAACAAAAGCTGCCCCCTTATCTCTGGTGTACCAAACGACCGATACTCAAGGATCTTTCTGAAATATTCAAGATTTATCTCCGGTCCTTCTTGATACGAATTGATCGCATTGACAAGTCCTGCGGCCGCACGAAGTGCGGGTACGTTAAGAAAATATACGCCGGTGATTGTCGCAATAGCTATAAGCGGGGTCGCGTACAGAGCCCCCCGCGGATGAAACGAGAGAGTTTTTGATTCCCCAAGCTTTTGGGGGTAGAAAAACGTTGAAACCATATTCATGTCCACATACGCGATAAAGGAGAAGAAAAAAATGTAACTTAAGAGATTGTCGAACACAAAAAGATTCTGCACCGCGTAGGCAACCAGCAAACCCGTAAGAATGCTTCGTTCCGGGACGGAAAAAAGAGGCATAGACTCTTGGAATGAGCCGGTATTTTGTTTTTGAGACATCCCTATAAACCGATGTGTCGCCAGAATACTTTTGCCGCGCCATAAGGCGAAAAACGTATACCCGTAGAGCGCGCAATAACCCGCAAGTCCCAAAACACCTCCGACAATAAGCCAATCAAAGAAAATATTGTGCGTGCGATCAAACCATTGCTCTTGAGCGTACATCTTGGGATCGTAATACTTGTTGAAAACGTAATTAAAGTTTTCCTGACCCCATCCCAATAAGGGTCGTTCCTTAAGCCCTTGCCATGCGATATTCCATAGGGATAGTCGTGGTCCGGCTTGTGCGGACGATATTGAAGAAAACCTCGCCAACGGCGTTGATCTGCGTATCAGGGCGGTATCCTTAAAAACGAAAAGTAGGGTTATACCGATACCAAATACAAGAAAACCCGCAAGTGCGATTTTGCGGAGCGACTTCATGTCGTGTTTCATGAGCAGAATGATACATCCGAAGGTTAGAAAACCGGAAAAAACTCCAAGCAGCGCGCCTCGCGTAGCAGTTTCATATAATGTAAGCATCTGAAGAACGCTAAAGGCACTGTATACATACTTCATGGGGCGTGAACGATCCTCGCGAATCAAAAGAAAGAGCGTCAAAAAAATATGGATCAGCATATAGGTAGCGAGATAGGAAGCGTTGCCAACGGTTGCTTCCACCCGGCTGGCACTTTGATAAATCGCGGATATACCCGCGAGCTGAAAGATGCTATGAAATGACACCGCAATGCTCACTCCTATGGAGGTCTGAAAAAAACGAATCCATAATTTTTGAGTGGACAGCACGGTGCTTGCAATAAGAAAATAGCCAAAGAGATGGAGAAGAGTGATGTACCCTTCCATCCGTTCAAAACTACTCCAAAAACTCTTGAAAGGATCGGGACTCAGAATATCGGCAATCCCAATGATCCCAAGGAAAATAACGAGAAGCCACGTAAACCAAGTAGCGCGGGGCCGATAGAGGGGTGATGCAATGGCGAGAGCAACCCATCCGCCAAAAGCGAGCTCAACAAGAATACGAAAAATAAAATTCTTTCCGGTGATATACGGAAAGAAAAGGCTCGTCGTAACAACGAGGGGAATAAAAGGAATAATAAAGATGAGGGTAAGGACAAAAGAGCAAAGAATGCGGGTAAACTTCATAACCACCATTATAACCAAAACCTCCCTACATGCAATGGACCGTGAGTTAAGAATGAGTTGCCGTTGACGCATTCATATAGTACAATCTTCATAAGACCTTTTGCACAATAAGCTTTCGTGACTAAATTTCAGAATTTTGAGCGAAAATCGTGAAGGACGAGGCGGCCTACTTGGCTAAAGTAAGGCAACGTGGTCCTCGGCGATTTGCAGCCAAAATTCTGAAATTGCAGTAGAAATGTTATTGTGCAAGAGGTCTATAATGTCTTCAAAAACAGGAACGTATGTTTTAGTAATCGGCGGGGCCGGGGCCATCGGCTCCAATCTCGTACGGCGGCTGCTGACTGAGAACTATCGCGTCGCGGTATTCACTCTCCCCGGACCGGATCTCGTACGAATGGAGTATGACGCTCTTAAAGATAAAGTTGAGCTTATTATTGAAGATCTGACCATGCCCGGCGCGATCCGCAAGGCGATCACCCGACTCCAACCAGAGATCGTCTATCACCTGGCAAGCCTGGTTTGGGCAAGAGTACCCGGCCTCGGCGACGAAGAACACCTCAAGGTGACCGGACTCGGAACCATGCATCTCTTAGAGGCATTGAAGGATAGACCCGAGACCAGAATTGTTTTTACCGGATCTGCTGCAGTGTACGGTCCGGGCGCGCTCTTAAAAGAGAATGCGCCCATTATTCCCAATACGGTCTTCGGCGCTTGCAAGGCGTCCGCGAGTATTTTGCTGCAAACCTACGCTCGCATCTACGGACTCTCAACCGTGGAATTGCGTTTCTTTATGCCCTATGGGCCGTGGGAGCATCCCCATCGCCTGATTCCTCAAGCAATCTTGTCGGCATTGGCCAAGCACGACCTCTCTATGACCTCCGGGGAGCAAAAACGGGATCCGATCTACATTGACGATGTGGTGGAGGCACTGATTCTGGCCGGCACCAAAAATGTGAAGGCCGGATCGGTATTCAATATCGGCTCCGGCCAGGCGATTCCGGTCAAAGACATGGTACAGGACATATTCGGACTGATGGGTAATCCGGCAAAGCCCCTTTTCGGGAAGCTCCCGATGCGGCCGGATGAAATCATGGAGATGTCAGCGGACGTGTCCGCGGCTCGTGAGCAACTCGGCTGGCAGCCCAGGATTTCACTGACCGAAGGTCTTACAAAGACCATCGCATGGTGGAAAGAGCATCGCGATTTTGCGGAACGCATCACTGCGGCCTCCAAATAAAACATGGCGACCCCCAACAAAGATCTGCGCCGGAAGATTATTGAACTTATCAGCAAAGGCAACTCGCCGCACGTTGCATCAGCCCTATCAATGGTTGAAATCCTGAACTCAATCTTTAGAACCATGGATCTTGAAAAGATCAGGAAAGGAGCGCGGGATCGGGATAGATTTATTTTAAGCAAAGGCCACGGCGCGGCCGGACTCTATGTCTTAATGCATAAACACGGCTTAATGGGAGACGCCGAGCTCTCTTCCTATCATCAAAACGGCTCCTTGCTCGCCGGACACGCCAGCCATTTTGTAAAATATATTGAACATTCCACCGGCGCTTTGGGCCATGGTCTTGCGCCCGCGCTCGGTATGGCGATTGGCTTGCGGACGCTCAAGAGCACGTCAAAAGTATATGTGCTGGTGGGGGACGGAGAATTGCATGAAGGATCAAACTGGGAGGCGCTTATGCTCGCGGGACATCTGGGTATGGAAAATCTTTATGTGCTGGTTGATAACAACGGCTATGACCAAATGGGCAGATTAAAAGAGTGCTGCGATATTGAGCCATTGCGGGCCAAGTTGGAGAGTTTCAATTTTGAAGTGGAGGAGGTGGACGGGCATTCCGAAGATGAAATCACGGCGGCATTGAAAAAATCAGGCAATAAAAAACCGACTGCGCTCATCTGCCGCACCGTAAAAGGCAAAGGGGTTTCGTTTATGGAAGGAAACGCGGTCTGGCACTACCGACCTCCGGCCGGAGAGGATTATGCCAAGGCGTTAGATGAGTTGAAAGATTAAAATCCAAGACCAATATGCGAGCCATTCTTTTTCAGAAAATCCACGAAACAATGCGACGTAATCCCAATCTCTTTTTCCTGACCGCCGGAGTCGGTTTTAACTTGATTGAGCCAATGTGCCAAGAATTTCCCTACCGCACCATGAATGTGGGCATTGCGGAACAAAATCTGGTGGGAATCGCGGCCGGCCTCTCCAACCTTGGGTTCAAAGCGATTTGTTACTCCTACACCAACTTTCTTGCCGAGCGCGCTTTTGAGCAAATCCGCAATGATATTTGCCTCCATCGCTATGCGCCAATTCTCATCGGCACCACCACCGGCTTTGATAATGCCGGCTTGGGCGTTACTCACCATGCCCTGGATGACATCGGGGCTCTCAAAACGCTGGCGCACCTGCGTATTTACTCTCCTTCCAGTGCCGAGTCCATAGTCGCGGTCTTTGACGAAACGCTAAAATCAAACGAGGCGTCTTTCATCCGATTCAGCAAAAACGATTTTTCCGAAGGGCTTCCCGCCTCCGGAGTCAATCGTTTTATCATAAAAAATAATTCAGAAATCCTTGTTATTTCCCACGGCAGAATGGTGGCAAACTCCGTAAAGGCCTCTGGCCTGTCGCCTGTTTTCGATCTCTTTGCGATGGATCGGGTCAAGCCCCTTGATCAAACGAATCTTGAAAAACTTTTTGCTCTCTACAAAAAAATAATTGTCGTGGAAGACAATTTTAAGTCGGGATTATACAATTCTATCGCCCAGTGGATGGCGGAAAACGGCGTCAAAAAGGTCCGCCTCCATTCAGTCAGCGTAGAAGAAAAGTATCGGGGCGAGATCGGCGATGCCAATTACCTGGAGGATCTCAACGGTCTAAGTCCGGAAAAAATCACCGAGTTTATCGCGCAACTGAATTAATCTAGAACCCATCTCAAAAATGGCTTTGAAGGCGAAATCGTGCGGATTTCGTCGCTC
>CAYIGN010000009.1:0-16894 GCA_964363055.1 uncultured Candidatus Saccharibacteria bacterium
CAGCGCAAGCTCGGCCGCTGGGTGCGGGCGCAGATGCTTTTGGGCGCGATCATTGGGATTCTGGTCTTTTTCGGCCTGACCCTTTTGGGAGTGGAGCACGCCCTTTTCTTCGCCGCAATAGCCGCGATCTTTGAGGTGATCCCGGTGGTCGGCCCGATTCTGGCCGCGGTGCCGGCGGTTACGACCGCGTTTCTAACCTCCCCGATCCTGGGGGTGCTCACGATCGGGCTTTATCTGGCGGCCCAGCAGATCGAATCGCACGTGATCGTGCCGGTGGTGATGCGTAAAGCCGTGGGCTTGAGTCCTTTGGTGGTGGTGCTGGCGCTCTTGGTGGGCGGGAAACTCGGCGGCATTTTTGGGATACTGCTGGCGGTGCCGATTACGGCGATCGGAGCGGAGCTTCTGAATGATTGGGATAAAAAGAAGCGCTCACTGATACCCGAATGAGTAAACGGGGTTTATGGTTTAGTTGTAATTTATCATCGCGTTGTCCCCACCTTTGTTATCAGGAATGTCATACCCGCGAAAGCGGGTATCCAGAAAAACCAGCGCAAGAGCCAAGAATGGCCTACTGGATTCCCGCGTACGCGGGAATGACACATGAGGAGTGGGGACAACGCGTGGCAAAATTACAGTTTAGGATACTTGGATTTCTACAAGAGAAGCCAGAGCGCGACTGCTGCGACAAGAAGTTGAGACGGGATGCCGATCCAAGGATAGGCGTCAAGTAAGATTTTGGAGTGGAGGCGATCATGGAAGAGCTGCAGCGGTTTGAGGAAACGTCCGCCGGCCATATATACTCCCTGGAGGGCGTCGGGCAGGACGCTGCCAATGATGGCAGCGATAAGCCACCATACCTCGGCCGCATTTTGGGGCCAGATAAGGAAAAAGGCGATTGCAGCGCCGCCGAATCCGTCAAGGGCAAAGCGCAGAAAATCGCGGACGAGTACCTTCTCGTCTCTGCGCCAGGTTTTCTTCTCCGGGTTGTCTCTCTCATCTATGGAGTCAACCGGATAATGCCAGTGGGGAACGGCATCCGTAAGGTAGTGAGAAGCAAGGGCGGCAGCGAAAGCGAGAAACGGGTGCGCGCCGATGAACGGTTTAGTTACAGCAGCGGCAATGACGATGTGGGTTGCGAGGATCATACGGCGGTGATTATATAATGTCTGAAGAAAAACGGCAAAAATTTTATATTACTACGGCGATTGACTATACCAACGGTCCGCCGCATATCGGGCATGCGCTGGAAAAAGTGCAGGCGGACGTTCTGGCGCGCTACCACCGCTTCAAGAGGGATGATGTCTTTTTTTTGACCGGCACGGATGAGCATGGCGCCAAAATCGCGCGCGCGGCCGAGGAGGCGGGCCAAGAGCCGCAGCTGTTCGTGGACAAAATCGCGGAAAGGTTCCGGGCGCTCAGAACAGCGCTTGATTTATCGTGGGACGATTTTATCCGCACCAGCGACCGCGAGCGCCACTGGCCCGGCGCGCAGAAATTATGGACGGAGGTGTATGAACGGGGAGATTTATACAAAAAGTCCTACCGCGGGCTTTATTGCGTAGGGCACGAGGCGTTTGTCACGGAGAAGGACTTGGCGGACGGCAGATGCCGCGATCATCAGACCGAGCCGGAAATAATTGAGGAAGAAAATTGGTTTTTCCGCCTGTCAAAGTATACGGCCGCGATTGAATCAAAGATTAAAATCGGGGAACTGCGCATCCTGCCCGAAACCCGCCGCAATGAAATCTTGGCATTACTTGCCGAGGGGCTGGAAGATGTGAGTTTCTCCCGTCCCAGCGCGGATTTGGCGTGGGGCGTGCCGGTGCCGGGCGATCCGGAGCACACGATGTATGTCTGGTGCGATGCGCTGGCCAATTATCTCACCGCCGTCGGATACGGCGATGGCTCCCAGTTCCAAAGATGGTGGCCGGCCGACGCGCATGTGATCGGGAAAGACATCCTCCGTTTCCATGCGGCGATCTGGCCAGGGATGCTCCTCTCCGCGGGCCTGCCCCTGCCCAAGGCAATCTATGTGCACGGTTTTGTGACAGTGGAGGGGCAAAAGATGTCAAAGACCGTCGGGAATGTCATTGACCCCTTTACGCTTGTAGAAAAATATGGCACAGACCCCGTCCGGTATTATCTGCTCCGCGAGATTCCATCGGGTGAAGACGGCGATTTTTCTTACAAAAAATTTGAGGAGCGCTACAACGGAGATTTGGCCAACGGCTTGGGCAATCTGGTGGCGCGAGTCATTACGCTTGCGGTAAAGATTAAAGCTCAAAGTTCAAAACTCAAAGCCACAATTCAAAACTCAAAATTTTCGGGACAAAGAGACACCACGCGGGCGGTTTATGAAAAATCAATTGAGGAATTCAAACTGCACGAGGCGTTGGAGGCGATATGGGGGTTGGTCCATGCAGGGGACAAGTATCTGAATGATGAGAGACCCTGGGAGCTGGAAAAACAGGCGGTCATCTGTGATCTTCTCGGCTTGTTGCTTGAGATTGCGCGCTTGCTTGCCCCATTTCTCCCCGCAACCGCCGAGAAAATCCGCGGGCAAATTTTGGTACAAGACGGCCAGATCACTATAAAAAAAAGCGCGAATCTCTTCCCGCGCCTGGGTTGATTGTTTGTAGAAGTTTTGATACAATGTTATTGTATGGAACTGACCTTTGCCCAATATATAGAAAAACTTCTTCAGCGCGCCCGTTACGAATACGACCCGTCGGTTAAAAGTTGGGCGGGCTGGATTGAGAGTTATCCGGGCGTATACGCCCAGGCAGAGACAGTCGAGGAGGTGCGGGCTGACCTTATTTCAGTTCTTGAGGGTTTTTTGATTATGGATCTGCAGGAAGGGAAAAGGATACCCGGGGTTTCCATTTATCCTCGCATAGCAAGATCAAGACGTGGCGCTTCAAGATATGCCGCGGCCCATAAGCCATAGAGAATTGGTACACAAGTTGCGCGCGCTCGGATTTGCCGGCCCCTTTTCAGGCGGCCGGCATCCGTATATGGAGCGCCGAGGCAGGCGCATCGTCGTGCCAAATCCTCACCACGGCAAAGACATCGGTTCCCGCCTGCTTGCGGAGATTATCCGCGAGATTGGCATATCGGCGGAGGAGTTTGAGGAGATGTAAAAAATGCGGGAATGGGCATAGCGCTTCCGTCCGTAACTATAGGGGAAGATAAATGATAAAGTGAAAATCAGATGAGTTATGTCACAAGTTCCAAGAGGATCAGGACGCGGCGATCACGCGCGTTTGACAGCGAGCGGACGAAAGTGATACACTTTTGATACACTAACTTTTTTCTTATGCTTGCGACTAAAACGCGCATAAATGTAAGTATTCCCCGTCAGGCCCGCCGCGCCTTGGAGCGGCTGGCGCGCCGCGACGAGATGCCCGAGGCCACTAAAGCCGCGGAACTTATTATGCGGGCGCTGGAGATCGAGGAGGATGAAGTATGGGATGCGATTGCCGGAAGCCGCGATCGGCCCGGGGCGAAGTTTTTTTCTCATGATCGCGCGTGGGCATGACTTACGTTTTGGAGTATCACGAAGATGTAATCAGGCAGGATATACCCGCGCTGTCGGGAGAATGGCGAGAGCGGATAAAGCGGGCAATAGAGAGTCGTCTGGTAGTCCACCCGGAGTTATACGGCAGGCCTCTGCGTAAATCATTGAAGAGTTATCGAAAATTGCGCGTCGGCGATTGGCGCGTTATTTTTAGGATTGAAATGGGCGTTGTAAAGATTCTCGTGATCCAAAATCGGTCAATAGTATACAAGACCGTCGTAAA
Source organism: uncultured Candidatus Saccharibacteria bacterium (assembly GCA_964363055.1). Lineage (GTDB taxonomy): Bacteria > Patescibacteriota > Minisyncoccia > Sungbacterales > HO2-52-23 > CAYIGN01. The sequence continues at coordinate 3,801 of CAYIGN010000009.1, forward strand.
GCGATTGATGTAATGACCCCGCAGCTTTTCGATGCCCATACCCATACCCAGTTTGCCGCGTTCAAGGATGATCAGGACGCGGTGATTCGGCGCGCGTTGGAGGCGGGGGTGTGGATGATAAACGTCGGCACCCAGCGCGATAGCTCGGCCGCGGCGGTTGAAACCGCCGCGCGATATCCGGAGGGAGTGTACGCGACCGTCGGCCTTCACCCGATTCATACCGAGAAGTCCCATCACGATCCGCAGGAGCTCGGTGAAGCCGCATCCCCCGCCAAGCCATTATTCTCTAATTCGAGCGAATTAGAGAATAAGGAATCGGGGGATGCGTATGGGGGAGGATTTGTGAGTCGCGGCGAGGAGTTTGATTACGAGTACTATAAAAAACTTGCGCAGGACCCGAAAGTAGTTGCGATCGGCGAGTGCGGACTTGATTATTATCGTTTAGGCGAGGGTACAAAAGAAAAACAGAGAAGCGCGTTTTTGAAGCAAATAAATCTCGCCGTAGAGGTTAAAAAGCCGCTGATGGTCCACTGCCGCAATGCCTTCAGTGATCTCATCGCAATCCTACAAGCTACAAGCTATAACCTACAACCCGGCATCGTTCATTTCTTCACCGGCAGCGTTGACGACGCGCGGAAACTCCTTGACCTCGGTTTTTATTTCTCTTTCGGCGGGGTTATCACTTTTGCGCGGGATTACGATGAAGCGATAAAATATATCCCTCTTGAGCGGATTTTGCTTGAAACCGATGCGCCGTATGTGGCGCCGGTGCCGTATCGCGGGAAGCGGAATGAGCCAACATGTATTATTGAGGTTGCGAAGAAATTAGCGGAGTTGAAAGATGTGGCGGTGGAGGATGTACAAGAAGAAACGACAAAAAACTCGCGTATGCTGTTCAGGATTTGAAAAACCTTCCCGTGAGGGAAGGTATGAATGGGACAGGTCGTGAATGTTTTGTCACGATATGCCTTGGCCGTTAAGGAACGAGATGTCGGCCGGAGCGAGGCCCGATAGGAGAGGTTGATGCTTAAGTTTGTGTACCCATGACATGAGCTGACCTATTTTATTGCATTCCCATTGATCTGCCTCTGCTTTTTTGAGAAGGCAGATTGTATAGATATGACAAGAAACGGTTATTTCGGTCCCCTCAAAAAATACTTCGGGGACACTGACTGTACTTATCCTGCGCAGATCTATCTTGTAATGAGAGGTCGCTGATGCAACTCCCTCTGCCGCTGCAGACATCCCCTCTTCTATCTTCACAAACATCACTTCGTTTATGAAGTGGTTAGAGAGGGTACGGCAGATCGTGTCATAAGTAAATTCGGCCACTTGCCTCTCGTTTATGTCCATGGCGACGCCTCCTCCGCATTTTTAAGAAACTTTCTTCATCTGAAAGCATAGGATAGAGAATTGCATTTGTCAAGGAAAAGTATCATATTTACAATTAGCGCTATGCGTTACCATCCGCAAGAAATTGAACAGAAATGGCAGAAACGGTGGCTCCGCGCCAAAACCTACGAGTCGGATTTGAAGCGCGCCAAAAAGCCCTTCTATAACCTAATGATGTTTCCGTATCCGTCGGCAGAGGGGCTGCATGTGGGCAATGTGTACGCCTTTACCGGCGCCGATATTTACGGGCGTTTCAAGCGGATGCAGGGATATGACGTGTTTGAACCGATTGGGTTGGACGGCTTTGGAATCCATTCTGAAAATTACGCCCTGAAGATCGGTAAGCATCCGGCGGAACAAGCCAAAGTATCTGAGAAAAATTTCTATCGCCAGCTTGGGATGATCGGTAATGGCTTTGCCTGGCGGGAGAAGCTGGAGACCTATGACCCCGATTATTATAAATGGACCCAATGGATTTTTGTGCAGATGTTCAAGCGCGGCTTGGCGTACCGCAAAAAGCAGGCGGTGAATTGGTGCCCTTCGTGTAAGACCGTGCTCGCGGATGAGCAAGTGATTGGAGGCAGGTGCGAGCGGTGCTCCAGTATCGTCGCGAAGAAAGATCTGGAGCAGTGGTTTTTTCGCATCACGGAGTACGCGGACCGGCTCTTGAAAAATCTTGAAAAACTTGATTGGTCGCCGCGCGTCAAAATCGCACAGCAGGAATGGATCGGCCGATCCGAAGGCGCGGAGATTGAATTTAGAATCAAGAATCAAGAATCAAGAATCAAGGTTTTTACGACAAGGCCGGATACGCTGTTTGGCGTGACGTATCTCGTGGTGGCGCCGGAACATCCGGTCATCAAGAATCAAGAATCAAGAATCAAGAATTACGCAGAGATTGCGGAATACGCGGCGCGCGCGAGCGGGAAAGCGGAGGGGGAGCGGATTGCGGCCGGATATGAAAAAACCGGAGTTGAATTGAAAGGCATCAAGGCGGTTAATCCGGCAAATAATGAGGAGATTTCGATTTTTGTCGCCGACTATGTTTTGGCTGGTTATGGTACGGGCGCCATTATGGCGGTTCCGGCGCATGATGATAGAGATTTAGAGTTCGCAAAAAGGTACGATTTGAAAATAAAAGCAGTTGTAGCACAAGTTGACTCCGCAAGCGATGTCTTTCCTGGTTTGGGGCTTGGCAAAGAAATGAGTATCAGAGAATCGGGGTTTGCTCATTTAGGAGAAGGAATACTCATAGATTCAGGACAGTTTAGTGGAATGAAATCCGAGGATGCGAAATGGGATATTACGAAGTTTGTCGTTGGAAAACGAACGGCGCAGTACCATCTTCGTGACTGGCTGATTTCGCGTCAGCGCTATTGGGGACCGTCTATCCCGATGATTTTCTGCGATGCGTGCGCCGCCGCGGGAAAAGGCGAGCGCAAAGACATGCCCGGATGGTATGCGGTGCCGGAAAAATCATTACCCGTAAAACTTCCGTTTGTCAAAAATTTCCATCCCACGGGTACGGATCAATCGCCGCTTGCCTCTGTCGCGTCATTTTACAATGCCCGGTGTCCTTCGTGCAAAAAATTGGCGCGGCGCGAGACCGACGTGTCGGACACATTTCTGGATTCGGCGTGGTATTTTCTGCGTTACCCGAGCGTGAAAAATAAAAAAGCCGCATGGGATTCCGCCACAACGAAAAAATGGCTGCCGGTGAATATGTACATCGGCGGAGCCGAGCATGCAGTATTGCATCTTCTCTATTCTCGGTTTCTCGCGATGGTATTTCATGATTGGGGATTGACTGATTTTGAAGAGCCGTTTACCAAGTTCCGCAGCCACGGGCTGCTTATCAGCGGCGGTGCTAAAATGTCAAAATCGCGCGGCAATGTAGTGAATCCCGACGAGTATATCCGCGCCTATGGCGCGGATGCCCTGCGGATGTATCTCATGTTTTTGGGACCGTTTGAACAGGGCGGGGACTTCAGTGATACGGGTATACGGGGGATTACGAGATTTTTGGAGCGAGTATGGCGATTTTTACAGAACATGGGTCTGAAAAATCCAAATGTCAAAATCCAAATGCCCAATAAAATCCCAAGTTCAAAATCCCAAATTCAAAAAACTTTACATCGGACAATCAAGAAAGTAACGGAAGACATTGAGGGATTGCAGTATAACACCGCGATATCGGCGCTGATGGTGCTCTTGAACGAATTTAAAGGTGGAATGTCGAATGTAGGACTTCGTCAGATTGAAATATTTTTGAAACTTCTTGCGCCATTCGCGCCCCACATCACCGAAGAACTATGGCAGCGGATGAGGAGACAAGAGACAAGAGACAAGAGACAAGGATTTCAATCCATTCATCGCGAGCCGTGGCCGAAATACGATCCGAGGCTGGCGGTTGAGGACACGTTTGATTTGATCGTGCAAGTGGATGGGAAAACCCGGGACATCATCGAGGCGAGGATGGGGATTTCCCGGGACGAGGCGATTCGAAAAGCGCGCGAGGCCGAATCCGTCCGCCGCCATCTCACAGCCGAGCCGGAGAAAGTAATTTTCGTCCCGAACAAACTGATCAACTTCGTGATATAGGATTTTAACCAGTGATTTGGCGACTGAGCATTTACCCCGCCCCGTCCACTCCACTTAACATCCGGTCCGATCGTCCCGCTTGTTTAGTAATGTCCTCGGCGGGGTATATATGTGAATAGGATGGATGGAGAATAAGGAGGATAAGTGGAGATGGAGAGAAATGGATGTGGATAACTCCTGCTGGGGGGGGGGTATAGTGTGATATGCTTTCTGGTATGGATCTCCTTGAGCAATACAAAAAGCAGTATCCCGAAACATTCAAGCAAAAACCCCAATGGCAGCCGTCGGATGAATACGGCTTTTTTATCCGTCTGGTGATGCGGCTTTCAAGAGGGAGGGTACGGGATACCAGGCAGGCGGCACGGGTCTTGCTGATCGCCGCGGCGGTCATACTGTTGCTCTCGCTATTTTTCTTTGTTGGCGTGCCGGGGTTTGGCCCAGAGACAAAGCCGCTTGCGCCCGGGGCGCACCCCGATCTGGAGAGGTAAGAAAGAAATTATGACGAGATCCAAATATCCGGCGATTGCTAAAGGGTTTACGCTGTTAGAAGTCAGACACCCGTGGTGTGTGCCGTTCCGACGCTCTCGGGATGGACTTCTAACGGGGTTTACCCTCGTGGAACTTTTGGTGGTGATATCCATTATCAGTTTGCTGTCTTCGGTGGTGCTCACCTCGGTAAATAGCGCCCGCTCCAAAGCGCGCAATGCGCGCGAAAAAGTGGATGTGAAGCAAATCATCACCGCGCTGGAACTGGCGCGCAGCAACAGCGCGAATGATAAATACCCGCTCTCCGGGTCCGGCGGCGCCACTTGGAGTTGTCTCAAGTCAAGCGGGAGTTGCTGGAGAGACAACTATTCTGCGATGCCGGCTGATCAGTTCGCCTTTCTCCAGAGCTATCTTCCTACGATGCCGCAGACCGCGGTCAACACCAGCGGCGGCTCATCGTGCTACGCATACGACAGTTATCTCTATGTTTCCAATCAGCCAAGTCCGGTGGGGACATTCACTTTTTCCGGCGGCCCTAGCGCGTTTATCATCTGGGCTAAAGAGACCTCGGGCGGATTTGATCCGGGCGAATGCCCGGGGCATGATGCCGGATCCTATGATTGCGGCTTGCGCTATTGCTATCAATTCATCGGGCCGAACTGATCCCTGAAATCGGCCTTGGCTTCACTCAAAACCCCGGCCGCATGCGGCCGGGTTCTATACCAATGATGAGGATTATCTCGCTTACTGAAGTATCCGAAGATGAGGCAGCGGCGCGGGTTGCGGAGATGACGAAGTCGGGTGGAGTGGCGGGTGTGCCGACTGATACGGTCTATGGGCTGGTGTGCGACGCGCGCAATACCGAGGCGATCCGGCGGATGTTTATGATGAAGAAGCGTCCGCGGGAAAAGGCCTTTCCGATTTTTGTCAAAGACATTGCAACGGCGCGTTTTTATGCGTACATCTCGGATGTCAAAGCTGGATTTTTGGAAAAAGTATGGCCCGGAGGGGTGACAGCGGTATTCCAGCATAAAGAAAAGCTGCCGCCGGTCCTGACCGGAGGGCTGCCGACATTGGGTATCCGCATACCCGACGCTCCGTTTCTCTCGGGCCTTCTAATGCGCCTTGATTTTCCGCTCGCGCAGACCTCAGCGAATATCTCAGACAGTCCTCCGGCTAAGACCGCGACTGAGGCCGTGGCGTATTTTCAAAATGAGAAAGAACAGCCGGACATCATCATTGACGGCGGTCCCCTTGGGGGCGCATCTTCAACAGTGATTGATTTTACCGGAGCGCATCCGCTTATACTGCGCGCGGGCCCTGTCTCAAAACGAGATCTTGGTGCCTTGTATCGCGGTCTTTTTAATGATACACAATAGAGAGGAATTGGCTCTTTCAGGACATATTATTATAGAGACGGGGAGGGCGAAAAAATGTCAGAAGAGAATGAAGGATCGCGGATTGAAATACCGAAATGCCCGCGTTGCGGTAGGATGCGGGCGGTTGAAGAATCCGGCCCAATATGGAAGCATCTTTCCTCAGAGGAGTTGTATGAGTTGGCCAGGGGGTTTCGGCTGGTTGAATTTTCGCGGCAGAGCTGTCCCGATTGTGCAACGGCGATTTGGCGGGAGAAAATGCGGTGACCGTCCCCGATTTTGGGAAGACGGAGCGCCCGGCCCATGCCGCGCGCTTTTTTTAACCAAAGGGTGTTTTCTTCTTGACGCATTGCTTAGGCCGGAGGGATAATAGCAGCAGAGGAGTAGTTACTAAAAAAGAGCTATGCCAGCGATCAAAACGCGCCTTGCTTCTATTCTTAATATAAAAACCAGCTTTGATGACAGATTCATTCGCGATTTTGACGTGCTCGAGAGCGTGGTCACGCAGTTCAAAAAACAAGGCCTAAAGGTGGTGCTGACCCAGGGAGTTTGGGATCTTATCCACGAGGGGCACGCCAAGTACTTGGAGGCGGCCAAATCGTTCGGGGATATTCTGGTGGTGGGGCTGGACTCGGATGAACTTACCCGTGCGCGCAAGGGGCCGAATCGGCCGATTGTGCCGGAGCGGGAGCGGGTAGAGATGCTTCTTCATCTTCGCCATGTGGATATCGTGACCATCCGCGACGCGCATCACGACATCGGGCACCTGATTCGGCTGGTGAAGCCCCATGTGCTGGTTACTTCATCCAGCACCGCCGATTTTAAGTACGATTTACAAAATGGGGTATACGATAAGTTTTGCAAAAAAATCGTGACGCTCCCCCCTCAGGCCACTACCCATACCAGCGCCCGTATCCGCAACCTGACGATTGAAGGAGCGGAGAAGCTTGCGTATGAAGTCGGTAAGCTGACGAAAAACTTTATAAAACAGATTAGGAGCACATAGCATGCACTGCGCGGTTATCGCCTATATCCCGGCTATCCACAGAGGATATATTGACTTCTTTAGAAAATATCCGGGGACGCTGTATGTGCTTGATGAAGAACTCGTGGCAGAGGTTCCGCGAATGGAGCGGGATATTCGTGCCTTGGCGCCCATTGAGGTGAAAGCGCTTTTGGAAGGATTAAAAATTTTTGAAGAAATACGGGTACTGGATAAAAGCATTCTGCCGCAGATTCAAAGCGAGATACTGTCGATCGTGATGCCGGATGAGGATGTGAGCCGGCAATTTGCCGAGACGCATCTGCCGGGCAAAGGGGTTGAGTTTGTTTCGGTATTTTTGCGCTGGGACAAGCAGATTTCCACCAAGGAATTTGAAGTGCCGCAGGACAGAATTATTTCTTATGACGAAGCCCATAAGGAATTGATGGTTGCGGTTTCGCGCGAGGCCGAGAAAAGCCCGGACTGGTGGCGGCAGATCGGAGCGATAATCGTAAGAGACGGAAAGCCCTTACTTGCGGGTTTTAACCGGCCCATACCATCCAAGGATTATACTTTCGGCCCTTTCGGCGACCCGCGCAGCAATTTTGACGCGGGCGAGCGGATTGAATTTGCCAAAGCGCTTCACGCCGAAGCCGCGGTTATTGCCCAAGCCGCGCGGCAAGGCATCCCGCTGGAAGGCGCGTCGCTCTACGTTACAACTTTCCCCTGCCCGGTCTGCGCCAAATCCATAGCCGAAGCCGGCATCAAGCGGGTGTATTATTCAAAAGGATACTCATTACTGGATGCCGAAGACGTGCTTCGGGCCTACGGGGTGGAGATAGTAATGGTGAGATAGAAGAATATTTGATGGCAGGATAAAAAGATAGGGAAATAAAAAGGTTGATCGTGCGCATATAATCTGCTATCATGGGTTTATATGTCAAAAGCACGAGCCGATATCACATTATCCGTTACTTTACTCAAGGAAGGCGAGCAATTCATTGTTTATTCTCCGGCTTTGGATTTATCCGCGTGCGGCAAGACACTGGAGGAGGCGCGCCGCCGTTTTGGAGAAGCAGCAATGCTTTTTATTGAGGAGCTTCATAAAAAAGGGACTCTTGAGGAAGTCTTTGGCGGTTTGGGATGGCGCAAAAAGGATTCAGGTTTTGTTCCGCCGCTGGTGGTCGGGCAGGAAAATTATACTATTCCGGCTTATGCGTGATTCTCTATGCCGCATCTTGCGCCGATCCATTGGAAAAAATTCGAAAAGTTTCTTTTGTATGTCGGCTGCGTATTGGAACGGGAACATGGAGACCATCGGGTTTATTGGCGGGTTGGACTATCCCGTCCGATCGTCATCCAGCGCGTCAAAGCCATACCTGTTTTTGTAGTACGCAACAATCTGCGGCTGTTGGGTATATCCGTGGAGACGTATCTGGAAGTGTTGGAAAAGCATTTGTAGACGAGTAGTATCTTGCTTGATCGCGGCTGATATGAAAGAGAAGCACCCGGGAGACCCGGCGATGTCGGTGGCCGCGTGCCATGAGATGATTGAGAAGGATGTGATGCCCGTGTAATGTGGCTTCTTTCGAGATTATGCAAAAACAGGCCGCCTGTAGGCGGCCTGTTTTTGCGCCGAGCAGAGGGTAGGCGGCTCGTTATCCCACCCGCGCCAGAATCGGCTTGCGGTTTTTTTTGCGCGTATCGGGCGAAATAACGTTGGCGTGGAGATGCGCCACCGAGGCGCCGGTGTATAGCGCATTGCCGAAGCGCATTAGTAAAGCGCCTCCTTTGATTTTTCGTTTTGCCGCGGTGAAATCTATAAATGTGCGGAGTTCCTTCCAAGCTGCAAGGGATACTTCGGAAAAACGTTCAGTATGCTTTTTATGTATCAGGAGCAGGTGGTGTTTCGCGCCTTTATAGGGATACATATTTTCGGTCAGAATCCAATGCCGGCCGGATTTGAGAATCGGTTTTTTGTGGTAGCGCCTAAGATGCGCGGGGCAGAATGGGCATACTCCATCCTTGCGGATTTTGCTTATCACGTTTTTGTAGGCATCATCCGGCCGGTATGCGGTATTTTCAAGATTGACGAATGACCGCTTCATTATATGGGTGTGGGGATAAACATTTTGGGATGGGGTTCGTAATCAGTGAGGGTGAAGTGCTCCGGTCTGAAGTCAAAAATATCCGTGATGGAAGGATTAAGTGTGGCGGTCGGCAGTTTTCTCGGCTCCCGGCCGAGCAATTCTTTGACTTTCTCATACTGGCTTTGGTAGATGTGGACATCGGAAAAAGTATAGACGACATCCTTGAGGGTATATCCGAGAATCTGTGCCAACATCATACCGAATGCGGCGTATTGGATGATGTTAAAGGGTACCCCGACCGGGAAGTCGGCGCTTCGCTGGAAATGATGGATAGTAAGTTCTTTGGTCTCCGGGTATGCAAGCACATGGATCCAGCCGTGGCAGGGCGCGACCACCACTTTTCGGGTAAGTCCAGAATGCTGGAGTGTATATTGCGGGATCCATGGCGAGATAAAGTGTGTCCGCAGATACGGCCGCTCTTTAATCTGCTGTATTAGGTGCGCGACTTGATTGAACGGTTTGCCTTCTTTGGTTGGAAAAGAGGTCCATGCGGCTCCGTATGATCCGTCTCCCAAATCGCCCTCAGATAGTCCGAAGGTCGCGCATTTTTCTTTGGTAACCCACGGCTTCCACCATTTGCAGCCGAATTTCTCAAGTTCTTGTTGGGTGCGCGCTCCGTGCAAAAACGCGATGTGCTCCGACAGGGCGCCGGTAAACATCGAGCCGGAGAGATCCCGCTCGGTGATCACCGGAAATCCATTTTCAAGCGAATAGCGCAGCTGCTGCCCCACGAGCATTCTGGCCTTCTCGCCGTGAATGGGGAGGACTTCAGCGCCCTCCTCAAATATCTTTCGGAGCAAGTTTTGGTACTGCGCATCCGGCGTGCGCTGGCGGTAGGGCTTCATATCTATGGATTATTTCATGTGGCCGCATTCCGGTCAACCTTGCGGAGAAGCCCGGCCTATGCAATTATTGGAGCATGAAAGTTATATTTTTCGCGGCAATGACGGTGAATGGGAAAATCGCCCATACTTCGGATGAACTGGTGGATTGGACGTCAAAGGAGGACAAGCGGTTTTTTCACGAGGAGACCAAAAAGTGCGGCGTGGTGGTGATGGGCAACAATACCTATAAGACCATTGGCCGTCCCCTTCCCGGGCGGTTGAACGTGGTGATGACGAGAACCCCCGATATAACAAAAAATTGGGAAGGAGTATTGGAGTTTACTGATAAACCGCCGCGCGAATTGCTTCAGAATTTGGAGCGGCGCGGATTTTCTTCGGTCGCGGTAACCGGCGGCGCGCAGGTCTTCAGTCAATTTTTGGAGGCCGGGCTCGCGGATGAATTGGCGATTACGATTGAGCCCAAGATTTTCGGCAGCGGCGTGAATCTCTTTGCGGATATAGCCAAAGATTTCGCGCTTGAGCTTTTGGAAGTGCGGAATCTGAATCCGCATGTCGTTTTACTTCGTTATAAAGTAATAAAATAACTTCTTGCCATGGCGATACTCACGGCGTATAGACAAAAGATTCTTTTTGTAATCATCTTCGCGCTCCTTGGTCTTGCGGCGCTCCAAGTCCCGTTTACCCAGCTTGCGGGATCAAAAGTCAAATTCACACTGTTTGATTTCTTCGGCCCGATCGCAACCGGATTTATAGGGACTCTGCCGGGAATGGCGGCGGTTCTCCTCATGCAGTTAGGAAATTTTCTGGTTCATGGCGCACAGGTGGCTGACGCGGGTACCATAATCCGTTTCTTCCCCACGCTTGCGGCCGCATACTATTTTGGGAGAAAAGATAAAGTCGGGATAGTGCTGCCGCTCCTTGCAATCGTCACTTTTGTCGCGCATCCTATCGGCCGGACTGTATGGTATTATTCGCTTTTTTGGACGATTCCTGTGTTTTGTTACTTTCTGCGCGACCGTTCGTTGTTTGCACGGGCGCTTGGCGCAGCCTTCACTGCGCATGCGGTTGGCGGAGCGCTGTGGATTTGGGCGTTCAACCTGCCTGCGGCGGTATGGATTTCGTTGATTCCGGTGGTTGCCATGGAGCGGTTGTTATTCGCTTCGGGGATTGCCGGAGTGTATGTTTTGCTGAATAATGTTCTTTTTGTGTTGTCCAAAAAACGATTCACGCCCAACGCGTTTCTTGTCAACAAAAAATATGTTTTCCTCAATTAAAAAAACCGATCCTGAACTAGCAAAACTTGTTGAAGAAGAAACAAAGCGTCAGCAGCATACGCTTGATTTAATTCCTTCGGAAAATATTGTTTCTCCGGCGGTTTTGGAGGCGCTCGGCTCTGCCTTGACCAACAAGTATTCCGAGGGGTATCCCAAGAAGCGCTACTACGCGGGCAATGCGATCGTAGATGACATTGAGGTACTGGCGCAGGAGCGGGCGCGGAAGGTTTTTCATTTGAACAAGAATTGGCACGTGAATGTCCAGGCCTATTCCGGCTCCCCGGCCAATATGGCAGTGTATTACGCGCTCCTTGAGCCTGGAGAAAAAATAATGGGAATGTCGCTGCCCTTTGGCGGTCATCTGACCCACGGCTGGAAAGTAAATTTTTCGGCGCGATTTTATGTCTCGTCGCAATATACTGTAGGTCGCGATGGATATATTGATTACGGAGAAGTCAGGAGATTGGCCAGGAAAGAGAAGCCCAAAATTATCGTGACCGGCGCTACGGCCTATCCGCGCATTTTTGATTTCAAGAAATTTCGGAAGATTGCGGATGAAATCGGCGCGTACTTGATGACCGACATTGCGCATATCGCGGGTTTGATTGCCGCCGGAGCGCATCCCTCGCCGTTTCCGTATGCGGATGTGGTGACCACCACAACCCATAAGACCTTGCGGGGACCGCGTGGGGCGATTATATTCGCAAATCGCAAATCGCAAATCGCAAATCGTCATAAAATAGATATTGCATCCGCGATCGACAAAGCCGTATTTCCGGCTCTGCAAGGCGGGCCGCATGACAATCAAACCGCGGCAATTGCGGTATGCCTCGGAGAGGCAATGAAACCGGCGTTCAGAAAATACGGGCATCAGATTGTGAAAAACGCCAAGGCGCTTGCGGCCGCGCTTACCAAACTTGGTTTTGAGCTGGTCTCGGGCGGCACGGACAATCATTTGATGCTGATTGATTTGACGCCGCTCGGCATTTCAGGCCGCGAGGTGCAGGACAAACTGGAGACCGCAGGAATTATTGTCAACCGCAACACCATCCCCTATGACACCCGTTCACCCTTTGACCCCTCCGGCATCCGCATCGGCACTCCGTCAGTGACCACGCGAGGGATGAAGGAGAAGGAGATGGCGCAGATTGCAGAATTGATTCATAGGACCTTGACAGGATCTACTGGGCCTGTAATACTCGGAGAAGTCAAAGTTCTATGTAAACGATTCCCGATATAGGAGGATCCAATGATGGCAAAAGCGGCGAGAGTTATGGGTATCTTTGTTGGATCCCTCATGGTGTTATTCATCTTGATGGAACCGCCATGGGATGGCATCGGCTCAATGGGGCCTTGGCTACAAGTCATTGAGTCGTTTGAAAAAGGTCAGACGCTGTCATGGCTTCTCATCGGCGGAGCGATCTTCATGGCGTTGGTTTATCTCGGTTTCAGTACGATTATTGTCCTTGGGATAGAGGAGATAGTTTATCAGCGTAAGCGTAGAAGGATATAAACTGGTCGTGAAGTGTCCGGCACGAACGCATTTTCAGCATCACAGGATCCCTCGCGGGTCCTCTTTTATTTGACTTCCTGCAATATCTACTGGTATATTACGAGTATGGATGTAGTAACTATCCCCAGAAACCTTGTCCAAGAAGATGATTTGGTAGTGATTCCTAGGCGGGAATATGAGGAGTTTTTGGAATTGAAGAAAGTTATTCCGATAGTAAAAGCTACCCCGTCGGAATTGCGCGCAATACGGAGATCGGAAAAAGAAATCCGCGAGGGTAAATATATTTCTTGGCATGAACTCAAGCGGGAATTGGCGAGTACTCGTTACCGACGGCGCCGCCAAACAAATAAGACGTCTGCCTCGCAAAGACAGAGACCGAGTTGAGCAGGCGGCGGAGGATATGGGGGCGGATCCTTTTGGTGGCGATATAGTTAAGCTCGGCGGCGGGGAAGACACGTGGCGTCGGCGGGTGGGA
>CAYIGN010000010.1:0-16607 GCA_964363055.1 uncultured Candidatus Saccharibacteria bacterium
TTCCGATTGTTTGTACAATTTTTTACGGATCGGTTTCGGCAGTTCGCGCAGTTGCTTCTTGAATCTATCCAAGTGACGGATTCTCATGACTCCAGCGATGCAATCAGTTCCTCAACGGAGTCAAAAGTCCGACTCACCTTTCCTTCCTCCATTTCTTGTAGCGCTTCGGTAAGCTGTCGGTCAACCTCATCATAGAATTTCTCATATTTTTTCGGCACTTTCATGGTCCGTTTTACCGTGATCGGCTCCCGCGCGCCGTTCTTGGCGCGTACCAGCGCTTCATATTCTTTGCGCGGGATCACCGCAATATCTTTGGTGAGCAATGGTTTAGTAAGTTTTTTGGGTATGGTGATGGTGGGCATAGCAATATGATATCATATTTTGTAAGGCGCAGTCAAAGAAAAAGCCGGCCGCGATGGTACCGCGCCGGCATCGAAGTTTTAAGCTTCGTTCAGCAAGAATTCTTTTGCGGCACTAAAGCACCGCTCCAAAAATTTTTGCTGGGCTGGAGTAAAGGTAAAACCAGTCCAAAACTCGATCCTTGGCAATCCTAGCCCGTGAGTCATATGGAAGGTCTGTATTATACCTTGAATGTGTCCGTACATACGATTAATCATCCGTTCGGCTACCCCATGAGTTAAAAGATCATGCTCTTCTAACTCAAGCAGCTGACCGGCGCATCTTATGTTTAACCCATCCAAAACCGCATAGGTGGGCGCAGTAAAATCATTTCTTGGTCCAATCACAGCTTCTATGGGTTGGATCAGTAATGGTAAAAGCACCAGAAATCTTTGATCTTTGTCTGTAAATCCATCCGGAAACATCTCACGGGTGTCCATGTGTTATCCTCCTAGTCGAATCATACAAGGTACTATCAAGGTACTATCTCCGAAAAATGAACTTCCGAAATGCACCATAATAGAGAATTGATGAAAAGTCAAGTATTGGCGGGAATTGAAATGGGTTATAATCAAATCAAGACATGAACCCCTCACCCCACACCCATCTCAAATACAAAATCTGCGTCTCCGGCGCGGCCGAGACCGGGCACTGCGCGCCCGATGTCTTGGAAAAGACAAAAGTACTTGGCGCGGAGGTTATCCGCCAGGGCGCGGTCTTGGTGACGGGTGCCACCACCGGCGCGCCCTACTGGGCCGCCATCGGCGCCAAGGAAGCGGGCGGTTTTGTGATCGGCGTCTCTCCGGCATCTTCCGAAGAGGAGCACGTAAAAAAGTATGAACTGCCGATTGATTATCACGACGTGATCGTCTATACGGGGTTTGGCTATGCGGGAAGGAATTTGCTCCTGACGCGCGCGGCAGACGCGATATTGATTGCCTGCGGCCGGATGGGGACGCTCAATGAGTTTACGATTGCCTTTGAAGACGATAAACCGATCGGGGTGCTGGACCATACTGGCGGCATGGCAGACGAGATCCGGGACATCCTCAGAAAAGCCCACCGCGGCATAGGCAAGGTCGTCTTTGATTCCGATCCCAAAGCATTGGTCGGAAAAATTGTTGAGCTCATCAAAAAAGAAAAGGTCGCAGAGAATTAGAGACAAGCGACAAGATGCATGTCGCATGTCGCAGATTATTATGGAAGAGCGAGTCGGCCAAGTCATTCACTTCTACGATAAAATCTCCGTAGCGGTAGTGCGGTTGGAAAAAGAGCTGGCGATCGGGGATACGATCCATGTGCAGGGGAAGGCGGCTGATTTTGAACAGAAGATAGAGTCAATGCAGGTCAATCATCAACAGGTGTTCTCAGCTAAAGCCGGGGATGAGGTGGCGGTAAAGACGGACCAGAAGGTGAAGGAGGGCGATATTGTATACAAGAAGTAGCCATGACGATGACCATGACTATGACAACAGTTGAATTGTCATTGTCATCGTCATTGTCATAGTCGCCGGTGGCAAAGTTCATCGAAGCAGTATTGATGTTGTCCGGAATGATTATCGGCGCGGGGATGTTTGGGATCCCTTTTTCTTTTGTACGCGCCGGATTCTGGCTGGGCGCTGCGGAGCTCGCGCTGCTGGGCGGGGTCATGTGGGTGATCCACTTGCGCTATGGCGAAGTAGTGCTGGAGACGCCGTCTAGACACCGACTGCCGGGTTATGTACGGCTTTATTTAGGGCGGTGGGCTTCAATGCTTGCCTGGGGCTCGGCTCTTTTTGGGATCGGCGGGGCGCTGCTTGCTTACGTGGTTGTCGGCGGGTTATTTTTGGATTCACTTTTTGCCACGGCCGCGGCCCAAAGCAGTGACACCTTCTGGGCGGTGATTTTTGTCGCGATCGGCGCTCTCATCGTTTTCATGCCGCTGCGCCGAGAGGCGCTGATTAACGGTTTGCTGACTCTCGCTCTTATAATCTTTATTCTCGGCCTTTCTTTTTTTATGCTTCCTCGCCTGAATCCGTCCCATCTCGCCGGGCTCCGGCTTGAGGAATTTTTTACCCCTTATGGGGTAGTCCTTTTTTCTCTGGCTGGTTCAACCGCCATTCCGGAGGTAATCTCGGTCCTGAGCGGACGGCGGCGCCCGGCGCGCCGGGCCATAACCGCCGGGTCTCTGATTCCGGTTTTGATCTATTTTCTCTTTGCACTGGCGCTGGTCGGTGGGTTGGGGCAAGGTGTGAGTGAAGAGGCGATTCGGGGGCTGGCCGGATTTAACGGGGGAGGACTTGTGTGGCTGGGCAGCGTCGTCGGGCTCCTGGCGGTGTTAACTTCGTTCGTGGTCCTAATTATCGCGCTGCGCTCGCTTCTACATCTTGACTTGGGGTTGGGTATGGGTATGGCGCGAGCTCTGGCGGTCGCCATCCCCTTGGGGCTTTATCTTTTGGGTTTGCAGAACTTCATTCTGATCATTGGTTTGGTCGGTGTAGTATCGGTCGGTATTGACTCAGCCCTGATTGTCGCGGCTTATAATCGTATGCGTGAGCGCAGGGGATACTCACTTCCATGGTGCGCTTATATATTTGAAGGGGGCGTCTGGAGCGCCGTTGCAGCCGGTATCATCGCGCATTTCTATAAACTCTTGATATGAAATGCAACAGGGAGTTAACATTGATTGTCAAAAATGATGGATAAGGCAGCGATCAAAAGGCCTTTTTGGGCAATGAGCGCGGATGAGGCGCTGGCTGCGCTGGAGGCAAGTAAAGACGGTCTTAAAGAAGAGATGGTGGAGAAACGAAGGAGTGTTTTCGGCCCCAACGCGGTTCCCGGCGGCCGGCCGCTCGCAAAACTCTCTCTTTTTTTCCGGCAGCTCGCAAGTCCGCTGATTTTAGTTCTGACGGCGGCCGGGGCGATTACCGTTCTCTTGGGGGAGCGGGTTGAGGCCGGTGTGATTTTTGCTGCGGTTGCGGTCAATACCGCTCTGGGTTTTTATCAGGAATACAAAGCCGAATCAGCGCTTTCGGCGCTGCGCTCCTACATCCGTACTCGGGCCAGGGTCAGACGCCGAGACGGAGAGCGGGAAATAGACGCCGAGGACCTGGTGCCCGGGGATATCATCCGCGTCTCGCAAGGAGATCGAGTGCCGGCAGACGCCCGTTTACTTTTCGTAAACGGGTTGGAGGCGGATGAGGCGGTTCTCACCGGCGAGTCCTTGCCGGTAATCAAAGATGCTGGGGTTTTGACGGCGGGCACGACTCTGGCAGACCGCACTGCCATGATTTACAGCGGGACACTCATCCTGGAGGGGGCAGCAGACGCAGTGGTTGCAGCAACCGGCTCCCAGACCGAATTCGGACGGATTGCGGAGTTGATTGCATCTGGCAGGCGTGCGTCTACGCCTCTGGAGCGCTCAATTGCCCGTTTTACCGTCAGAGTCGGAGCGGCACTTGCCTGCTTGGTAATTTTGCTTTTTGTCCTTGGAGTAGGGTACGGTTACGGACTGTTTGAAATGTTTCTGATCGCAGTGGCGGTGGCGGTCTCAGCCGTACCGGAAGGGTTGCCGGTGGCGCTGACCGTGATTCTAGCGGTCGGGGTCGAGCGGCTGGCCAAGCGCCGCGCAGTAGTGCGGCGCTTGCTGGCAGCCGAGACCTTGGGTTCGGCCACCATGATCCTGACTGACAAGACCGGTACTCTTACCCAAGCCAAAATGGAGCTCACCGAAGTGATCGCCTATGAAGCAGGCGGCGAGGACGCCCAGGTGAGAATACTTAATGAAGCGATCCACAATACGGATGTAATTGTTGAAAATCCGGAGGATCCTCCGGAGGAATGGAAGATGTTCGGCCGCCTGATGGAGACGGCCTTGGTGCGCGGCGCGGCCGGCCGCGGAGTGGGGATGGAGGCGGTGCAGCAAGCCGAGATTATTGACCGGCTGCCGTTCAATTCCAGCCGTAAATTCTCGTCCAGCATCCGGCGCCGGGGGACAAACTACCGCACGGTGATAATAGGCGCACCGGAAATAATTCTTTCTTTTTGTGATCTTACTTCGGCTGGGCGCGAGGAGCTTGAGCAGGAGGTTGGGGGACGGGCCTTAGCCGGGGCTCGGCTGCTGGGCGTCATGATTAAAGACGGACCGCGGCCAGAGAACATCTCCGGGGGAGCGGCTCTGCGCGGTTTCCAGTTTCTGGGGTTGTTGGCTTTCCGCGATCCAGTGCGCGACGGCGTCCCTGCGGCAATCCGGTGTATGGCTCAAGCGGGAGTGAAGACGGTGATTGTGACCGGCGATCATAAAGGTACGGCCGAAGCAGTTGCGCGCGAGCTGGGGATGGTGGACGGCCGGAGTGCTGTCTTGACCGGGGAAGACCTACGACTGCTGAGGCGTGAGGAGTGGCAGAGCCGCGCTGCGGAGGTGAGCGTATACGCTCGGGTTACGCCCGAGCAGAAGGTTGAGATCGTAAAACTTTATCAAGAACGGGGCGAGGTGGTGGCCATGACCGGGGACGGGGTGAATGACGCGCCGGCCCTGGAGCGTGCGGATATTGGAGTGGCCCTCGGCTCCGGGACCGAGGTCGCCAAGAGCGCTGCGGATCTGATTCTTTTGGACGATAGTTTTGAAACCATAGTCGCCGCTATAGAGGAGGGGAGGAAAGTATTGGATAATATCCGCAAGGTCATCGTCTATCTACTCTCCGACTCCCTGGACGAACTCCTGCTGATTGGCGGAGCGCTGGCGACTGGGTTAGCGCTTCCTCTCTCGGCTCTACAGATCCTCTTTGTCAATTTTTTTTCAGATAGTTTCCCGGCGGTCGCGCTCGCGTTTGAAGAGGGGATTGACGGGCTCGGCAGCCGTCCGCGCAAGCTTGACCGCAATCTCTTTGACCGGACCGTGCGTTTTTTGATCATCGCGATCGGCTTCTCCACTTCGGCTTTTCTCTTTTTGCTTTATTACCTGCTACTTAAGTGGGGCTTTGCGCCGGAACTGGTACGCACCTTTATCTTTGCATCGTTCTCCACCTACACCCTTTTTCTTTCTTTCTCGGTGCGGAGCTTGGAGAGAAGCATATTTACCTACAATCCCTTTTCCAATCACTACCTAATTTTAGGAGTGGCGGTTGGGCTACTACTAACTGCAGGCGCGATTTATATGCCGATGCTGCAGCGGGTATTCAACACCACGTCACTGCCGGCTGTGTGGCTCCTTGGCGTCTTGGGTATTGGTTTGATCAATGTTCTGGCGGTTGAATTCGGCAAATGGTTCTCTTCGCGCTACACTTGACATCTTATGTTAAAGGTGATATACCTGGCTTTAAAAGTACTCAGTGTGAGTACTTTATTGTTTGGGTTCTTTGTGAGTGAGTAAGAAAGGGAGGTGCGGCATGAAGACGCTACGTAGCGCGGTATGGGCCGTAGGGTTGCTGGTGGCCGTGGGATTGTTTTACGCGACTGCGGCAGGTGCGGAAATTCTTCAAAAAGGGAAGATGCTCCGTACGACTGGTTTCTATGTGGTGAGCCAAGGGGCTAGAGTCCCTACGAAGAAAATCCCGCCTGAACCGTCGGTATCAATCTATAGCTCCCATGATTCTCTGGGGGGCGTGGTACTCGGTCTGAGTTTCTTCATGGAGTTCACCCCGCTCAAGACCGAGGTCCTTTCGGACGGAGAGGTAGTCCTATCCGAGGTCACAAGACAAAGTAGCGCGGATTTGCCGGAAGGCGTGGAGTACAACGCCTCGCCGCATGTAAGCATAAGCAAGCAGCCGTTGGTGTTCCGTACTCTTGGTACACGCCAGATCGAAGTCAGGGTGTACCCGCTTCGGGACGGATACTGGGCTTTCGAAGGGGCCATCAAGGTAGAGTCCTTTAGCTTTTCCACCTCCACGTGTGTGGAGTCGCCGGATAGGGTGGTTATACGATTTGAGGTGATCACCCTTGGGGGCGAACCTCTTCCGCGCACTTTATGTATAGAGATCGAGGGCGCTGTGTCGGAGGCAATCTTGGTGGATGGCGGGACTGCCGCCTTGACTCTGCCGAGCTCCGTCTATGCAGAGACAATGGGTGGGCGTTCACTAGAAACAACGCTCACGAACCCGGAGACCGGCGAAGCGGTTTCCCAGGAGGTGTTCTTTAACAAGTTTGAATTTCTGCCGAGTTGCGAGATCTTCGGTGGAAAAGGTTGAGGTTTGGGCCCATGACTCCTTAATAAGTGGCCTCTGTGATGCCCGCAGGCATCACAGAGGCCTTTTTCATTGACGGCGAAATCCTGAAGTCCTGCGATTAACTAAAGTATTTACGATCGTAGAAACTTTAGTGGATGGGGCCGCTTGTTTATCGGACCATTCTTCTTATAATCAAGTCATGCGCATTGTTGCTGATTTGCACATTCACTCTCCTTATTCTCGGGCGGTTTCCAAAGAAATGACCTTGGAGAATCTGGATCATTGGGCGCGGCTCAAGGGCATTACGGTGATGGGAACCGGCGATTTTACCCATCCGGCCTGGATCAAGGAGATCAAAATCAAGCTTGAGCCGGCGGAGCCCGGATTATACCGAATCAGGAATTTCACCCCCACACCAAAATTTGGTGTGGGGGCAGGGGAATTAGGAATTAGGGAGGAGGCGACGCGATTTCTGTTGACGGTTGAGATTTCCAGCATTTATTCCAAGGCCGGCAAGACGCGGCGGATTCATAATCTTATTTTTGCGCCCTCCATTGAGACCGCGGAGAAAATCAATGCGGCGCTGGGCTGGCAGGGGAATCTAAAATCCGACGGCCGGCCGATTCTGGGGCTGGATGCGAAAGAACTGGCGAAAATTGTTTTGAATATTGATCCGAAGGCAATGATTGTGCCTGCGCATTGTTATACTCCCTGGTTCGCTGTGTTCGGTTCGATGTCAGGATTTGATTCTCTGGAGGAATGTTTTGACGAGTACACGAAATATATTTATGCGGTGGAAAGCGGTTTGTCCTCGGATCCCGCGATGTCGTGGCGCAATTCACGCCTTGACCATATCGCCATTATCTCTAACTCCGATTCCCATTCGCTCCACCGCATCGGACGGGAAGCGAATGTGTTTGATGCCGGGTTGTCGTATGACGCGATCATCGCCGCCATCAAGTCGCACGATCCGCAAAAATTTCTTTTCACGGTGGAATTCTTTCCGGAAGAAGGGAAATATCACTATGACGGCCATCGCCTGTGCGGGTTTTCATGCGGGCCGGAGGAGACGAGACGTCTGAATAAGTTGTGCCCAAAGTGTGGAAAACCTATGACTGTGGGGGTGATGTATCGGGTGGAGGAGTTGGCGGATCGTCCCGCAGGAGTGAAGCCCGAGGGCGCGATTCCCTTCAAGAGCATGGTGCCGCTGGATGAGATCATTGCCGAGGCGTTCGGTATGGGCGCGTCAGCTAAAAAAGTAAAAGAAGAGTACAAAAATATAGTTGAAAAAATCGGGAGCGAATTCGCAGTATTGGTCGAAGCGAGTAAATCGGACTTGGAGCGGGCGACAACGCCGGAAGTTGCTGAAGGCATACAGCGAGTACGCGAGGGCCGGCTCCGGATTGAGCCGGGCTTCGATGGCGAGTATGGGAAAGTAAAAATTTTTGATGAAGGCGAGCACCATCAGTTCTCACCCCAGGCGGCTCTATTCTGATTTGAGCATCCCCAATTCTTTTAGTCCTTGCTGGTAGGAACGGAGCGCCTGGATGATTGTCTCTTTGGTGTGTTGCTCCAGCGGCTCGTGCGCGATCATGTTGCGGAGGCGGTGAGCTGAGTACAGGCGGTCCAGCGACGGCAACAGCGTCGGATCAGCCCGGTCCAGACGCTCTTTGGTTGTGGTACCTTCATGCCCCAGGCGCTGGAGAACAATATCCAATAAGGAGTCAGTCCGCAGCACCGCCATGTTCCACTCAGAAGGATTCTCAGAATCAATTAGTTTGCGGATTTCCTGCCATTCATCATCAACCGTTTTTTCGATCGGAACCGACGGGACAAACGGTTTGCCTTCCCCGGGCACGATAAAAACCGGCATCTGCCGCTTCAAAGGGAAAAAGCGTCCCAGCACCACAAAAATGAACCCTATCATTCCGATATTGAGTAGGGTTACCACGACCGCGACCGAGATCCTTATCCGGCCCCAGAGTCCATACAAGAACCCCAGGACCGCGCCATACCAGGTCCAGACCGCTTCCAGATACACCCCTATCAGAGTGAGGATAATTAGAAAAGCAATCACCGCGACCGCGATTTCCACCAAGATCGGCGCGACTTGTGGCTCTTTTTCATCCATGGTTTAGAGAGAGTAGGTTTTCAATCATGCGGCTGACTCCAAAGAGATATTGCTCTTCAAACCACGGAGCAATGATTTGAAGACCGACCGGCAGGGAAGTGCCCCCGCGCTCTACATTGCCCGCCGGAAGTGAGAGCGCCGGAAGGCCAGATAGGTTTACCGCTACGGTATAGATATCGGCAAGATACATTTGAATAGGATCCTGGGTCCGTTCTTCGAACCGAAACGGCAGCATAGGCATGGTGGGGCCTACAATCAAGTCCACCTGCGTAAACGCGCGTTCAAAATCTTGCCGAATGAGACGGCGCACCTTCTGCGCTTTCAAATAATATGCGTCGTAGTATCCTGCGGAGAGCGCATAGGTCCCAAGCATGATCCTGCGCTTCACTTCCGGCCCAAATCCCTGGGCGCGCGAGCGCGCATACACGTCAAAAAGGTTATCGGCATCACCCACAACGAGGCCGTAGCGGATGCTGTCGAATCTTGCCAGATTGGCCGAGACCTCGGAAGGAACAATGATGTAGTAGGCCGGAAGCGCGTATCCAGAGTGCGGCAAGCTGATCTCCTCCACTCTAGCTCCAGCGGCTTGGACTTTTTTAATCGCATCTTTGACAATCTTCTCAACCGTGCTGTCCAGTCCCGAGCCGAGATATTCTCTCGGAACGCCAATCCTTATACTTTCCAGCTCGTCTTTCGTCTTTGGTCCCCGACCGGATCGGGGATCGTCTTCGGTCTTTTTTACTGCAGTCGCATCAAACTCGTCCGACCCGGCAATCGCATCATAAATAATTTTAGCATCATCCACGGTTTTGGCCATGGGTCCGATTTGATCCAAGGATGAGGCCATCGCAATCAAGCCATGACGGGATACCCGGCCGTAGCTGGGCTTCATGCCTACAATACCAGAGAAGGAAGCGGGTTGTCGGATTGAGCCGCCGGTATCGGAGCCCAGCGCCGCAAGCGCCATATCCGCGGCAACCGCGGCGGCCGAGCCGCCGGAGGAGCCGCCCGGTACTCGGCTCGGATCATGAGGATTGCGGGTGGGTCCAAATGCGGAGTGCTCGGTGGAAGAGCCCATGGCGAATTCATCCAGATTGGTTTTGCCGAGGATTATGGCGCCCTGCTCCTTCAATCTTTTCACCGCGGTCGCATCGTAGCTGGCAACATAGTGCTCCAGCATTTTGGAACCAGCGCTGCAGCGTCGGCCCTGCATCAAGATATTATCTTTGATTGCAATGGGGATTCCGAAGAGCGGCGGTAAATCCGCAATGTCACCATCACGACATCTCGAAATTTCAAGATCCGCGGTCTTGGCTTGAGACAGCGCCTCGTCGGCAAAAACCTCAAGATAGGCATGGATGTCTTGGTCGCGATCAATGATCGCATCCAGACACGAGGAAATTAGGTCCGTCACCGAGAATTCCTTGCGGCGGATGCCGACGGAGGCCTGAGCGATAGTTAGGGTATTAAGAGACATGTATTCTCAAAAAGATATGTATCACGTACATACGATATACGATATACGGTATGCGGATTGTGAGTCGTGTTATTGAAATATCGCCCGCACTTTCACCCACATTCCTTTTCTGTCCGCGACAGCATCGAGCAGCTCAGCCGCTTTTCCCTCCAGATCGGATTGCCCGGCTGGGTCTTGGCGCATGACATTCTGGAGCATTGTCCCGCCGGTAAGCGGCAAGACGCCGGCTGTATCAACCTCATTCAGTTTCTCCACAAAATCCAAGATTGAAGAGAGTTCTTTTTCAAACTTTTCTTCTTCACTTTCGGCAAGCTTAATCCGCGCCAGACGCGCGACATGTTGTACTTGGTCTCGTGAAATTGCCATATGTCTTCGTAACTCGCAGGGCGCAGCGCCGTAGTTTGCAATGCAGGATAGATGCGGGCTTCGCGGGTTTGAATTATGCGCTATGGGTTATAGCTTATGGATTACGTACTCCTTTTCTGCTGTCGGTGCATTTTTTCTATCTCCTCGACAGTGGTGGCGTCCTCCGGCTTCTTGTCAGCGCGCAGGCGCACCAGACGCGGGAAGCGGAGTGAATATCCGGTACCGTCCTTTTTTCGTCCGGCGGTATGGCGCGGGGAGAGGGTGATTTCATCCGCGAGTATTTCTGCCACCAGCGCCGGCCGTATCCAGATGTCGGGCGCCGAATCCTTTTGCGCCACATAGTCCTTGGGCTGCTCCTTGACTGTCAGGGCTTTGACCTGGCGGTTGGCATCGCGAAATTGTTGGTCCGAGAGTCCGGTGCCCAAGCGCGAGATTGTGTAGTAGCGCTCATCAGGTCCGCGCACGCCCAAAAGGAATCCGCCGACCCCAAATTGGGCGCGTTTACCCCGGCCCCGATACGCGCCCATGATGAGGCAATCAATAGTGTCTGGCAGCTGGCCGGGGGAAGCGCCCGCGCGCAACTTCTCAAGCGCGGCTGTGGTTGCCTTGAGTTTGACCCAGTGAAATCCTCTGCTTCCCGCTTCGTACCCGGCCTGGAGATTCTTGACTACCAATCCTTCCAGGCCCTGGCTGACGCTCTCTTTCAGGGCCTTGATAACCACCTCTGGCTCGCTGGTTACGCGGTGCGAAGCCAGTCGTATGGCACCTGTCGGTCTTGGCGCGCCAAGCAGTTTCTCCAGCGCTTTGCGCCGCTGGGTAAATGGTAATCCGATAAGGGATCGGCCGTCCAGATGCATAATGTCAAAAATAAATACGGCCAACGGGATCTTCTTGGCCAACTCTTCAATGCCGTGCTTGCGCTTGCGCTGGACTGTTTCTTGAAACGGCGCGAATCGGCCAGTGCGGGGGTAATAGCCAATTGTCTCTCCATCTAGAATCGCGCTCTGCACTTTGAGGCCGCGCGCGGCCCGAGTGATTTCTGGAAACATAAAAGTGGTGTTTTCAAGATTGCGCGAGAAGAGCGCGGCGCGGCGCGTCCCGTTTTCTTTCCAGACATGAATCTGGGTGCGAAAGCCATCCAGCTTCTGCTCAACTCCGACTTCTCGGCCGACTTTGGTAAAAATATCCGTGATGTCGGTCAGCCGCTCGGCAAGCGAAGGCCGGATCGGAACTCCGGGCTGGGCCTCTAAGCGCGCAAGCGCCCCGAGACCTCTTTGCTTGATCCGGTGCGCGATTTGTCCGATATCCGCGGTCACGTTGTAAGCCCGCTCGATCTGGGGGCGGGCGGATTTGTCGCCTTTGATCATAAAGGACAGGGCATCCAGCAGGGTCGCATCCGAGAAGCCCAATCGCAACTTGCCGATGGGGATGCGGCTAACATACTTAGCCGAAATACGATCAAGAGAAGCGAGCAAATCCGCCATTTTTCTGATTTTGCGCTCCTGGCTGCCTTTACCTTGTTCTTTGGCGATGTCCTCTAGCGCGTCATAGACCGCCTCGACCGTGAGCCGCTGCTTACCCGCTGCGGCGCGCGCGCCAAGTTCATACGCAACATCCCCCAGATCGCCTTTGGTTTTATATGAGCGCCCTATGTCTGCGGTTGTTCTATGATAGACCTCGGCCAGAGCCTGAATCATCATTTTCTCAGCGATCTGGAATTCAAGGCCGCGATAAGCCGGCGCCAACTCTCCGAGCAAGAGATAGCAGAGTTTGTCAATCTCTTTCTCGCTCGCCTGACGGAGGGTATTGGCCAGAATTTTAATCATCGCATTGCGAGATGCGGTCTTTTCTAAATCCTGCAGATCTGCGGCTAATTTGGAAAAGCGCATGTTTATTTCAATAGCGAACCTCAAACCCCCGTTTTACGACCCGGCCGGGGTTGTCGCCGCAGCGGAACTGGCCAGCGATTACAATGTCGGTCTCTCGGCCGGTCTTGGAGACCCGCACTGTGTAGCACGCCCCGGACTGAACCCGGACGTCTTTGTTTTCAAAACAGTCCGGTCCGGCTGGCAACTGGGGAGGGCAGATCGCCTGCAGTTGCCGGTCAAGGAAAAGGATTCGCTCAATTCCCTGATCCGCCGCATAGAGCGCGCGGAATGAATCAATGACCTCGCCCGAGATACGCAGCTCCCCAATCACAACATTGGCTACACCCACGCTCAATGACAGGAAAGCAGAAAGGAGCGTTACCACCATCAAAAGGGTGATACCTCTTTGTTCACGCAGATGGCGCAGAGCGCGCCCAACAGAGCGAGCGGCGACTAATGCGAATACTTGCGATTTGCGGTTTGTCATCTGCATCTTTATTGTTGGATGTCGCGAAGTCGCTGGACCACGGTGGTTTGCAGATTCATTCGCGACTCAAGTGTTTGCTGTGGGCTTTGCGAGCGGACTGAAAGCGAAATCATCGCCCAGGGTTGTCCGTCTGAGGACCCGAGGGTAGTGCCCCCCACACTGAAGTGAACCCGCTCGGCGCTAACTTCCTCGGCCATAAGCGGGTTTGCATCGGAGCAATGCTCGGGCCTGGGCTGCTGGTCGCTTTCAATGACTGAGCGCATAATGCTGGAGCCGGAGAGAAAATATATCCGGCGCTGGCCGCGGGAGGTAAGAAAGGCCAACCCTTCGCCCGGGGGCGCGCAGGGTTGGGAGAGGGTGTATTCAGAACCAGTACGGATCTCTTTAGTCATCAATTCCATACTGAAGCGGATGTTATCTTGAGTGATTTGGTTATTGACCGCCTTGATCTGGGCATTGGAGATACTGATCATGACCCCGATCGCCGCTGTCACCAGAATGGAGAAGATGCCGATGGAGACAATCATCTCCAGCAGTGTAAAGCCCCCGCGCCAAAACCCAAGTACCCAATCAGGAATTCTAATCTTGGGTATCTTTTCGGGATTCTGGTTTGAGAATTGGCGATTCATGTTATTATCTCCAATCATACATTCGTTCCCGTAACTCAATACTCCTTCCAGTCCCGTGCTCATCCCAGTTCACGGTCGCGATCACATCCATCTGGGCCTCAGGATCGATATCGGGGTCTCCTCCTTGGTCATGCGGCAGCGGCGTCACTATTTTAACGCAACGGGTAAAGATAGACGGCGCCCCGCTCTGGTACCCGTACGTTCCGTCTTCATCAAGGAGTAGCGGTTGGGAACATGAAGTCGAAAGGCGGGGCATGACAATCTCGGCAGTTCCGCAGACGATTCTCGTCCTGCCGTCCAGGAGATCATTTACATCCACTCCCGCCTCTCCGGCCATTGTATTGTCTGGGAGCTCCGGATCGCTATCCCACCGCCGCTCAGCCGATCCTTCTGCAATGCAGGCCACGTTGTTATCGCGCACCAGACGCACCAGCTCTATTCCTTCTTGGGCAAGTTGGACAGCGATAACGCCGTTGCGGGAGAAGGCGGATGAAAGAAGCCCGCGCGTGACCAGCGTCACCGGACCGACTGCCGCTGTTATTATCACAGACAGCGCCACTATGGTCTCGATCAGTGTGAATCCATTGCGCCAAAACCCAAGTACCCAATCAGGAATTCTAATCTTGGGTATCTTTTCGGGATTCTGGTTTGAGAATTGGCGATTCATTATTTGATGCTCACCTGTCCGTTGGTGCGGATGGCAATATCCTTGCTCAGCCGGCCGGAGGGAGTGACAAGTGTTATTCGTAAGATTTCGCCCAGCGATTCTCCTTCTTCATCAGTCAGGAATACTTCTGCCTCAGGCGCGTCAAAGACGATATGCGCGAGCGGCGACTCGCGTTCAGCCGACTCCTCCACGTACTTCAAGGTTTGCACTCGTACTCCGCCTTCAAAGCGGCCTGGGGTCCCGATCAGCGAGTCATCAAGGTCGGGATTATACGAGTGATCGTGCGCTACATCCGCAAACGTAAGATAGGTTTGGGCATCGCGGGCGAGCTGTATGCCTACCGCCGGAGGAATTAGGGGCCCATCCGCAGTATCAACCTGGGTGACCGCGAGCGACATATTTTGGACTCTACGGATGGCAAGCGCCAGCTCCCGGGCCGAGCGGTTGAGCGCCGCTCCCTCGCGAAGCCCGACAAAGCTAACCAGTATGATCGCGCTGATTGCGGTAATGATTGTAATGGTGACAAGCATCTCCACGCCCGTGAATCCGCCATCGCATAAAAAGCTGCGGCATCTCATCCCATTGACACGCCCTGCATCGGTGCCACGATTCTTCATTTTAGATTGCCATTTTCCGTTCCTTAGTTTCTTCACCCCTCCATTATAACCTTTGCTTTCCAAAAATAAATCCCGCGCTTCTCCCGGATGGCAAGAATCATTAATGCCTGGCATTAGCCCGGGAAAGGCGCGTGATTCTATCCGAAGGGATGGAGGGTATGGTTAGAAAAGCAAGGAGAAGCCGGTGAGCGTAAAGAAATAGTCCGAGAGAAAATAGGCCAGCAGCGTCCCGGCAATAATGAAGGGTCCAAGCGGAATGCGGCTTTTGAGACCCTTCCGGCCGGCTGCCAGAAGCAGTCCCCCGGCAATACCGCCCAGCCAAAACGAGAAAAGAAATGCGGCCAGCGATTGCGGAAAGCCGATCAGAAGCGAGGTTGCAAAGATGAGCTTCGGATCGCCGAGTCCCATCCAGCGGCCGCGCGAGAAAAACCAGAGTAAAAATAATGTCCCGGCCAGAACCGCGGCCGCAGCCACATCGGCGACAATCGCCTGTCCCATGACGGCGGGTAGATCTGCGCCGGGCACAGGATGCCTGATCCGGATTCCCCGGCCCAAGACCGTTGCCGCGACACCCAATGCGAGCAGCGTCCCGACCGCGCCATTGGGGATAATCTGAAATCGCAGGTCAGACACAATGATTACGACCCCGGCCGATACCGCGACCAGTGCTCCCATGATCAGGAATACCGATTTGAGATCAAAAGAAAGATAGGGCGCAAGCCGCCATATCGCCACAGCATATGCAAGGGCTGTAGCAGTTTCCACCAGCGGATACTGCCATAAAAGGGCAGCGCCGCACCCGCGGCACCGCCCCTTTTGGAAAAGAAAACTTACGATAGGGATTAACTCTTTCCATCCAAGTGCCTTTGCGCACTTATCGCAGCGTGAGCGGCCGCCGAGTCCTTCACCCCGCGCCCCGCGTAGGATCACCACGTTCAGGAAACTTCCGACCACCAGGCCGGTTATGAATGACACCAGAATAAAGATAATGAAATGCATGAGGCAAAAAAACATGACGAGGACGGATATTGCCCGCCATCGTCATGTTTCACCGTCATCTTCAATGACCGATTATGGCACTACGTCGTATATACGATCTGTTGAGTCGTTGGTCCCGTTAATGTGGTTAAGCGTAGGACCGAAGGCCAGACCGGTCTGAACAGAACACGCACCCGCACTACCTCCAGTAATTGAAGAGTCGCAATCCTTATCTGAGTTGAAAGCAGGATTGGTGGCTTCTTCCAGTACGCCACCCAAGTGATACGTCGTATGGGGAGTGCCGCCGTGGGCGTAGAAGTAGCAGCTACCTAAGGGGTCTCTTGGCACCTGCGGGATGAAGCCGCGCGTTGCGAGTACGTCCAGTCCACGCAAATTAGCGCAGCCCGGAGTTTCGGCAATTGCGTCCGGATACTGCTGCGTCTCTCCAGCTAGGGGCGCATCATAGTATAATTCAAGCGCCAGCTGCAACTGCTTGATATCGGTGATGCGGCGCGCATCCCGAGATTTGCGCCGAGCGCTGTTGAGCGAGGCAAGTACAATGGATGCCAGCACCCCGATAATAGCAATTACGACCAAAAGCTCAATCAGGGTGAAGCCCGAGAGCCCTTTCCTTTGAAAAAATGATCTCATAGGCAGTAAATTAGATTATTAGATGTAAGTAATTATATAATATAATTGAAAACAGACATTTCTTCGACCTTTTCCATTATATTCGTCAGCCGTTAGAATGCCAGAGCGAGTTATCCACACGCTCCTTTTCGCGGTAGGATTAGAACCCATCTCAAAAATGCATTTGGGCTGCAATCGGCGGATTTCTGCTCATC
>CAYIGN010000011.1:0-11155 GCA_964363055.1 uncultured Candidatus Saccharibacteria bacterium
GATCGGGGGCGGGAATGACACATGAGGAGTGGGGACAACGCGTGGCAAAATTACACATTAGGAAAATTATATCTGGTGCTTAAACCTTATCATGCCGGCGGGTTCATTTGAAAGGGAGAGAATGATTGTCTGGCGGTTTGAGGGGGGGGTGTGGAAATCAGGGCTTGACTAAGGGGTTGTCAGCGGGTACGGTTAGGGATGCCAGAGAATAGGGCTTTTTTGTTTGGGTGGGACCAGGTGTGAATACTAAGCATAGGAATCAGCCAAAAAGACCATATATCAAGCCCCTTTTCCATAAAGGAAAAGGGTTGATGGTGGGCGCAACCGCCCTATTTTTGCTCGTGATCGCTATATTCCCCCGCCCGGTTGAGGCGGGGTTTTTCGCGCGGATCTTCGGATTTTTGGGGGGTGTATCTCTGGCTAACGACCCTCCGCTGGAGGTCAATGTCTCACTGCCGCTGCTGGGAAGCCACGCGGCAGCCCCTCCCGGCATTGGCGGTCCAGTGGATGAGGATATTTCCCTCCTTACCACCCAGGAGAATGCTTTGGTTTCAGTGCGTAATCCCATGGGTACGATTGCGCACTCCGCCTCAGATCGGATTCTGATTTATACCGTAGAGCCGGGCGATACCCCCAGTGCGATTGCGGGACGCTTCGGCATCTCGCTCAATACTCTTCTCTGGGCCAATGACGTGAGCAATGCCAATCATATCGGCGTGGGCGACAAGCTGGTCATATTGCCGATCACTGGGGTGCAGTACGAGGTCAGGCGGGGGGACACGCCGGAGGGGATTGCCAAGCGCTTCAAAGGCGATTTCGCGGATATAGCGAGTTTCAATGGGCTTGCCATTGGCGAGACGTTGGAAGCAGGAACAGTTATTATCATTCCCGACGGAGAGCTGCCGCTTCCTCTGTTGCCCAGCACCAAGATCGGTTCGCGCCCGGCCGCGCCGCCAGAGTACAAAGGATACTATCTGCGTCCGATCCTGGGCGGTCGGCGTTCCCGCGGCGTCCACGGCTTCAATGGAGTTGATCTTGCTGACTCCTGCGGTCTGGCGGTTTTGGCCGCGGCAGAAGGAAGTGTGATTCTTTCCCGCTCTGCTGGTTGGAACGGCGGCTATGGCAGATACGTGGTGCTTACCCATCCCAACGGCACCCAGACCCTGTATGCGCACCTCACTGCGATCTTTGCGGGTATCGGGCAGCAAGTCACCCAGGGAACGCAGATCGGCACCATCGGTTCCACCGGCAACTCCACCGGCTGCCATCTGCACTTTGAGATAAGAGGAGCAAAAAATCCGTTTTAGTTTTAACTGGTATTGGCAGGAAAGAGGAATGCGACGACGATGTAGCACATACCGACTATTTGAAGAAAGTTTTCTCCTACGACTAAATAAAGAAAAGTTTTATTATCGTTGAACGAAAAGAGACCGAAGCCTATAAGTGCGGTCGAGACAATTTGGGAGGCGATCATTACCGCAAGAAATATACATAGATAAAGTGACCATTTCTCGCGTAACCCAAAATAGGCAGCCCTCCCCAGTCTCTCGGTTTCGCGTTCTTTTATTGTCTGCTCTGCTTCAACGTCACGCCCCTTTAGATTAACTGGTGATATTTCCGAGAGCGACTGGATAAATTGTTGTAGATCTTCTATTCTGACAGCCGGTTCAGGATCGTTTGCCATATTCATTCCTCATTCGATAACCCACAACCTCTGGAGAGACGCCAAATATTTTAGCGATGGTGTTGGGATTTTCACCTTTGTACTTTTCGAGAAGATTCCTAGGTACGAGTAGATTTGCAGCGAAGAAATTTGCTTCTGTTTCAATATGATCCTCGCTGGGCTGCCCCAGAGGTTTTCGATAGAGCACCGCATATTTGGTTGGATCTTTGGACAGCTGATCTTGATGTAACAGCCAGTGACCAAGTTCATGTGCAATAGTGAAGGCCTGTCTTGTGTCGGAGTCGTTTTTATTTACATAGATCTTCTTCTCGGCAGGATCAATAAGCCCCGCAACGTCATTTCGTTCGAAGTCTGCCTCGACAATGGTAAGGCCGTAATTGGCCGCAATGTCTTCAATCTTCACGGGTGGTGAGATTACATAGTTTTCGCCCAGTATTTGTTCTACTCGCTGAAGTACCCTTTTATAGTCTGGCGGATTCATATAACACAATAATACCACAGACAAGTATAGAAGTTAATGTCTCCCTTCGTCGATGGCAGCACTCCGAGGTTTACAGGAAGTTTATAGTTCGGTCTTCTGTCTATATTGCAGCGCCTCGGCGACGTGGTCGCTTTTTATTTCGGCCGATCCTTCCAGATCAGCAATGGTACGGGCTACTTTCAGCAGCCGGTGATAGGAGCGAGCTGAGAGCCGGTATTGGCTGTGAGCCAATTTTAGGGTCCGTTTTACATCCTCGCCCAGACGTATAAATGCTTTGAGTTGCGCGAGCTGCATTTGGGAGTTGGTGAAAATTTTTCCAAAGCGCTCCTCCTGCCGGGCGCGAGCCCGTAGCACTCGCTCTCGGATCGCCGATGAGGATTCTTCGTCCGTATCTCCTTCTAATTTGGCGTATTCAACCGGAGGGGTTTCCACATATAGATCAATTCTGTCAATAATGGGGCCTGAGACTTTTTTCTTGTAGCGGGTAATCTCTCCCGGTGAGCAGGTACAGTCCCGAACCGGGCTGCCAAAATTGCCGCAGGGACAGGGATTTTGGGCCGCTATCAGCATAAACTGAGCCGGAAAAGTGGCCACACCGGAGGTGCGGGCTACGGTAACGATCCGTTCTTCCAGCGGCTGGCGCAGGGACTCGATCACCCGACGATCAAACTCCGGGAACTCATCCAGAAACAATACCCCGTGGTGGGCCAGGGTTATTTCTCCGGGCCGCGGATAGATGCCGCCGCCCAAGACCGCAGGGTAGGAAGCCGTATGGTGCGGGCTGCGGAAGGGACGAGTGGTAATAAGGGGTTGGCCATTGGCCAGCAGCCCGGCCACGCTATAAATCTTGGTAACCTCAAAGATCTCTTCTCTGCCCAGAGGCGGAAGAATGGAAGGTAGAGCAGATGCGAGGATGGTTTTGCCAACACCCGGCGGCCCTTCCATTAGGAGGTGATGTCCTCCGGCAGCTGCGATCTCCAGAGCCCGTTTAGCCGATGCTTGTCCGCGGATATGTTTGAAGTCAACCGGATGATCTTTGGCAGACATGTCCAGAGACGGCCGGGCAAGAGCCGCAATTTCTTTTCGGCCGCTAAGATATTCGCATGCTTCGGAGAGCGTCTTAATTTCGCGCACCGCGATTCCATCTATAACTGCGGCCTCAGCCCCGTTGCCCTCCGGCAGTATGATCTCGTCGAATCCGGCTGCTTTGGCCGCCAGCGCCATGGCCAGTACCCCAGATACGCGGCGCAGTCCGCCGTCCAGGCCGAGTTCCCCCAGGAAAAGTTTTTTGTGAGGGCTGAAGGAAATCTGCCCGGAACATAGAAGGAAGCCCAGCGCAATCGGCAGATCAAACGCCGGGCCTTCTTTTTTAATATCGGCCGGCGCCAAGTTCACTATCACCCGCTGGGACTTTTTGTGCGGGGCGAGGCCCCCTAAATTCTTGATGGCCGCGGCAATCCGCTGGCGCGACTCCTGCACTTCTTTGTCAGCCAGGCCGACAATGGAGAAAAGATGGAGTCCGGGCGAGATATCCACTTCGACCGAAATCGGTCGCGCCTCAAGCCCCACCACCTGCGCCGAATAAACAGTCACTGCCATAACCCTACATTATCGGATTTCGGCAATCTTTTCCAGACCGAAAAGTCCTATCAAACATGATAGGACTTTTTAGTTACCCGCCATAGGGCTGCGAGCCAGCCTGCCCAGCACTAACTTTGGACTGATATAGAGCATCAAATTTCTATTTGTCCAAAGTTAGTGCTGGGTGAACCAGAAGTAATCCGAATCCAGAAACAGTGCTTAGAGGAGAGAGAAGAATGCCTGTCCGCCAAAGCTTTACGCGACGGCGGAATTCTCCACCAAACCGCGCGGTCGGTGGAGTTCTAATCTCGCACCGCCGCCGGACTCGTCCCGCACATTTTGCAATGTACGGGATAAAATTCTGTAAACTGACTCAACAGCCCAATGATGAGTATTCATTTGACGAAACACTTTACTTCACATACAATTTAATTATGATTACGACTCTCAAAGTAGAAAAAGGAACTATCACTCTACCGCCTCGGCTGCGCCGTTTATGGCAAAATGTAGAAATCAATATCCGAGATTACGGCGATAAGATTGCTTTGGAGGGCCCGCCGACTAAACCGAAAGTGGATATTGCCGCGTGGAAGAAAATGTCGGGTATTCTCAAAAATCGGCGCATACCTGATCCCGTAGTGTGGCAGCGGAAGATCCGTAAAGGATGGGAGAGAAAACTCCCGCGGCCCTCTCGTGCTCACCATTGATACCAATATCCTTATTTACTACACTTCAGGCGATCGCGCGATTAGCGATTTCCTCATTCGAATCCTTGAGGAAAAGCGTACTCTCTTTCTTCCCACTATTGTTATAGTGGAATTTTTGTCTTTACCAAAACTTCTGGAAAGCGAACGCAAAACATTCTCAATACTTTTTCCGCAGACGAGTGTCGTTCCGCTCACTTACGATATCGCCCTCCTTGCGGCTGAAATCAGAAAAGTTTACGGACTCAAACTGGGTGATGGCGTTATTGCCGCTACTGTGATTATCAGTAAGGCCTCACTCCTTACAAGGAACCTTCGCGATTTCAAGAAAATCCCCAATCTTGAAGTGGTGCGTATTTGATCTCTCTTATTTGTAAAGAACTGATCCCTCCCCTGAATCCCGTACCGGATTTATTGAAGTACGGAGCTCGGTGGTATGACTCCTCCTCGCCGCCACCTTCAGCGAGGCATTCAATGTACCATCCTAAATACTTCAATACATCGATGTATTGAAGTATTGTTGACACGCTCAATGCCCCGCTGAAATGGTGGAGATGTTTTGAAAGAACTGAAAGAACTGTTGTCGGCTTCCCCCTCTTAATGAGCCGAGACGAGGTGAGAAGTTTTTCTCCTCTCGTCCCGACCCACATGAGAATCTTGACTGCATATCCTTGTTTGCTATAATGGCAAGCATGAACACCACATCCCCAGCAGCCATCTATGATAAACTATCGAAGTTAGAGCGAGAAGTGCAGCGACTGAAGATTGAGACATACCGCGCGCTGCCGTCGCGCGCCAAGCAAACGCTCTATCCGGTAAAAGACATACAGGCGGCTCTAGGCGAGACGCGCGACGCCATTTGGCGGAAACGCTATGCCAAGAAAGTTGCGCGTATTTCTTGATACCAGCGCGATTCTGGCGGGGCTCAACTCTCCCACCGGCGCAGCAGGGTTTATCCTTGCTGCGTGTTTTTCGCATAGGCTCATCCCAGTAATCTCGCCGCAGGTAATCGAAGAAGCAGAACGCAACATCCCGCTCAAATTTCCTAAGCTCGGCGACGCATGGACATCGTTTCTGCTCATACCATCGGAGATCGCTCCAGTACCATCTCTTAAGGAAATCCGCGCGGCGTATCGCCTTCTTCCCACCAGCGATGCGCCGATTCTTGCAAGCGCAATCAAAGCCAAACCCGATGCGCTGGTAACTTGGAATACCAAAGATTTCCTGCGCAAAGAGGTAATCTCTGCCGTCCCGTTTCCTATTCTTATTCCTCAAGAATTTCTTGAGCGGTTTTTGTAAAGAACTTTTCCCTCCTCTGAATCCACCACGTGAGGTGATGAACTCGGAGTCGGGCAGGTGCGCTGATGAAAGCCGCACCCGCCGGTTTTACTGTCTCCTTAACAACTCTAACACGTTGACGAATTGCCTCGCCTTTTTACCCCTGGGGGCAATAGAGGTATTCTTCAGGAGAGACATCAACGTCATCAGAGCGGCCTCTCCCCTTGATACTACCTCGCACTTCTGCCCACTGGGGTCTTGCTCATCGTTCGCCCAGACTTGATGCTCGATTTCCCCCGCTTTTACATAAATCTGCCAAGAGGGGGGAAGCGGATTTTGTTCCTCTGGTTGTGGACCAGATTCTGGGTCGAACAAGAGAAAACAATACAACTCGTTGCCCGGTTCACTATTCCCCGTGAGTTCAATTTCTCTCACGGGTTCCCCGCGGGCCATAAGCCTTAGATCGTAGTTGCTTATGCCCCCAGGGAGCGAATCCGGATCCGACTCATCGTGATTGACTTTTTTCAGGAGAAACATCAGGATCCCCTTTGCGTCTTCAAGCGTCATTATTTACTTTTCCTCCCTTCTCCCCTGACTTCATTGAGATAGTCAGAGAGTGGTTTTCCCGGAAACTCCGGAGGGCGCCGTGTTGGCAATCTCGGGCTCCTCACATGGAGCACCGGTTTCTCCATCCAGCCATACGCCAGCGCAGAGGCGCGGAGGGTCGATGTTTCTGGCGCGCTGCCAAGAGGATGGACAATGAAAAATGTCCACCGGTTCCCACCTTCCGGAGTTCGCTCGCGGTAAGACCCATAGTCGCGGTGGTCAACCTTCCATCCGAAGGCAAGTCCGCCCCTCGTCGTATACCGCACCTCCTTTGCGGTGATACTGATAGAGCAGCGTCCCCAATCAACGCCATTTCCGGTTGGCCGATCGAAAGCGACATTGACCGCGAGGTTCTCGATGGACTGCCGCTCGGGGTCATCCGCGTCCCGTGGATCACGGGGTCCCGCGAAGCCGACCTGCGTCAGCGCCTGCCCCGCGCTGTAAGAAACGACACATAGTTCGCGGAGACCATCAACGAACTTGGGAAACTCTTTCTGGAACATTTGGCTTCCTCCCTTTTTTGGAGTTCTCGCCGAGCGAAATTGTCCGACGAGATGGGTTTTCCCCATCGCCCTTGGGCGATTCTCTTGGATGATTCCGCCTCACTTCAGCGAGGCACTGCGTATGCAGTTGACAATTACGAATTTGAAATCGTCAATTGTGCAAACAATGCCCCGCTGAAATGGTTTCCCGAAGTGATTCTATGATGTAAAGAACTCTTTCGGCTCCCTCCTTGTCTTGATGAGCCGAGATGAAATCGGAACTATAGTTTTGATCTAGTCTCGGGTCAATTATATTTGACAAAATCCTCCTGTCTCACATACGATTAAATTATGGCAACTACACTTAAAGTTAAAAATGGAATCATCAGGCTGCCAAAGAATGTAGAGCGGCAATGGAACCAAGCCGATGCGGTGCTCTTCCCTTCCCGCGATACCCTCGTGGTAAAGCGCGTACAAAAGCCCCTTGGCAAACTTTCTGACATTCCGAATCGCATATCCCTGCCGCGAATGAAGGCGCGAGAGATTGAGCGGGAAATTACTGCTTATCGTCGAGGAATAGATTTCCTTTATCTATAGAGTATAATGGTTTTGTTGAATAATTCACGGAAAATGACTTATCTATGGGGAGGGTGTAAAAACCAACCTCGCTTACATAAGCCAAAAACTGATTTATTCAACAAAGCCGAGTATAATTAAGACCTTATATGGCAAATTACACCCGCGTCCATACGGAAACGAAAATGAATGTCTATCCTCTCATCAGCGGCAAGGAACGCCTGTCGCGGCTTGAGGGCATCAGGGGGATGTGGAGACATCGCAAGGCATACGTTGAGCAAACACTACGCGCTCTCAAACGAGAAAGAGAACGTCCTCTGCCCCATCGCTAAACTACCTCGTCGTGTACACCCTTGATACAAACGCTGTCATTTACTACGCGCAGGGCGACACACGGGCAGTAGAGGCGCTCGATCGGATTTTCAGCAAACATGCCCCGCTCTACATCTCCACCGTATCGGAGATAGAGCTTTTTGGTTTCCCTTCACTGGCGGAAGAAGAAGCTCAACGTATCGAGCAATTCTTATCAGTGATAGCAATTCTTCCCCTCGATTCACATATTGCGCGTCTTGCGGCATCTCTCCGGCGGCAATTCCGGATTAAAACGCTTGATAGCGCCATAGCGGCAACCGCCCTTATCACCCACTCTTCTCTGATCACTCGAAATCTCGGTGATTTCAAGAAAATCCCCAATCTTGAAGTGGTGCGTATTTAATCTCTCTTATTTGTAAAGAACTGATCCCTCCTCTGAATCCCGTACTGGATTTATCCCCACACCTTCCCAGAATACCGCATAGCTTGCTGCGGTGATGAATGGGTGTTATTCCTTCTTGCGGGGTATTAGAGCTCGCAAGAAGGTGTGGGGATTTATCGAAGTACGGAACTCGGTGGAA
Organism: uncultured Candidatus Saccharibacteria bacterium; assembly: GCA_964363055.1. GTDB lineage: Bacteria > Patescibacteriota > Minisyncoccia > Sungbacterales > HO2-52-23 > CAYIGN01. The sequence continues at coordinate 8,286 of CAYIGN010000011.1, forward strand.
GGAGTCAGACACGCTGGCAAGTTTTCACCCCAAAATAGCAGAAAAGGGCCTTATTTATGGGCTTTTTTGTACTATAAAATAACACAGAAATGGGCTATCCCCGTGTGTTTTTGAGAAATTTGCCGCCTCCCCACTCCCTTTAGCCCGAATGCTCCATATCAAACTCCGCGGCAGGGTTGGCTTGTAAGCGCTCGGCCGAAATCGGCTTGCGGCACTTGGCGCACAGTCCAAAGGTGTTAAACGCGAGACGTTCCATTGCCCGATTCACTTCAAGCAGGCGGGTCTCTAAACTGTTTTCGGCGGCGAGGCGCATCTCGTATTCTTCCACCTCATCGGCTTCCTCGTCTCGGGCGGCGTGGGAGCCGGACTCCGCCTCCTCAAAGTGCGGAAATTCTGCGTTCCAGTCGCCTGCAACCCGCGTATTCGGCCGGGCAAACGTCTTCAATTCCGCGATTAGCCGATTACGCTCAGTTTCAAGGGCGGTTTTCAGTTGTTGGAGTGTGGCTTGATCCATTGCTATTTAGTATAACAACCATCCCATCAAGTTGGCTACAGAATACGTAGCCGCGTATCCCGTAGACCGCCCGTAATTTAATCAATCCATCGCCCAGCTCTTTATTTGGCGTCAAATAAGCGATTGATTACGGTTTCCATTGCCTCCTTACTGGTTGTCAGCACTAATATCTGGCCAACTGGGAAAACAGCGTATCCTACTCCGAGATCCTGCTCAGCAGAGAGTTTAAGATAGCGCCAGTCAATGTTGCGCCAGGCGCGGTCTTCAAACGGTCCGGGCAGAGCATCGGGCAGCGAATCAAAGAAAAGGGGCGCCATAGACACAATTAGTGACGGTTCCCAGGAAAGCAAATTGGCAAAGACGCGCTCTGGCTCCCGCGTGCGCACCGCCATTCCCAGGCGGCTGCCGGCTGAGCCATAGTAGATGAAAACCATCAGATTTGGATCAAGTTGCCGGATCAAATCAGTCGGCGGGCTGATCCTCCACAGTTGAAAAAAGTCCTCGGGAGTGGCAAATCGTTCCTGCGGGCCATCCTGGACTTTGACGATCAGGCGTTTGATCGTCCCTTCCCGCTCCTTTTCCCGCCAGGAGTCCTCCATCAGGCGTACAAACTGGCTACGGTCCTGACGTGAGACACTAATGGTGCGGCTGGTCTCGGTTGCAAAATAGGGCGGCGGCGCGACCGTCGCTCGGAGAGCGGCTGGCGGCTCTTCAGTTGGGGGCGCAGAGGACCAGAGCCGAGTGCCGCCCAGTGCCATAAACGCCGCGCCCCCCAAGATCGCCGCGAGAGCCGCTAAAGCCAATACGATTACCATGGGGCGGCGCTCTTTGGCTGGCCCAGTCGGCAGCGACTCGGCCCGCTGCCCGATGATCTGGACGAGTGAGGGCTTGGTCGTTTTCAAGAACTCTTCCACATCCGATTTCATGGTGCGGATGGCCGGACTCCGCTCGGTTTTAGGATCCGGGACCTGCTTTAATTGGGGTTGTTGTCCCAGTGGTTGTTGTGGATTTTGTTCAGGGGGCATATCCGGATTTTATAAATGCCAGATTTTACTTCTTTCCAGTATATCGCTTGCGAGGCAGATATAAAACTTGACAGATTTTATGAGACATGATAAACTATAGGCAGAGTAGGGAATGGTTCCCTGCCGCGGAAAAAGTACCTTGACGGGAAGGAGGCGGCTATGGAGACAAGCGTTGATCGGAAAGTTGTTGTAATTCTTCTGGCCAAGAAGATCTCCGAACTTATTGATGGGTTTGCAGAGGGGCACGCGGAGTATATCCGCTCAAATTTCAGGATGGAGGCCGGAGAGTTCGGGTTATATCTTCTTGATGCGCTGCCGGAAGCGGTAGCCTTCGTTAAGGCCGAGAAGAGCAGATAGCCTTTTGGGCTATCAGTGTAAATCGTCCTCTTGTTGTGGGCTCACGGACGTAAAACATAGAACCCTCAAAATTTTTCTCGCAAGCGCGTGTAAAGTCAGCCCTTATACTTTAAATTATTTGAGGGTGAGCAGAACAATGGAGATTTTCTGGGGAAGTCGGTATGGTTTTGTTCACGGTGATAACATAACACCGCCCCGGCATCAGCCGGGGCGGTGTTAATTTTGTCTTATGGCGCCATGGCCTCCAAAGGCGTTATCCTCTTTATATCCGTACGGTCAAAATCCTTGTCAAAACTTACCAGTGCTGCGCCGAGCGTGCGCGCCACATAATACTGGAGCGCGTCGTCAAAGTCCAAGCCGATTTTGTTGGCGAGCGCGGCGATGTCTTTTTCTTCTTGCGGGCTTGTCTGATATACTTTGAGTCCCCGCGCCTGGATGACGCGTCCTAGAAATTGTTCCAGCAATTCCGTCTTATTGCGTTTATCAAGCAACACTTCAATGCCGTGCAGAGAAAAGCTGGTAATATGGGCCTCTATTGCGCCCCGTTCTATATTTAGTAAGAGATCCAGACATTCTTCTTGCTGTTGCTGTTTCAATAGGAATTCAAGGAATATGTTTGTATCAACTACGATCTTTTTTTGTGCCATAGATCTCTAATCATATGCTGGACCTCAACGGATGTTTTGTCTTTGAATTCTGGGACATCTTTGAGGGCGCCCACGAGATCAACAAAACTCCCGCGCCTGATGTGCGTGATATTTTTTTTTGCATCTAGATTCTGCAGCGCTCGAAGTCGTTCCTGAGCGACTTTCAACTCTTGATATTCTTTTTTATCTATAGTTATTGTACTCATAGCCGTATTTTATCTGATAGGCGTTTTTGACGCAAGGGCATTTCTATCTCCCTCGCGCCCGCCCGAAGGGTGGTCGGCCTCCGCCGGATCCGGGCCGGTCAAGGTCGCTCACGCGGCCCCT
>CAYIGN010000011.1:11165-16207 GCA_964363055.1 uncultured Candidatus Saccharibacteria bacterium
ATGAGTGCCTTGCTGCCGAGCACGGGCAATATCGGTAGCGGGGCGGTCAATGGGGGCTCCCGGGGCCCGTGCCATAGCCGCCGGGGCCGCCCGCGGGCGGACGCGGGGCATGCGCACGCTCCATTCTGCCCCGCTCGATTTCGGCGTCCGAGTAGCGCCCGGGCACATCTTTCAACGAAAGATTGATCCGTCCCTGCTCGTCAATGTTTTTGACCACGGCCTTGGTGGTGTCGCCGAGGTTGAGGATGTCAGTTACTCTTTCCACATGCCATGGGGCGAGCTCGGAAATATGGATCAGCCCGTCCTGACGCGGCCCTACCTCCACAAACGCGCCGAAATCAAGCAGCCGCGTAACCTTGCCTTCCACCAGATCCCCGGGCTTCAATTCGCGCGTTATTTGTTTGATGAGTTCCAGCGCCCGGGACATGCCATCGGCGGCGACCGAGGTGATAAATACGGTCCCGTCATCTTCAATATCAATCTGGGCGCCGGTTTGGGCGATAATATCATTGATTACTTTCCCGCCCGGGCCGATGAGCGCGCCGATTTTCTCCGGATTGATTTTGAGCATTTCAATCCGCGGGGCCCAAGGGGAGAGTTCCGGCCGGGGTGAAGCGATGACTGCATCCATAGTATCCAGGATCTCCAGGCGCGCGGCTCGGGCCTGGGTCAGGGTGTCCTTTAGCATCTCTGGAGTAATGCCCTCAATTTTGACGTCCATCTGCACCGCGGTGATGCCGTCGCGGGTTCCGGCGACTTTGAAATCCATATCGCCGTGGTGGTCTTCGGGTCCCTGAATATCGGTCAAAACTCGGTATTTTGGCTGTTGGCTGTTGGCTGTTGGGTGTTGGGTGAGTATCAACCCCATTGCCGCGCCAGCCACTGCTTTTTTGATCGGCACACCGCCGTCCATGAGGGCAAGCGACGAGCCGCAGACCGACGCCATGGAAGTGGAGCCATTGGAAGATAGGGCTTCTGATACTATACGGATGGTATAGGGGAATTCTTCATTAGAAGGGAGCAGTGGCAGGAGCGCCCGTCCGGCCAGCGCCCCATGGCCGATCTCGCGCCGGCCCGGGCCGCGCATGGGCTTGACCTCGCCGGTGGAGTAAGGCGGAAAATTATAGTGGTGGAGGAAATGACGCTTGGTGCGGATTTCCATCCCTTCAATGATTTGCTGGTCCCCGGGCGCGCCGAGGGTAAGAGTAGAGAGAACATGGGTCTCACCCCGCATAAAAAGGCCCGAGCCATGCACCCGCGGAAGCACCCCAACCGCAGCCGACAACTCGCGCAGTTCCTCCGGCGTGCGGCCATCCGGCCTCTCTCCTTTTTCAATAATCCGGCGGTGGATGATTTCGTTCACCGCTTCGTCAAAAGCAAGTTCGGCCGCGGCTTTATTGAAAAGATCCGGGAAGGCGGCCTCTGCTCGCGCCAGCCATTCGTTTCTCGCCATTGTTTGGCTGGCGTTGGCAGTTTTTTTGTCGCGCTGATATAGTGCTTCTTCAATCCGTCGGCCGAAATCGCTCGCGAGCAACTTTTTTAGTTCCGGAGGCGCTTCAATCAGCCGCACCTCCCGCTTGGCCTGTCCATGCTCGCGGACGATTGATTCCTGAAATGTGATGAGTTCCCGGATATGGGTGAATCCGGTCTCGACCGCTTGCGCAAACGCCTCTTCCGAGACCTCGCTCGCTCCGGCTTCCAGCATATTAACACGCTCTTTGGTGCCCGAGATCACTACGTCAAGTTCAGCTGCTTGCCTTTCTTCAAAGGTTGGATTGACAATAAACTCGTCCCCTTTTTTAGCGATGCGCACTCCGGCAATTGGTCCCTGCCACGGGATGTCGGAGATGGCGAGCGCCAGGGACGAGGCAAGGAGAGCGACAGTATCCGGATCGTTTTGATCATCAATGGAAAGAACCGTTACCACCACCTGCACTTCGTTTCGCATCCGCATATCAAAACGGGGACGGATTGAGCGGTCAATCAGACGGCCGCCCAGAACCCCTTCTTCCGAGGGCCGGGTCTCGCGCTTGATAAAGCGCGAGCCCAAAATTTTGCCGGTCGCATAGTATTTTTCTTCGTATTCCACAGTGAGCGGGAAAAAATCCCCGCCTTCGCGCCCGTACGGGCTCATCACCGCGGTGGCCAGAACCATTGTGTCTCCGAGGCGCGCCAAAATTGCGCCCGCGGCCTGCAGGGCCCAGTCGGTCAGGGTAATCTCAATTGTTTTTCCTCCGATGGAGTGCGAATATTTGGCGTTACTCATTTTATAGTTGCCTGACTGGATCCCCGCCTCCGCGGGGATGACACCTGCGGCGTCATCTTATCCTCATCAGATACTTGCGGGGTTCGGCCCCGAGGTCAATAAAATCATCGGCGGCTTCTTTCAATTTCTGCGAGGTGGAGCGGCCAAAAGCCAGAACCTCCATCTGCGTTCCTCTCACCTCCCGCAGATATTCAATCAGAGGGATGAAGTCCCCGTCTCCGGACACAAGCACAACCGCATCCACGTTGGGCGCAAACCGGACTGCGTCAATCACGATGCCCACGTCCCAATCCGCCTTTTTCACTCCGCCGGGAAATATTTGGAGGTCCTTGATCCGGATCTCAATTCCGATTTTCTCCATCGCTTCCAGAAACGGCTTCTCCTCGCCCGACTCGGTGCGTATGACATAACTCATCGCCCGCACCAATTGTCGTCCGGCCACCGCGGTTTTCAAAAGTTCCTTAAAATTCACCCGGGCATTGTACAAGTGTTTGGCCGAGTGGTACATGTTTTGCGCGTCAATCAGCACCGCGACGCGCTGGGCTTTGTGTTTGATGATACTCACTACGTTTGCTACAGAATACGGATTTCTTACGGATATACGGAAACGTTTCCGTATATCCGTACTATTCAGTATTCCGTAGCCCTATCGTTTAAGTCCGAGTTTCTTGACGACACTATTATACTGCCGCGCATTTGACTCTTTGAGATAATCCAGTAGTTTCCTGCGCTGTGCCACCATGCCCAAAAGCCCCCTGCGGGAGTGATTGTCCTTGCGGTGGGTCTTGAGATGCGCGGTCAGGCGGGTGATTTCGGCCGAGAGCACGCCAATCTGTACTGCCGATGATCCGGTATCCTTGTCGTGCGTCCGCACCTTCTCAATGATTTTCTGTTTTTCCTTGGGAGTGAGAGCCATTGTTATCATTTTAGCATAAAGTATGCTCTGACGCAAGGAGGAGAAATCCCATCTTAAACTCTTTGGAGTAATTCAAAATATCTCTCTCTGGAGATTTTGGCGGTTCTGATATTGTTGAGGATAATGAAAACTTCTACGCGATGATCCTTAGGAATTATTACCGGTCTGGAGAATCCCGACTTTGTATAAACGAGATGGTCGCCTCTTGTACGGGAGAGTTTCCATCCATCAATCTCAAAGATGCGCGCAAGGGTACGCCATGCTATGGGCGCAAGTCGTGACATTGTTATACGGGTACTTCCAGTGATGAAAGAGAGATTAATGGGGTTTTCCATTGATCGCGACTCTTGAAGAAACCGGCCGAGCGCATAACTTCGTCAAAAGTGCCCATGCGCTTTGTTTCTTTCAGGAACGCCGTCACCGCCTCGCGCAGCCGCTTCTGGGCATGAGCGACGGTTTTGCCCTGCGATGATACATCCAGCTCCGGCGTATATGCTACATAATGCGTCCCCTCTTTCCAGATTTTAGTTGTAAGAAAAAGACGCATATTCTTGATAATATCACATCCAGATTTTTACGCAAGAAAAAGACGGCGCAAGCGTCGTCCGAGACATATCGTTATGACCGCTCACTCCGCCATATCGCGAAGGATTTGTTCCTCTTCGGCGATGATGCGCTCCCATTCCTTGCGATCTCTGTTCGCAAACGCAGCTTTCTTTGCCGTCCAATTTTGCTGGAGGTGTTTCGTCCATTGAGGATCTGAAAGCAATATGCTTGCATCTACAGATTCATCGGAGACAGAAGTGGTGATGAGTGAAGGCATATTAACGTGATGTTTCTTTTGTAAAATCTGTAATGCGACCTTCAATAAGCGTCACCGTCTCAATTGACCGATCGGAGTTGTGGATGCGTATCTTCACGCGCGTTTTACTCCCCGCGTCGGAGAGTTGGACCTCGTCGGTGGAAACTTCTACATGGTTTGTAACGACGCCATTCACTTCCTCCTGTTCCAAGGTTTGTACCCCGCCAGGCCGCTTTTCATTGAGGAAAAAGAAAGTGCCTGTTTAGGGCCTGAATTTTATCCCGTGTTTTTCCAGCACTTTCCACGCCCCCTTCGGCACTTTTACAGTAAATGCAAAGGTTTCTTTTTTGACTGCAAACTCCTCTCTTGTTTGTTCTTGGGTGAGCTGCTCGGCTGGGCTACGACTTCTCTTTTCCGCTGCGCTCGCCTGCCCATGCCATCCCGCACCCACGGCACTTGTTATCATCATAAAAGAGAGAGCGGCGATCTGCGCTCTGGCTTTATCGCCAAGCGTCTGTAAAACTCCGCCGAGCCGACTCTTTTCTTCTTCCCGCGCCTTTTCCGGATCTAATCTTTTTTCTTCCGCAGATTCCGGTGATTTCAAGGTACTCCCCTCCTCTTCGGGCCGCAGTTGTGCCGCTTGTTCCTGCTCGGGCGGTATGCCCATTTCCCGTGATTTCATTGTGTCCACGTTATCACCCGCGTATCTTACCTCAAATCACGTTTATCCGCAAGTGGCCGTTCTATGAGTTTGGTGAATAATGGCTTTCTACCGTCATTCCCGATCCCCGCTTATGCGGGGACAGGCGTGATCGGGAATCCAGTCTTGGTTTATATTCTGGATTCCCGCTCCCCACTTTCGTGAGGACAAGTTCCACGGGAATGACGGGAAACGGCTTATTATCGTATTATTCGTCAAACTCATTCATGGATGGGCAGGCGGTTTTCGTCCCGCCATGACTGGGAGAGAATCGCTACGAAGTTAAAGCCTTAGCACCAAAAGAATTGGTAATTAGTGGTAATCGCAACCATGGATGATAAAATCATCGCATGGGTAT
>CAYIGN010000012.1:0-15802 GCA_964363055.1 uncultured Candidatus Saccharibacteria bacterium
AAATTTTTCGGAGCCAACGGATTGGTTGCCTCGCGGCTTCGCCGCTGCGCACCTCCCCCTCGCTCAAAGGCAGCACTCCTCCTTCACGTGGCACGCATTTTCTAGAAAGTAGTGAATCCATACCTTAATTATACCCATTCAAAGAGTCAAAACAAAAAGCCGGCGATCGTTGAATCACCGGCTGGTTACTTCTTGAGGCACGCCATCGCTAAGCCGCTGCAGCGCCTTATTCTTCTCCAATGGGCTAATGCGGCTGCGTAGAACCGCGCGGCGGAGGATTTCTATGGTTTGATCGTATGTCGGACGGTCTACTGGGTATGGGGTCGCGTCTTTGCCGCCGTGGGCAAAACTATAACGCGCCGGGTCTTCATACGAGGGCTTGGCTCCGTAGATCACTTCGCCAACGAGCGCCAAAGCCCGCATGGTCTTGGGGCCTACGCCCTCAATCGCGAGGAGGTTTTCATAATTCTCGGGTTTCTCTTCCGTAACCCGCGCAAGTATTTTCTCCAGATACTTACTCCTGCTAAAATTCTCAAATATAACTGGGTGCGCCCGAAACTCCACGTCTTCTAAATTGAGCAAGGTTAATTGCTCGCTCCCCCTTTCCATGGACACCATCTGCGAGAGCGGCGAGGCGTATTTGCGGAGGATTCGGATCTCTTTCATCAGCGGCGCGTATCCTGCTCGTACCAGTTCCGTAGAAAAATCGCGGGTCTTGCCACTCTCCTCTGCTACGAGATTCAAAACTTTATGAGGCGACGCCTCCGAAAAAATTCCGGTATGGGGCTCACACACTAAGTCACTTATATTATCCGAATACCAGTGGTAGCGGCGCGCCGACTGCTCATCCTGATTCATACCTTGCTGTACTACACTCCATGATCCGTTCCGCGAAAAGAAAAATGAATGATGATAGATTTGAAATCCATCCTGCACCAGGGCCGAATCCACTTTGGCTGCCATGCGGGAGTTATAGATGAGATTATTAACCGCCGGCTCGGGCAATGCCAGCCGCTCGCCCCATCTCATAATTTCATCAGGTGTCCTTCGCGACGTCTTGCCCTTGCCCCCGCAGATGAAAATCCCTAGATCCTGCTCCTTACCGCGGATCGCTTCTTTCAATGCAGCCGTAAGAATGGTGGTCAAACCCGAAGCATTCCAATCAAACGCCAGCACAGTCCCGAGCGACTGAAACCACACCGGATCCGAAATCCGGCGCACAAATTCATCCGGGCCGCATTCTTCCACCAGTACCCGCGTCATCTCGCGTCCCAGCCGCACCATTCTTTCAAACAGCCACCGCGGGCACTGCCCGGTATCAAGGGTAAATGTCGCGATTCCCCGATGCATACTCTTTTATTATACTGCAAGCCAGCGTGCGCCAAAATTTGACAATATCGATTAACCTCGTACCCACTACACTCACAGAAAAAAGGAGCCAATCCGCTTACTCTCTTATTCGCTCGAATTAGGGATATAAGCAAGTACCGCTTTCACGGGCGGAGAGAGATTCTTGCCTATACGGTAGAAGACGTCCACGCTGCGTTGCTCCCGCTCCAGGATATCGGCTGTGGCGAGCTGTTGGAGATGACGCGACGTTGCCTTGAAGGAAAGATTTATCATCGCCGCGATATCCGTAACCCGCGCTTCTTTTTCTTTCTTGAGATGTCGGAGAATCGCAAGCCGCCGCCGATTGGCCAACGCCTTGAGCAGGCGTTCATAGTTTTTCATAGAAATTAGGGTTATCGTAAAATTTCTCTATATATATGATACCCAAATCCAGCTTGCAGAACAACTGTCCTTTCCAACTATTCCCTTATCTATATCCCTTATTCGTACGAATAAGGGGAGGGGGGATAGTGGAGACCTGTCTTGTTCTTGCTCCCTCGTGCGGCTCTTGATAAATATGCAAACCTCGGCTATGTCCCGCGATAGATACAGTATTCGCACGAAGCATGCGCCGGAGGGATGGGGCCTCCGGCGATGTCGCGGACTTTTTTGAGGGCGGACATACCGCGCGAGGGCGAGACATCCATTTTGACAAGTTCGGTCTTGAATGACGTCTGTCCCATGTCGTAGGACTGCGGCCAGAAGAAGAGCAAATAACCATAGGCGGCCGGCAACAGGCCATTCTTCTCAAAGAGCAGAGCATAAAGATCCAATTGCGTCCGATAATGCTCGTGCGTGTCTTCCTTGGTCGGATAGCCGCGGGTTTTGAAATCGAAAGGCACGAATGCTCCATCGGGTGCGACAACCAAATCGTCAATCGCGCCGTTCAACTCCATATCGTATTCGGGGATTATACCGCGCATTCCTCCCCTGCCGAAATTGAATTCGCGCCATTGGCGGAGTTTTTGCGCATCGTCAAAGAGCCGCCCCTCTACCTTACCGTCAATCTCGGGCGGCATCTCTCCGCGGCGCCGATACTCGTCAAAGTATTTTTTGAAAACATTGTCCATCCCGTCTGGCAGGGACGGATAGATTCCCCGCGGCCGCTTTTTATTTTCATTGACCTGCAGCCACAGGCAGCGGGGACACTCAAGTAGAGAACTTACGCTGGATGGAGAAACTTTGATCATCCTGTGAATTCCCAATCACCAAACCAGAATACCGAAAAATCCTTAATTCGCAATGCTCAAATTGTTTTTGGGTATTGGGTATTGATGACTTGGGTATTTTTCGGGATTCGGAATTGGAAGTTGGCTAGTAGATGAGACGCTTTACCTCTTGTAGAATGTTTTGAGGGATCGGGTTTCGCTCCGGTGATCTGCCCGGATAGCGCCAGGCCGTAATAATCTTTATTTTTGGCGTCTGGCTTTTGTCCCCGACTGGATCGGGGATCGGCTTTATCAAAACGTACATTGCCCATATCTCGGAGTATTTCGCTCCGCCGGCCGGCTGCATGCAAGCAATCGCCCCCTGCAAAATGCCTTCTTCAACCCGTAATGGATGCCGGATTATACGCTTGACCCGCGACTCGCTCAGATGATACTGGCGCAGTTTGAAACGCGAGTGCCGGGTCCAGAAATATTTTTCCGCTGTCGAGGGCATGCTCCCATTCTATCTCTTCCTAGTGCGCTAGAACAACAATCCCGCCGGCAGATGCCCGCGGGATTCCCTCACTCGGGTCTTACTCTATTGGGCCAGTTCACGCTCAATATCATTGAGCTCCGTATCAAGACCCTCAACCGAAGTCGCCCGGAGCTCTGTCTCCAGAGTGTTTAAGTCCTGCGCGGGCTGTGAACCGATCGGACCGGATTGCTCCTCTGCCGGAGATGCTGCGTAGTAATAAACCACTCCCAAGACAATAAGCGCTATCACAATCAGCGCTATCCACTTTCCCTTTGATGAATTTGATGAAGAGATATCCATAGCTCTTTTCTATTGCGCCGGCTGATCCGCAGGAATCTTGCCCGGCGGAGCTCCTCCGGCCCCGCCCCCCGCTCCTTTAAGCGATGTAACGGTTGTCACCAGCGCCGCGTGCGCCTCTTTCACTTTTTGCGAGACCCCCTGCACGATGGTGCGTACTTCAGCGAAAGCCGCTTTCACGTCTGGATTCTTGACTGCCTCGGTATATTTTGCTTTGGCATTTTCCAATTCGCTCGCCGCCGCTTTTATCTTGGCGCGTGCCGCTTCCAACTCGCTACGGGCTTGAACCACGTCCTTGCCGCTTGAGGCGATAGTGTTCATCCGCTCCTCAATCCGCGCCGCGAACCCGTCCAGCCGATCAATCGCCGCCTCAAATTTTCCAACCATCTGCTTGAAAAATTGTTCAATCCGCTCGGCCCGCTTCTCCCCGAATTTCTTTTTCAATTCTTCCCGGCGCGCTGTCGCGTCTGCTTTAAATTCTTCCCGCTTCTTTTTTATCTCCTCCCCCAGGGCAGATTTTCTTTCCATAAACCCCTGCTTGGCCGCTTCTATCTCTTCCTGAGACGCTCCTTTCAACGCCTGCCTGCCTTCCTTTACTCCTTGCTTTAATTGCTCCGCCTTTCCTTTCACATCTTCTTTTAGCGCATTCCGGCGATCTTGCAGTTCCTGCTTGAATTCGCTCCGCTCGGTCTCAATCTTCTGTTTGTTCTCTTCTCGCTCACGCTGGAATACCTGGTGGAAGGCGGCAAAGCCGCTCGCCGGCACCGCGGTGAGCAACAAGCCAATCGGTATTTGATAAAAAAGTTTTTTCATATGGTTGCATTAAGGATACCTGCGTTTGCCTACTGTGTCAAGCGACTTATACACAGCCCACATCACGAGCTTCGCTCACAGCGATATCACCTCCTCCCATGGAAATCCGTCCCGTCCGAAATGTCCGTACGCCGCGGTTTTGGCATAGATCGGTTGGCGGAGTTCCAGTCGCTCAATAATCGCCCGCGGCCGGAAATCGAATTTTTCTTTGATAATCGCCGACAAATCCTTTCCGTTTTCGTCTTCAGCATACACCATCAAGGGCTCGGCTCGACCGATGGCATAGGCGACCGTCACCGTACATTCTTTGGCAATACCGTTGGCAACCATATTTTTTGCCGCAAAACGCGTCATATATGCCGCGGAGCGATCAACCTTGGTCGGATCTTTACCGCTAAAGCACCCGCCGCCATGAGGCACGAGGCCGCCGTAGGTATCCACAATTATTTTTCTGCCGGTCAAACCTGTATCAGCCGCAAAGCCACCGATTGTGAATTTGCCGGTCGGATTTACAAGCACCTCGACGTCCGTAAGGTCGCCGACGACGGGCTGAATGAGTTTCTTAATCAGTGTCTCACGGATTTCCGACTGAGTGATTGACTCTCTATGCTGACAGGAGATCAGCACAGTCGCTACCCTACTGTCCTGCATTGTCACCTGCGACTTGCCATCCGGCCCGAGCCAGACGCACTCCGGATCGTTTCTCCGCAAGTTCTCCAATCCCTGCGTAAGTTTGTGGGCGAGCGCCACGGCGCGGGGCATAAATTCCGGGGTCTCGCCAGTCGCATGACCATACATTATGCCTTGATCCCCTGCCCCGCCAGTATCAACCCCCTGCGCAATGTCCGGCGACTGCTGGACGATATTGGTCATTATTGAAAGATCGTCGCGATAGCCGACTTCGCGGTAAAATGCGCGGGCGATCTTTGCCGCGTCCACGCTGCCTTTGGAGGTCACTTCGCCACCTATCACGAGTAGCCCATGCGAGCCAAAGGTCTCCACTGCAACCCGCGAATACGGATCTTGCGCGAGAAACGCGTCCAAAATCGAGTCCGAGATCTGATCGCATACTTTATCCGGATGCCCAGAGGTCACACTTTCGACCGTATAAGTATCGTGATACTTCATATAAATAAAAACGCCCTCGCATGCGGGGCTGATAAATATGATTTATCTCCCCCCGCTCTTTCTCCACCGAAGACAAACTCTCCGGGAGAAAGAAGTATGCACCCCATCATCTGCTTACCTCTTTGCAGATCTCGGCGATGAAAGGGCGGGGCTGGAAGTGGCACTCCCTCGCCAAAAGCAAGTTTTGCCGGCGGGGTCAACGGGCCAGTTCCCTCTCCCGCACTCTTGATAAATATAGGACTTACGCGTTTGGGTAAATATCACCCTTTTCTGTCATTCCCGCCCCCGATCGCGGTCGAGGGTAAACTCCAGCGGGAATCCAGCAGATAAGCCGTTATTTGACGCTCTGGATTCCCGATCACGCCTGTCCTCGCATAAGCGGGGATCGGGAATGACACCAAACGCGTAAGTCCTAAAATAATTAGTTGTGCGGGTATTCTATCAAAATAACACCACTCTCGCAAGTAGGGTTATCCACTCCAGTCCCGCATCTTCTGCGGGTGCAGCAGAATAAAGGGTTTTGTAACCATCTCAAAGGGTAAGAATTTTTTTCATGTCTTCAAATACCCTCAAACTATACGGGAGAGATCGGTATCAATCACTGTCGGCTTCATCCCTAAAATCTCCTCTTTGCAGGGGAGTTCCGGGATCTGATCAAAGACATAGATTCTTTTACCGTGATGGAAGGCAAGACCCATTTCAAGGAGTGTATTTGCGCCGACATGACAGGCAACATTATTTTTATCATAATTGAGAATCAGAATCGCATCTGCCCACATCACCTTATTGAAGTGATTGCGCATGGCCTCCTCCTTCCGATCCCAAATCCAGCCGTCGGTTTGGGTAGTCGTCTTGCGAAAGTGATAATACTGTTTAGCTGGAATGGCAGCGCCCGTTCCATCTACCATTTCAGTTGGAGGCATCTTCACCTCATGACCCATCTCCTCCAGCCGGAGTTTCACCTCCATCATCTCATCAATAAACGCAATACTGCCGCAAACGGTAATCTTCATATCTCAATATCCTAACTTTTTATCCACCAGATTGGGAAGCCTCTCGCCTTTTATAAACGCGCGCATGTTTCGGCAGAAAAGCGCGACCGCGCGATCCATATATTTTTCCGAGAGGCCGGAGTGATGCGGAGTGATGATGACGTTCTCCATATTCCACAAAGGGCTTGTCCGCGGCAGAGGTTCTTTCTCAGTCACGTCCAGCGCCGCGCCAGCGATGACTTTCTGTTGAAGCGCCCGAATCAAGTCCTTTTCCTGCACAATCCCGCCTCTGCCGATATTCATCAATATGGCAGTACGCTTCATTTCTCTGAATTTCCGCATGTCAAACAGGTGATGGGTTTCTTTTGTGTGCGGCAGGCAGATTGCGACAAAATCTGCTTTGGGGAGCAACGCGTCAAGCGAGCGTACAGTACCAAGCATGTCCACAAAATCCGGCTTCACCCGCTTCGTCCGTGCAACCGCGATAACCCGCGCGCCGAAGGCGTGTGCGAGTCGCGCGGCCTCAGTCCCGATATCGCCAAGGCCGACGATGAGTACGGTCTTGCCACGCAATTCGCTGATGGTTTCATCCTTCTGCCAGCGCCGGCGCAATTGATTGCGCAACGTGCGATGGAAACCGCGGGTGAAGATCAGTATAAATCCGATCAAGTGTTCCGCAATCGGGGTCGCATGAACTCCGGAAGAGTTGCTGACAATGACGGGCAGCCGCTTTGTTTCGTCTGTCAGAACTCTGTCTACTCCTGCGGAAAACGAATGCAGCCACTTCAATTTCCTTGCCTTGCCGAGCGGCGGAATCATCCACGGGAAGCCGGCTATTACATCCGCATCCAAGACGGCCGCCGCGGCCCGTTTCAAGTCGGTAACAATCCGTATGTCAACATTCTTGCCGGCCGATGACCTGATTCGCTCCAAATACGCCCGCTTAAAAAAATGCGGATGCGAGGGATCTGCAATCTTATAGATAGAGATGAGAATCTTCATGCCCGTCGCTTTGACAATAACACGATCCTGCCTTATTATCCAATAAAGCTATGGCTGGATTTCATCCGCTCGTCCCGATTCTCTTCTTTACCTTTGTCGGGAGTATCGGCGGGCTCGCCGGAGGATTGATACTCTTGGCAAAGCAGGAGCTCGCCATAAAGATCTCGCACTTCCTAACCGCGTTTGCGGCCGGGGTGCTTTTGGCGAGCGCCTTTTTTGACCTGCTGCCCGAAGCATTGCGCGAGGGAGAAGAGACCGGTCTGAATATTTTCGCCTGGACCCTCACAGGGCTGCTTATTTTCTTCATAGCGGAGCAGCTCATCCACTGGTTCCATCACCACAGCGAAGCGAGCCATGAACATGACAAAGAAACCCGGGCCATAATCCCGCTCATCATCGCCGGAGATACTATTCATAATTTTGTTGACGGTGTGGTGATCGCCGCAACTTTTCTGGTGGACTTCCGACTCGGGGTGGTAACCGCGCTGGCGGTTGCCGCGCACGAACTGCCGCAAGAGATCGGCGACTTTGCCCTGCTACTGCACAAGGGGCTTTCGCGGTTCAAAGTAGTCCTCCTCAATCTCGTGAGCGCGGCCGCCGCATTTGCCGGAGCGCTCGGCGCGTATTTATTCGGCAGCTCCCTGCAAGGATACGTCCCGATCTCACTCTCGCTCACCGCCGGGTTTTTCATCTATATCGCCACCTCGGACATCATCCCCGAAATCCATTATGAAAAGCGGCGGCCGGCAGCCCTGGTCAAAAGCGGCCTGCTTCTTTTCGGAGTTGCTTCGCTCTACCTGATCCTCGCCTTCATCGGCCACGGAGAGTAAATCGCGTCTTAACCCCATAAAAACATTCCGACATTCTTGAGAATGTCGGAATGTTTTTATTTCATATTTCATCTTTGTTCATATTTCTCATCCCCATTGCCCGTGGCAGTGTTCAGATTTATTTCCACAACCGCAGCATACTTGTTAGTTCTTTTAGTTCATCTTTGGAGCCAAACATTCCGATTCCGAGTATATCCAACTCTTCTGCTGTCTTAGTATTCAGAGCTTTTGCCAATTCGTCATCATCAATCATATCAATCATTTCCTGTACATACACAATCCAAGACAGATTGGAGTTACGCAGCTTAACTCCCAGACTCTTCAATTCATCTTTAGTTGCCCGGAGCGTAATAATTGGAAATTGAGAGTTTCTAGGGAAATTCATTCCATCCTTTGACACAAAATATTCTCCTGTATCAAACGGCTCTGACATTTTATTACCCAGATACGCCGCGATGTGACCAATAGTATTGGTAAGTTGCCAAGAGGTAACGTCTTCCCTCAACACAATGGTCATCTTTTTTGTGAAATCTTGTATCATATTCCTCTCTTATTTCCCATGACACTTTTTATACTTTTTCCCGCTTCCGCAAGGGCAGGGAGCATTTCTTGAGGGCTCTTTGGGGCGGGGGGCGGTTGCAAATGACGACGGCTCTGAGGCGTTGATCTGCGGCAGTACCGGGTCGCGGATTGCGACTGTAGGCGGCACAATGCCTGCCGCGGCATCGGGTCGCCGCAACTCAATCCGCGATGGCCGTTCTTCGCGGGGTGCCGCGCCGACCTTGAAAATGGTATTGACGACCTGGGTCCGGATCGCGGCCTGCAGTTCGCGGAAGAGCCGCGTGCCCTCATGCTTGTATTCCACCAAAGGGTCGCGCTGGCCATAGGCGCGCAGGCGCACTGAATCGCGCAGATGTTCCATTTGCTCAAGATGATCCATCCAGAGAAAATCAATCGTACGGAGCAAGGTCGCGCGCTCCAGTTGCCGCATCGCATCGCTGCCCAACTCCGATTCTCTCCCGTCGTATTGCTTTCGCAATACCTCCAGAAGATATAAAACCGCCTCTTCTCTCTTCGCTTCTGATGTTTGGAGGTCGGACCTCCAAACATCCTGCAACTTGGTATGGACTTCATCCGGGATCGGCGCAATAGCTTTGGTCGTCTCAAATATCTCCTCAATGTTCCATTCCTCCGGACTGCCTTCGGTATGAAAACCAACAACTTTTCGCACTTCCTGCTCAATCATCTCCTGAATCTGTTCCCTGATTCCTGATTCCCCTGCCCCCACGCCAAAATTTGGCGTGGGGGTGAAATTCGTGATTCCTGCGAATAAAATCTCCCGCCGCATCCGATAGATCGCATCTCTTTGTTTATTCAAAACGTCGTCGTACTCCAGGACATGCTTGCGGGCGTCAAAATGAAAGCCCTCAATTTTCGCCTGTGCTGCTTCAATCGCCCGCGATACGACTTTATTTTCAATCGGCTGATCCTCGGGTATGCCGAATGCCTCCATCATCCGTTTGATTTTGTCCGATCCGAAAATCCGCATGAGATCATCTTCCAGTGAGACGAAAAACTGCGAGGAGCCCGGGTCTCCCTGCCGGCCGGAGCGGCCGCGCAGCTGATTGTCAATCCGGCGCGCTTCGTGCCGCTCAGTGCCGATGACATGCAAACCACCGAGTGTGCGGATCTCATCCGTCAATAGGAAGTCCGACTTCCCGCCCGAAGCCGGACTTCCCGCCTCGGCTCCTCCAAGGATAATGTCCACTCCTCGACCGGCCATGTTGGTCGCGACGGTCACTGCGTTTTTCCTCCCTGCTTGAGCAATTATCAACGCCTCCTGCTCATGATTCTTGGCATTGAGCATCTGATGCGGGACACCCTCAACTGAAAGCATCTTTGAGAGCCGCTCGTTTTTCTCAATTGAGACCGTGCCTATCAAAACCGGCTGGCCTTTTTCGTGCCGCGCCTTCACCTCGCGCGCCGCCGCCTGAAATTTCCCTTTCTCGGTCCGGAATATCAAATCCTGCCTATCCTCACGGATCATAGGCCGATGGGTCGGGACTGTAATGACGTCAAGATTATATACTTTGTGGAATTCCTCGGCTGAGGTCTGGGCAGTACCGGTCATACCCGCGAGTTTCGCGTACATCCTAAAATAATTCTGAAAAGTGATGGTCGCAAGAGTCCGCGATTCCTGCTGGACTTTGACTCCCTCTTTGGCTTCCACCGCCTGATGCAGGCCTTCGGACCAGCGCCGGCCGGGCATGAGACGGCCGGTAAATTCATCCACGATAATCACCTGGCCGTCTTTAACGACATAATCGCGGTCGCGGAGAAAAAATTTCTTCGTTCTGATGGACGATTCTAAGTGTCGCACAAAGCGAATGCCTTTTTCTTCATAAATATTGTCCACGCCGAGTAATCGTTCCACTTTATCAATCCCTGTTTCGGTTATAGCTATCGCCTTCATTTTTTCGTCAGCGTTGTAGTCAATATTCTCTTCAAGCTGGGGGGCGATTTTCTCTGCAAATACTTTATAAAGCTCTCCGGACTCCGTGTCGGGCGCCGATATGATGAGGGGCGTCCGCGCCTCGTCAATTAAAATAGAATCTACTTCGTCCACAATCGCGTACATATAATCCCTTTGGCGCAATTGTATTGGATCGTATTCCAAGTTATCGCGCAGATAATCAAACCCGAATTCGTTATTGGTGCCATAGGTAATGTCGGCTTGGTATGCTTCGCGCCGCGTGCAAGGCCGGAAGCGATTGAGCCGCGGATCGCCGTGCGGATAAGGATCTTCGTATGCCGGATCATAGATACCGGAAAATTCATGCGCCACTACGCCGACCGAGACGCCAAGCGCCGCATAGACCGGCCCCATCCAGCCGGCGCCTATGCGCGAGAGATAATCATTAGGGGTTACCAGATGCGCGCCCTTGCCCGCAAGAGAGTTAAGATAAAGCGGCAAAGTCGCAACCAGCGTTTTCCCCTCGCCGGTCCGCATCTCTGCGATCTTGCCCTGATGCAGCACAATTCCGCCGACAAGCTGCACGTCAAAATGCCGCTGGCCGATCGCGCGGCTCGCGGCGACCCTGACCGCGGCAAAGGCCTCGAATAGAAGGTCGTCCAGCGCCTCGCCCGCGGCGAGGCGCTTCCCCAACTTTTGGGTCAGACCTGGCAATTCCCCATCGGAAAGATTCGCCAACTCTTTCTCCGATTCACCGATTTTCTCCACCAGCGGCTCAAGCGACCGGATATACCGCTCATTCGCATCCCCAAAAATTTTGCTTAAAAACGACATATCGTTCACTTACGATACGTCAAAAACTCAAAAAAATCCAGCGCAGACGCGCTGGATTTGCATAATTCTACTATATGCGTCGGGAAGGCAGATGAAAAATCAACACTTACCCGCGATCGCTGGTATATGCTATTTTCTACACTTATCAGCGGTCGCGGATAAGTGTACAGACAAATGGCTGCATCTCCTTATCCCTTATTCGAACGAATAAGCCCATAGCGCGCCGCCGCAACGACTGCTGATTTCATATTGATGTTCTAATTCCCCTCGTTGCGGATGCGGCCTTTGCGGAACAGGCGGGCGGCGGTGGCAAAGTGCAGATCCTTTTTTGCCCGGCGCGCCATACGCTTCAAGAGCGCAAGCGCCTTACCTTTGTATGCGACAATCTCCCGTGTCAATTCATTTTCCAGCGCATCACACGCGGCATGGATATCCGTATCCACGGCCTCTGCCCGGATCGGCTTATCTTTCAAAGTCAAACTCGCCGAGACGGAATATACCATCCCTTTATGATGGTGGTGCGTGGTACGCGCCACTTCAATATCAAGAATCGGGCTGTCGGTTTTATCCAACCCCTGCAGCCGCTTTTGCACCGGTTGTACGATCTTGCGCTCAATATATTCGCGCAAAGTATCGGTCAGATCCAAGCCCTTTTTGCGGATCGTTACGCGCATACCTGTATTATATAAAACATAACACAAAGATGGTATGTTTCTGTCTGCCACAAAAAGGCCGCAACAAGCTGCGGCCCGATAGATACGGACTTATTGATTCCTTCCACTCACTCAATAAAGTTCCACCGGCCTTCATCTATCAACTTTCTGCCGTTTCGCCCTTTACGGAAATCGTCGTCTCGATCAAATCCTTCAACCGTTAGGCCGTTCCTTGGAATGACGAAATCCACATGAACATTTGATTCCGTCGGCCCCGAGGCGCCTTCAGATCCATGCTGGGCGCTGCCGATAGCAATATGCATGGTCCCCATCCGTTTTTCAGCTTCTAGCACCGAGACCCCGTGATGCTTGTAGGAGAGCTCCGGACGCGATACTTTGGAGCGTGCGTATTGAGATGCGCCGAATGCGAGCTCGGAGCATCGAATTACGCTGGTGGGATCGTCCTCCTCTTCTTTGGACATCTTCTCCAAATACCGTCGGAGCTTCTGGGCCGACTTCCCCCCATCAATTGTAGCGATCCTCCCCCGACGGAAAGTAACTTTTACAAATTCATCCACTCCCTGCTCCTGCGTGATCTCATCCTGCAGCACGGGAAGCATCAACACGCCATCCACTCCTTCCTCCTGCGGCGTTGTAAAGATCTCCGCTCCCGGATTATCCCACTCACCAGGATCAACCTCCCCTGTCATCCATGCCCATTGACGTTCTCTGTCCGGCCACAGCCGGATAGATAGATCTGTCCCATAGGAGGTACGCACCCGGAACCCAACAGCATCCCTCAATTTTTCATGCATCCGCTGCAGCCGATCATGCAATACTTCGCGTTTCTCCCCGAGCATCCCGTCGTTATTGAGAGAATCGGTGGTGAGCCCAGCTGCATCTTCCATCCTCGCGCTTTTTGCTTTCAGTTGACTCTCGGTCAATTCATAAAAATCAATTTTCGTAGCATCCCAATTGCAAGAACTCCACACCACCGGATAATCGTCCAACAGTTTCGTCACCTCCTCGGTCTTGGTTTTTTTATCGGCGATCAGCTCTCGGGAAACGATACCTTTCCGCTCACATGCTTCTTTGAGAATCTCAATAAGCGCCCGGTCTGTGCTTTTAGGATCGGTGTGACTCAAGAAAAGCACTCCCTCTCCGGATTTTAATCCGACGAAATCCCCAAAAAAACGCGCGGCATTGTCGAGACGCTCTTCACGTTGCTCTCGTCCTTCAATTGCCGACTCTACGGCTTCCCGTGGTTGCGGCTTAGGCCGTTCAATACTCATATGACACCTCCCGTTCCTTTATACGATTTGTAAGATCGGCCGGGTGTAAAGAACACAACGAACATATTGTACCATATTCCCTAAGTCAGATGCAAATGATAACTAATGCATCGGTTGTGGCGTGGGGATCTAGATATAGGATTCTTCTCCGCTGGCGCAATCCACGTCAAATTCTCGGCAGTCGCACAGGAGTTCCTCTCCCGGTCGGATTTCGCGCGACGCAATTTCCATTCCTTCGGGAT
Organism: uncultured Candidatus Saccharibacteria bacterium; assembly: GCA_964363055.1. GTDB lineage: Bacteria > Patescibacteriota > Minisyncoccia > Sungbacterales > HO2-52-23 > CAYIGN01. The sequence continues at coordinate 13,629 of CAYIGN010000012.1, forward strand.
CGTCGGGGAGATCTACCGACGCAACATTGGGGTCGGGAGAATGATTGAAAAACCGCGCATCGTCAAACGGCAATACAAAGGTGCGATCTACGACGCTGTGGTAACAATAGTGAAGAATGCACTGGCGTGCCAACTCCGGCAACCTCTGCAGCTCCTCCTCCGTCAACTTGATATCCATCTCTTTGGTGAAGCGCCAAATCGGCGTCCCTTTTAGGATAGTTTGGTCGGCAAAGAGGCCTATGCCGTGAATCTTACTCGGACCGATTTTGGTTTTTACCAGCAACATCTATGTGAGCTAATTTGTAAGAATCCCTAGCGTTGTTTACGCTTTTCCTATAAGGATGTCATACCCGCGAAAACGGGTATCCAGAAAAACAAGCACGAGAGCCAAGAATGGGCTACTGGATTCCCGCGTACGCGGGAATGACATAGTGGAGTGTAAACAACTAATTGATCCGCTTCCCGTCCTCATATACGCCCAGTTTTTTCTTCCGCAACTCCTGAAAAAATCGCTTCTCCGGCACGATTGCTTCGGGAGCGAAACTGCCGCTTTTGGTAATCACCCGATGCTTTATCATCTGGGCGATGATGGAAACCGGAAATCCTGTGTCAATGTTGCACCCCGCATCCTCCCATCCTTTCAGCGGCGGCACAATGCATTCCATGAGAATGGTCTTTTGCTTGCGGTCTTTGCGGCCGGTGATCTCCACCCACAGATTTTCTGTCTCCGTGTAGCCGGCTGGCATCCGTAAGCGCTTGAGCGCCGGGCCGAGAAAATCAATCGGCGCGATGGATGCTCCTTCAATTTTAATCGGCTTTTCATTGTGAAATCCGAGAGCAATCAGCGCGTAGATCTTCTCCAGCGAATGATTCGGAAAACCGGCAAAAAAGCGCACGTTGTTCAAACCCTTATCTTTATAATAATGATGGAATGTATAAAGCTCCGGGTGATAGACCAAAAACGACTTTTGGGAACCGATTGAGCGGTGATACTGCTCGCGGAAAACTTCCAGCGGCCGTTTCTGTACCCACCTGCCGTTTCTGACAAAGCGGGGGTTATAAGTAAATTCCTCCAGAATACTCTTCATTGAAAAAGGAACCACGAATTCTTTCTTGTTGGAATCCCAGGCAAATCCCACGTCCACGCTCTCCAAGCGGTCAAATTTCTTTGCCGCCCAGCGCAGCATCACGTTTCCGATGCCGGGCACCGAGCCGCAGCCGGTGATTGCGGTGCGTTTTAATTTTTTAAAGAGCGGGTCCATCGCAATCTGCTCCTCGGTCATCTCCACCCAGGCGCCCAAGTCCACGCAGTGCGTCCGGGTCTCAATGCAGGCCTTATACACATTGGCGTTCCAGTCCATATCCGCGCAGTTGATGACAACATCCACGCCCGACTTGACGATCACCTTAATCGTCATCTCCACATCCCGAAGATCCACAAAACTAAAAACGGCGCGGTCATTATTGAAGCGCGCGAGAATCTTGGCGATTTTTGTTTTGTAAAGATCAGCGGCAAAAACCGAGTATCCGCTCTCCAGGAGATCGCGCGTCACAATCCGTCCCTGCATACCGTCTGCACCCAACACTAGGAAATCATATTTCATATCAGTAGAGGTACCCCCATGACTGCAGCCGGTCGCTGTCGGTATTCCAACGCAGGCCAATGTCAGTGCGATAAAATCTGTTTTGCAGGATGATATTCTCAATTCGATTATAGGCCATCTTGCGCGCCTCAGCCACAGTGATGCCCGAGCCGGTTATGACGAGCGCATACCCCGATTCCCCGGCCGGATGCCACTCATCATCCATGATCTTGACCTTCCCGAGATGCACCCCCTCCAAATTCGGTTTGCGGAATACTACGGAGAGATCGCGGTAGATGTCGGCTTCTCTACGGTCGTGATACGGAAACGGCGGGACCGCGACCACCACTCCGACCTGAAATCCCTTTTTGGTTCGCAGTTCAAAATTCTCGCCTCTGGCCAATCTCATCAGCCACTCACTCACCGGATTCAAGATTCCTTCCAACTGTATGGAGGCGGTCGGATAGCCGAAACGCATCGTTGCCTCCAAAGGGTATATGCCGTTATTGTTTGCGATGCAGTTAATGTCCGTATATCCTATGTAACCGGATTCGGCGAGCAGCGGTTTTAATTTTTCCAAAGTGGTGCGAA
>CAYIGN010000013.1:0-15517 GCA_964363055.1 uncultured Candidatus Saccharibacteria bacterium
GGACTCGAACCTCGATTTCAGCCTTCGGAGGGCTGCGCTCTATCCATTGAGCTATGGGGACATCCGCACAATCGGATCATAACAAAAACGGTCGCCCGCAGGCAACCGTTTATCACACCGCAATAAACCCTCCGGCTTGCAGTTCCCACAATTTTTTGTAGAGGCCGTCGGGCTTCTCCAGCAACTCCTTATGAGACCCGGTCTCATAGATCTCTCCATCGCGGATCACCACGATCCGATCCATCTTCATTATTGTGGAGAGGCGATGGGCAATGACGATGGTGGTGCGCCCCTCCATCAGCCGCGATAGCGCCTCCTGAATCAGGCCTTCTGAATGTGAATCCAAACTTGAAGTCGCCTCGTCCAGAACTAGAATAGGCGCGTTCTTAAGAATTGCGCGGGCGATTGCGACCCGCTGGCGCTCTCCGCCGGAAAGTTTAATTCCCCGCTCGCCGACGTAAGTGTCATAACCCTGCGGCAGCCGCTCAATGAATTCGTCGCAATGGGCCTCGGCCGCCGCGGCCATCACTTCTCCATTGCTTGCGTCTCTCCTCCCGTAGCGGATATTCTCGCGTAATGTCCTATGAAATAAAATCGGATCCTGCGGGACCAAACTTACGTTGCGGCGCAGCGACTCCTGGGTGACATCGGCAATATTTTGTCCGTCAATGTAAATCCCGCCCGACTGCACGTCAAAGAAACGGAAGACCAGCGACACCAATGTTGATTTCCCGGCGCCCGACGGCCCCACCAACCCTACTTTTTCTCCGGGCCGGATGGTGAGATTGAAATTGCGGATAACATCACGCGTTTTGGTGTAGGTAAAATTTACCCCGCGCAATTCCACTTCACCGCGCTCAACCCGTAACTCCCGCGCCCCCGGTTTGTCAGCGACTTCATGCGGCATCGTCAAAATCTCGGTCATCTCCTCGGCATCCGCCAGGCGCCGGTAGATGTCACGGATCACCCGCCAGAAGTCCCACAGGCGGCGGAAGATCTGAATCAAATACCCCTGGATCAAGGCAAAGTCGCCCAAGGTTAAAACCCCTTGACTCCAAAGCCGGACCGCAAAAAGGAACGCCAGAAACTCCAAGGTAATCATCATCGCTCCTTGGCCTCCCTCAATCCCGGCGCTCAGACGCGCGGTATGGCGCCAGGCGCGAAATTGCTTGTCGGTGAGGCGACTAAACCCGCCGCGCTCCGCATCCAGCGCCGTAAAAAGTTTGACGTTGGCGTTATTCGTAACCGTATCGGCCAGCTGGGCCGTAACCTCGCTGTCGGCGGCCGCTGCAGCCGCATCGTAGCGTAATTTGTAGGAGGCGAACCAATAGTTGGCCGAGAAAAAAATCGCGAGCCATCCCAAAAGCAAAAGACCCAGAGTCGCGTTCCAATACCAGAGTACGGCCAAGGCAAAAATCACCCGCAGGAGCATCGGGAAAAGATCGGCGAGGAAGCGATCCGCGATGGTCTCAAACGCATCCACAAAGCGATTCACGCGCCGCACCAGCGACCCTACAAACCGATTCTGGAAAAACCCGAACGAATGCCGGTGAAGATACGCAAAACAGGAGTTGGCAAGATCAGTCGCCGCGCGCGGATAGAAAGAGGCGCTGACAAACCCGGTAATCCGGTAGCCGACCCATATAAAACCCCACAGCACAAAAATCTGGATGACGATCGCGGTAAGTTCTGCCGCCGTCTCGCCGGTGCGCTCAGCTTGGGCCAGCACGTCAAACAGCCGTTTATAGAAAAACGGAGTAACGGCTTCCAAGGCAGTCGCCGCGGCAAGCGACACCAGCATTACGGCCAGCGCCCCGCGGTACTGGCGCGCGTGTTGCCAGAAGATTTTATAGGTTTGTCGGGTGACTGACTTCATTTCAAATGAAAACTGTCCGGTATCCGCGCCGGACAGTAATTTGATTTATATTATACATCTTATGCAGAAAAGAGTCAAGTATGCCTGTCGGCCACCACCGAGGCGCCGAAAGAGTAGGGCTTGATGACCGGAGTAAAGTTGTAGCCCTTGATCATTCCTACCACCCCGTCAATCAGATCTTTGGTGGGCCCGTTTCGGCCGATATCCACGTGAATCTCGTTCCCATCCCAGAAAAATTCATCTCCCAAGAGCTCCTGCAGCCGCGAGCGGACCTCTTGCGCCAAAGTGATGGAATTAATCGCCTCCTGCCAGATGCGATTATGCAGTGCCGCAAAAGTGTACTCGGGCGACTTGGTCCAGAAGTGGATCGCGCCGTTCCCGACGCGCCAGACAGTGACTGCGGTAATAAGCGCCACCGGACTGGAAGCGTCCGAATCCGTGCCAATGATAATCTTATAGAAACGCCCCGGTTCTTTTTTGACAAAGGCGACGATCTCGGCAAGCGCCGCTTCAAAGGGCAATCTCCCAAACGTCTGGCTATGGAAAGTTATATCAGTATGAGTCATAACTGGAACCCATCTCAAAAATGGCTTTGAAGGCGAAATCGTGCGGATTTTGTCGCAAAGCCGCCGCCACAGGGGCTCTGCGTATCAGAGATACGCAGAGCCCCGAGAAGGCGGATGAGCAGAAATCCGCCGATTGCAGCCCAAATGCATTTTTGAGATGGGTTCTGGTCATAATAGCGCGGTTTGTACATCCTGCGGTATGACGTAGCGCTCATCCGTCAGCCGGGCGGCCGCAATCCGGTTCATCCTGAAATTGCGCACGTCTCTGCGCAGATGACAATATGCTTCAATCTCGCCGTTGGGCTTGATCGCGCGCACTTCAATCATGCGCGCTTTTCTGAATCCTTTGCCGTCGGCATCCTCGGAGGAGATGTACTCAATCGCGAGCCGCCGACGCTCAGCCAATGCTTGCGCTACGAGCGCCGCACTCGGCAGCTCCAAAGCCCCGGTCCACGACACCGGAATGGAGTGAGTCCTGTGATCAATAAACGACTCAAACAAAACATGGCCGTTCTTTTTGCCGTATTCGTACAAATCCCGTGTGAGCCGTACGTCATCAAGACAATACTTTTTCACCTCTTCAATCCGGCCTTGCTTAAACCATTCCAGCGCTTCCAGGCCGTGGCCGGATTTGCTTTGTCCCAGCGTCGCTTTGGACAATCCCTCAAGGCCGATCCGATGCCCCAGAAAATTCTGGGCGTCTTCAAAAATATCAGTTACTGCAACCCGGCTGAATGCATCCGCGCCCAGATACGGCTCAAGCACCGGAATGTCAAATCCTTTAATGTTAAAACCAACCACCCGTTCACTCTTCTCAATCATCCGGGCAAGCCGCGGCAATTCACTCTCTTCCAGCGCCGTAAATGCGTCCTCGGCATATGAATACACCCCGGCAATCGCAACCCCAAGTCCGCGGATATTGTGTTTCCCGCCGACATCCGCGAATGATTTTTTTGTTTCTACGTCAATGACGAGCGTATCATGCATACTCATACACAGTATAATCGGTGTCTCCACGGAAGTAAAGCCATGGAGAGACACAGCTTATGCTATGTCTCTCCATGGTTGACGCCCCGCGTTCCACGAGATATTATGATGATAATTGAGTTCTTCAAAATCTTATCCTTCTAACGGTAGACGTAAAGGAGGCGAACATGAAGACCGCTCCGGTTTCGGTGCGAGAAGTACTGAACTCAATGGTTATCGGCAGGAGTAAGGCGCTCAGAGCCGCGCTCGACAAGGTGGAACTGCTTGCGGAGCGTGATCCCCGGGGAAATACACCGGTGCTCCTGCAAGGAGAATCAGGTACGGGCAAAGATCTTTTTGCCCGCGCAATCCATTTGACCAGCGCGCGTAGCCAAAAACCCTTTGTCCCGATCAACTGCGGCGCGATCCCGGAAGGGTTGGCTGAGAGTACTCTCTTCGGCCACGAACGGGGCGCCTCCACCGGGGCGGTTGAGCGCCATGAAGGGTCTTTCGAGCAGGCAAATGGCGGAACACTTTTTCTGGACGAGGTCGCGAACCTGTCACGTAATGCGCAAGTAAAATTATTGCGCGTCCTACAAGATGGAAAGTTTCGACGTGTGGACGGAAGGGCTGTCATTGAAACGGATGCGCGGATCATTGCGGCAACCAATACAGATCTTGCCGCGGCGGTGGAAGAGGGGCTCTTTTGTGAAGACCTCTACTACCGAATCGTCATCAAGATCGACCTTCCCCCGCTGCACGAACGGCCGGAAGATATCCCGCTGCTTACGGAACACTTGCTGGAAAAACTCTGCAAGAAGAGCGGGCGCGCCGTACCACATATCAGCGATGGAGCGATGTCATTGCTCCAATCACACCCATGGCCGGGCAATGTCCGAGAATTGGAGAATGCCCTCCAGCAATTGCTCGTTTTCTCCAGCGCCGTGGACTGTATTGACGATGGTGACGTCCGAAATCTGCTGCCCCAGGACGCAGACCATCCCCTCACTCTCGCGGCAAAGTTAAGGATAGCTGAACGTGAGTTTATCAAGGAGGCCCTGCAAGAGACAAAAGGGAATCGGGCCAAGGCCGCGAAGTATCTTCGAGTCAACCGCTCCACATTCTACCGGAAAATGAACAGCTTGGATCCTGACGGAGTATACGGTCTGCGATCGCTAGGTTACGAGGCATGAGAGCTCTAACCTAATCTCGTGCGGCGCTGCCACATCCATCACTAAACAACCCCCTCCCGGGGGTTCTTTATTGTAACGGCGCTGTCTAATTGTACAATGCTCAATAGTATTTCACAGCGCCTCTTTTACGTATCTATCAAAAAACTGCAGCGCGCGCTCGGCCGCGAGCGGCCAGGAGTCAGCAAACTTATGTTTCTCTCCAGGGTAGCGATAGAATTCGGCTCGCTTGCCCAGACGAGTGAGAGCTGAGAATATTTTTTCGGAGAAGAGAATCGGGACTGCGGTATCGGCCTCACCATGATGGAGCTGGACCGGTGAGGCCACATCTGCAAAATAGGTCAAGGGAGAAATGCGCCTATACATCTCGGCTCCCGGCGGGCCATACGTCTGACGGAGCAGAGCAATCTCCTCGGGTGAGAACATATAGAAATTATCCTCCGCGCCCGCGCTGACTGGAGCAAAAAGAACGTATGCTCGCACGTCTTCAGAAAGCACCATCGCGCCCAGAGCGCTCGCCGCACCCATGGATTGCCCCCACATTCCAATTCGTTCCAAATCCATACTGGCGGCTCGGGCTGATTTGAGGGCTTGGATCAACGCCAACATCTCTTTGGTGGAACTCATTGAAAAATCAGGCCGCCGCTCTCCAGCGGCGCTTGAGGAGAGACGATCGGAGCGGGAGTCAAAATGGATAGTGATATATCCATGGCGGACGAAAAAGTCCCCTTCACGGCTTGATCCGCCGCGCACGGCCTGACTTGCCATCGGCAGCAGCTCTTGATTAAAGATGAGAACCGGAAATCCGCCTGCCGGGACCGGGCCGCCGGGAACATGCATGAAGCCGCCCACTACGCGATCATCCGCATGGTACGTGAACGAAAATGTGCGGTATGCGCTATTGGTCTGGATCGGTCCGCGCAGAGAAAAATTACTGCCTGCCGGAGGGCGGCCGCGGAGAAACTCAATTGTATACTCTTCTGCTCGCGGCTGCGGCGGTAGAGAGCCCGCGGCGGCGAGTCGAGCGTCAGCGGTACCCGCGCGCGCAATCGCTCCCATATCAACCTTGACCCGATCTCCGATTCGCACCCCATGGCGACTCGCAAAACCCGAGCCGGCTTCCAGGACCATCTGGGCCGGCGCGTCCGGCCGGTATATAGGGAGGGCCGCGTCACTTACACCAATAGTAGGAGGAGAGACATTTTCCTCTAAATCAACCACTATTCCGTCCCTGATCCAAAAAATGTCAATCGGGAAGCGCATTCCCTTCATCCAAATAGCGTAGTAGTCCGGCTTCTCAAAAAGAAAAAGCATGCCCTCTTGATCCGAAAGCGTCTCGCGACCAGCCAATCCGGTCTCGCGCGAACGCAGATCCGCTGCAACTTCGGCAATCAGTGCTTTGTCATTGATACGTACTTTGACAAAATCCCGCTCTGCGATCGGCGGCATAGTAAAAAGCGCCCCCATTCCTAATCCCAGGAGCGCCACCGCTCCAAATATAATCGCGCGAAAATACCCCATTCTACTCAAGGTAGATACACTGCATCTTCCGTTCTTGTCATCAAGATCATCGTCGTAGTCATGGTCTGCTATCAAACCGTGTAAGCCACTGTGCGAGCTCGTCCATAAATTCGGGGTTGCGCTCAAGCATTGTCGTGCCGTGGCCGGCGTTGGTAAACCCCGTTAGAAGCTCACGCGGGGCATTAAATCCCGCGCTCGCTAAGGCTGTCCGACACTCATCCCCGCGCCAAGCGACGCGGGGCGTTCTGCTTCTAACGGGGTAAATAATTTTATGACGCGAACTGTTAGAAGTCATCTCAAAAATACTTATGTCACTTTGTTAGTTCTACCCTTATTATTATAGTGCTTCCTTAGATTAAGAACAAGCTCCTGAATCCTCCGGTCCTGATCCGCCGAATCGAAGAATGCCCGCCGGATGCGGGCTTTTTCGCGGCGCAGATACTTCCTCACTGAATGGGGTAGAGATGAGCGGGACATACAGTGGAAGGTAGCAGAGAAACATCATACGGTCAATTCCCCTATTAGGTGCGGGGTTATGCTTTTATCACCGCGATTGGTTTGAGGCGCGCGACTTTTTTGGCGATTCCCGCGCCGTGGACCACGTCAACTACATTCTCTATATCCTTATAGGCAAGCGGCGCCTCTTCGGCAAGACCAGACAGGGACCCGGAGCGAACAACGACCCCTTCTTGCTCTAACTGATCGCGGAGCGTGGAGCCGCGAAATTGTCTCTTGGCCGCGTGGCGCGAGAGCCGGCGCCCCGCGCCCATGGTGCCCAGCTGATCCCGGCCGCGGTCGCGGGCATGTTTTGAAATATGGACGTGTATGCGTCTCTGGCGGCCCACTTCGTCTTATCAGAACTCCCCCAGGTATTAGGCCGTGGCGGATTTTCTTTTCTCCATTACAAGATCAAGTTCGGGAATAATATCCTCAATCGGAAATCCGTATGTCTCAAAATCGCCGACGGTACGGGCGGCATGCAGGCCGCGGCTGTCGGGGGCGTGCCCGCCTTTTTCGTGGAAATCCGAGCCGCCGGTGCGCAGGATCCGATAACGGGCTGCCAGATGCTGGAGCAATTCCACATCGTCTTCGGTATGTGAAGGGTTGAACACCTCAATTCCTTCAATACCCCATCCGGCCAACTTCTTGAGAAACTCTTCAAGTCCGTCCGGGTCTCCCTGAAAATGAATGGCCGGATGAGACCAGATCGCCACGCCGTCAACATCGTGTATCAGCCCAATTGCTTCGCGGCAGGTAATATGCGCACGATGGACATAGTGCGGACTTTGATTTGAAAGAAAACGCTCAATGAAATCGTGGCTGGTCGAAACACCGCTCAGTATATCCTTGTTCTCGGGATGCTTGAGAATGGCTCGGGCGATGTGCGGGCGCGCGATAACCGCTCCGGTTGCTTCCCGAAGCACGTCGTCCCATTCAACCGCGAATCCGGCCCGTTTCAGATTCTCCACCATGCGCACGGCTCCTTCAACCCGATCATGCTTGAATCTTTCCAGCTGCAAGAGGAATTCTTCACCTCTATAATCAATGCCGTATCCTAAAATGTGCGTGCCGTGTTCCTCCGCCGACATCTCTATCCCGGGTATGACACGGATCCCTGACACAGTTCCGGCTCCGATTACCTCCGCGATCCCCGCGACCGTATCATGATCGGTGAGCGCAATCACCGAGAGCCCCTCATCTCTGGCCATTGCCGCTATTTCGGCCGGCGTATGCCTGCCATCCGAAGCAGCGGATTGAATTTGGAGGTCAAAAGTATTCACAGAAATGCTGAATGCTAAGGGCTAAATGCTAAACATTGGGTATTGAACGCTATATATCAAACACAAGCATTGTCTCAAACAAGCCGGTTTCCGGATTCCTCTTGATATCCACTTCATGGTACGAAACCGCTTTGATATCGTGTTCAATATCTTCGGCAACGAATCCTGAGATCTCTCCCTCCAGAAAATTCTCGCCAAACTTCCGGAAATTCACCGCAGTGAAAACGGCATTTGATATATCGGATTGGGCAATCACTTCGGACAGAAATTCTACCAGAAGAGAACTTATATCCACTGTTTCAACTTTTACTGCCTGCGTCACCGGCTTGGCGCCTTTCGGGAGTTTGGCGAAGTCCGGCCGTAAATAAAACGCCATCCCGCGCAGCGCGGCGCGAAAAAGTTCTTGGATGCTCTTACCCCATACTCGCATTCGCATGTCGGCAGTGTGGGGGAGAATTTCAAATCCTTCGCTCATCATTTAATTATGATAACACTTTTGCAGCTCCTCGCGTGCCACCGCCCGATCATCCCACGGAATCTTTCCGCCGTCCCTACCCATAATCCAGGGCTCGGCGCCCTTGCCGGTGATGACGACCGTATCACCGGGTTTTGCCGATTGCAGAGCCGCCTGGATTGCGGTGCGACGATCCAGTATTTTTTGGGGTCTTGGGTTTTGGGTCTTGGGTTTTGGGCACAGCGGCAAACCAGAGGCGATCTCTTCTAAAATCGCCGTCTGATCCTCGTCGTATGGATCTTCGTTGGTGAGAATTATCTCTTCACAAAACTCCGCCGCAATCTTTCCTAGCTCCGGTCGTTTCCACCGATCTCGTCCGCCGCCTGCAGACCCCAACACGCAAATCATCCTTCGCCCTTCGGCTTTTGTCTTTTGTCGTTTGCCGTTTATCTTTTGTCGTTTGCCGTTTGCCGTTTGCCCCTCACTTCGCAGCGTTTGGTACACACTGCGAAGCGAATCCGGAGTATGCGCATAATCCACCACTACCGCAAAGGGCTGTCGCGCGATAAATTCCATCCGACCCGCGACACCGGAGAATTCGGCCACGGCCCGGGCCATTTTCTCCAGCCGCAGATGCTGACTTAGTCCGGTTGTTATAGCCGCAAGGATATTATAGAAGTTAAACTCCGCGATCAGGGTTGAGGTAAATTGCTGATCCCCGATATCAAAACTTATGCCATTGCTGCCGATCACAACCTCGCGTACCGGCCAGCTCTTGATCTTCACGTCTATCCCCATTCTTCCGTAAAGCAATGGGACGGCCGCAGTCGCGGCGCAGAAGCGCCGCGACTGCGGATCGTCGCGGTTGATGATCGCGACCGCAGAGGGACGCAGCCGCCAAAAAAGATCAAGTTTGGATCGGAGATACCGCTCAAAACTGCCATGCGCCTCAATGTGCTCAGGAGCGACGTTGGTCATAACTGCCGCTCCGAATTTTATGAAGCGGTGCCGCGACTGGGCAATCCCCTGCGAAGTGACTTCGATGACTGCCCAGCGGCACCCCGCCCGCACGGCCCGGCGCAAGAATTTTTGCAGAAAAAACCGCCCCGGCATTGTCATCTTCAACTGATTCTCCTCCTCACGCTCGCCAATTCGGAATCGCAGTGAAGACAGGGAGGCGACTTTTTCCCCGGATGAAGCCAAGATGTCGTGCAACAAATGGACCACAGTGGTCTTGCCCTTGGTGCCGGTTACTCCGATGACCGAGATATGCCGCGACGGAAAGCCGTACACCGCCGCGGCGGCAAAGCCAAGCATAAAATGATACATCGGCTGCAGCAGGAGAAAGATCGGCCGCGGGAGCATCCTTTTCATTGTCGCCAAAAGAACCTCCATGGACATTATTTACTACAACAAGCGCCTTTTACTGCTCCGGATCAGCCGCTCGGTTGTCGCACGCGCAATACCCACCAATCCCTCAAATCCAAGCTGGCTGTTTTCTCTTGCGTCTTTGTCTGACATAACAAGATACTCCCACTGCGTGGGCTGACTTTCAACGCTCACCTTGCTCGCAGTCTTACACCAACTTTGAGCGGCGCGGGCTTTGAGCACGATTGGATTGTTGGCGTCACTTTCGGCCTTCTGTATTTCTTCCTCTGCTTTCGTCTCCACGATAAACATCCGCTCTGCCGTCTTTACAATAAAGTCGGGATAGTAGGGGCGCGTGATTCCGTACTGGTCGCGGTAAGAAATGTTGAGATCGTGCTTGCGCTCTTGGAGTTTCAAAAACGCTTCAACTTCCCCGGACACATTCAAAACTTCCGCAATAAACTTTTTCTCAAAGCCCTCGCCGCTCCTTCGATATCCGAGCTTGGGGTAAATACACCTCTCCACCGGAACGGCAAGCGATTCCCGCACATAGATTTTTTTCAAATCGCTCACGCGGCCTACTTTTCCAACTTTCGCCTCATACTGAATCTCGCCGAGCGCCTCCACTATCGCGCGCCGCACTACACCAACGATAAAATCAAACAAATCGGAATAGTTCAATACGATGTAATTCTCCTGCTTGCTAAAATCCGCCTTCTGCCCGAACAGCTTTCTATTTACGTACTCATCAACGATGGCGGTAATCTCCGACATCTGGCCGGTCAAGAGCTGCATGCCGCGCTCGCGAGCGATAGCAAGAGTCGCTTGCCGGAGAAAATGATTGTAATCAAAGTATTCGTTTTCCATCTTCCAGGTCTTCACCTTCCCGCCGGTCTCGGCGTGCCTTTCCGTAACGGCAAGTTTTGAAAGCTGTTTTTGCAGAACATCAAACGGGATTTTGTACGAAGGCAATTTATTGATATCCACTCCGCGGACATCAAGCCGCGGCGCCTGCTCGTACACTTGCGCCGGCCATGCGATGTCGTACTTTTCAATCCGTTCCGGCGTTGCCTCAATAAGCGCCAAGTCGCCGGTAACGTCGGTCTCGCCGCTGTCGCCAATACCGATCGCATATCCTTGCGCGCGCAATTCATCGTAAAACGCTCTGAATCTTGGATGCTCAACAACAAAAAGAAAATCAAGCGAGCTTTTCGGCGGTTTATTCCGCATAACATCTTCCCGCGCCTCGCGCTTCAATTCCTGCAATTCGGGGTATTCATAAGGGGGGAACATCAGACGAAGCCCGCGTCCCACGATCTGCTCGAGTAGAAGGTCCGCCTCCGCGCTTCGGAGCACGACCGTAACGGCGACATTTCTCGTATCAAATCCCTCGCGAAGCATGAGTACGCTTATCACAATACGAATTGGATTGACCTCCTCCGGCTCATCAAGCGTCTCAAGCTGAAGCCGGTATTTCTCCCACTCTTTGTCGCCCATTTCTCCCTTCTTGTCCGAATGGATAACAAGCGTTTGCTTCTCATAACTCCTGCCGCGCTCGTCGGTAAGGTGCAAAAAATGCTCGGCAACCAAATCCGCCACCTCGGTATTTTCGGCAAGGATAAACAGCACCGGCTTTTTCTCAATGCCGCGTTCTTTAAACTCCTCAGCGATCTGCTCCATTTTTTTCCTTCCAATGTCAAGGAGCAATTTTTGGTCCGAAGCAAGCCCGATAACCGCGCCGCGGCGATGGTCGCCCTCCGGCTCGGCCCGCTCCGCACGCACTCGTAACTCTCCGGCGCCCGCCTGCGCGCCGCGCGCGGGCAGGTCCTCTCCGACGACAAGTTGCCGCTCCTCAAGGAAAATCTGCTTGACAAGCATGGCGCGCATCGCGTCAACCAAATCGTAATCATAAACAATATGAGGAAAATACTCTTTTCGCTCCGCGCTTCCGAAAAACGGCGTTGCCGAAAAATCAATCTGCAAAAACAAACCCCGCTTTTCTTTATGCTGTTCGGCAATTCGTTCTTGAAGCACCCGCATAAATCGCCGCCAGACAAGCTCGTCGCCGGTTTTTGATTTTGAGCCGTGCACGTGGTGCGCCTCGTCATTGAGAACTATCAAATCCGGATACTCGGCGAGAAAGTCGGCAATAACTTCGCCGCGCGGCTGGTCTTCCACGTCCGCGCCGGTGTATTGATCCCACAAGCTCTTACTCTCGCTCAAACGAAACTGCTGCCAGTTGGTGATATACACAAACGGCTCGTCCGGCGCCGTCTGATTCGCGCGCACATCGGACGGCTCAAGCACGCGCAAATTAAACCGATTTCGCCATCGCTCGCCGTCCGGCATAAACAAACTGCGCTCAAAATCCGAACGCGATTTATCGCGAAGGCCGGTTTTTGGGTCGTGCTTGCCCAAAAACATATCCAGCAGGCGATTCAATACTTCGTGTCCGGGCGCGACAACCATGAAATGCGAGGAGTATTTTTTTCCTGCCCCGAGCGAAGTCGCGGGGTCGTTCTCGCCGTTCTGCTTGTTGAAGTATTGCCATACCAATAGCGCGGCGAGTACCCACGTTTTGCCGGTACCCGTCGCCATTTTGAGCGCGTACTTCGGAAACGGAATTGACGCCACTTCCTCCGAGAGCGCCGCGCTTTGGGCGAGCGCATCCGGCGCCAGACGCTCGTATGCGTCTTTGAGCGCAGCAAATCCCAAAATTTCGTGGCAGTAAACAATCACCTCAATCGCACCGCGCTGACAATCGTGGAATCGCTCGTTGTCTTCCTCGTCGCGGAGAAACCAATACGCCAAGAGGTCGTGCGTTGTCTGCGTAACGCCGGGCCAGCCCTGATCCGCCCACGCGCGCGCCTCCTCCGCAAGAGCTTTTACGAGAGGCAGTTCATTGACGACGGGTTGTATTGATTTTCTAGACATACTTATACCCTGTGGATAACCCTTGCTTTTTTTGAAAATCCTGCTATTTTAAACATAGATACGGGCTGGGTATCCCGGCCGGTAGAGCCCCGAGTAATCGGGGTCTTTGCTTTTATGGGAAAACCTTCAAACTATTGGCCATCCCATAAATAAATTTTTCCTTAAAATACCGCAACGATGGATGGTCTTCTTGCTTGAGAATGGTTCGTGCGATCGGTGAGACAATTAGATCCGCGACCTGATGTCCGATGATATTAGACTGTTTTTTACGGAACTCCAAACGAACATGAATTTCATCCAGCTTATCCTGGTTTATATACCGAGGGAATCCGCGCGCAATATCCGATCCGTCCTTCCTACGAAGCCACTCAAAAGATTTATGTAATTCCTCGTCCTCTTTCGGGCCGCGCGCTTCAGTGATGAAATGCAGATAATCTACCTGGGCGTTGCAGGCATAGTTAAAAAACTTTTCAAATACAAATCCAAAAGCAAGATCATATGGACTAAAAGGATTTGAATATCTCTTCTTGAGATCGACTTTCTTTATTACGCCGGCAGCAATTTTCATTTTCGTCAGATTGACTTGTTGCGAGATATCATTAAGAAAACTCTCCCGTTGTTCTTTGTTGTTCAGAAAAACGAAATCTCCTTCGCGGCTGGCGATTTCCCGACCATGCAGAATAATGCCCTCGTGCGTGAAATAATTCAGCTTGAGACGATTAAATCGAAAAACTGCATCAGGGTAATCCGTCGGGTCGAAAGCTACACCGGCAATCGCAAAAATAGGAAAATCGGGATCAATCCTGTGAAGCGAATGATCACCAGTTTCATCGAGGAATACCAGCAGTTTTTTCTTTATAACAAATTCCTCATTCATATTTTTACCTCCACGATACCCGTTGCGTCGTTTCCGAAAATATCCACGACGCGGATGGCGATGGCGTATGTGCCGGGACTTTCATATGTATGAGCTGTTTGTGTGCTCACTGTCTTGGCTTTCCTTCCGCTTCCGCGCAAGTCCTGCCAAGCCGACTTGAAGGTGCATCCGTCATAGTCCCAATCCACGGCCCAGTAATCAATGAGCACGGCAAAATTGTCTTTTGCTATTTTAAGAAGTTCTATGCGCGCCTCGTCCGCTTTTTTGCCGGAGCCGAGCGGGAAATCATACAGCACATAGTTTTCGATTCCTACGGCAACCGTCGCTCCGTCCTTCGGCTCGGCCTGCCCCGTTGGATATTTAATATCCAATGGGGCGAGTTTGAGATACGGTTTTTCAAAGAATGTTATCTTTTCAGCCAGCGATTCTATTTCTTCTTCGGAGGCGGACTTCGCTTTTTTCAGATGCTCATAAATGTCCGGCGGGATCTGCCGGCTCACGACTTCGATTTTGATGTCTTTGCCCGCGGCGCGGCGGCGCTGTGCCAAAAGCTCGTCGTAGTTGTATTCGTAATCCCACGCGAGAATCACGAGCCGCTTATAGCCCGTACCTTCCAAATCCCGCGCCTCGCGCGCGAGCTCCTCCACTTTGCGCGCCGTTACCGGCCGGTCAGGATAGCCGCAATAGACAAGCTCCAATTTGTTATTCCCGTTTTTATGTCTGTCATTCCCGCCCCCGGTCGCCGCCGAGGGCAGGCTCCAGCGGGAATCCAGTTTTTCTCCTGGATGCCCGATCAGGTCGGGCATGACATCCGAAGGCGTTTTCCTAACTCCAAGATCGGCGCGGTTTTTGAGCGGCTCCGCGCCGTAGAGTTTTAGAATGATTTTCTGCATCTCGTAAATTCTGCCGCCAGAGAGGTAAATCATCTCACGCTGGTAGTTGCCGATGTTTTCAATGAGAAATGGGTTTGACTCCTGCTCCACCAACCGCCCGCGCGTTACCTGAATGCCGACCTTGCCAAGTTCCGTTCCAATCCATCGGCGATTAAGCTTTTCGGCAACGGCGAGCGTGGTGCCGGAACCGAGAAAGAAATCAGCTACCAATCCACCATCCGGACAAGAGGCGTTGATTATTCTTTCAATCAGTGCTTCGGGCTTTTGTGTATCGTAGTCAGTGTCAGGATCAGAGGAACGATAAATGTCTGCTATATCAGTCCAAACACTCGTACAGTACCGCTTATTTATGTATTCATTGTCGGTTTCCTCGATAAAGTATTTAACTCGGATCCCTCCGGTTTTAGTTCTATAAATGCGACCCTCTTTTTCTAACTTTCCGATACTTTCATCTGTATAGTCACCTTTGGGCGAAGTCCAAAAAATTTTTCCATTCTCATCCCGTTTCCAGCCATTTGGAAGTTTTTCTTTGCCATTTTTATCCCAACACTTTTGAAACTTATCGTCATAAAATTGCTGAACGAAATGATAGTTTGCAGATTTTGCGTAAAGAAATATCACTTGGTGGTCTATCGGAAATTTTGTTATACCTCCCTTGCGGCCAATGCCACTCATTTCCCAGACGATCTCATTTACTAAATTCTCTCTTCCAAACACCTCATCCATCATCACTTTCACATAATGCCCAACGTGCCAATCAAGATGCACATAAATTGAGCCGTTGGGCGCCAAAAGCCGCTTCATCAGTTGCAGGCGCGGGTAGAGCATATCAAGGTAGGAGTCCGTGCCGCCGGCCCAGGTGTCTTTGTAGGCGAGCCGCTCAATCACCGAGGGCTCTTTGGTCAGTTCAAACTCTGGATCCCCGCTTTCGCGGGGATGACCATCCGTGGGACGGATGGTCATCTTATGCGAGTAGTCGGCTTTGGAATCAAACGGAGGGTCAATGTAGATGAGATTGATTTTGCCCTCATACCCTTGCGCCAAAAGCGCCTGCATCGCGAGCAAATTGTCGCCCCAAATGAGCCGATTCA
>CAYIGN010000014.1:0-15307 GCA_964363055.1 uncultured Candidatus Saccharibacteria bacterium
CCGGCTTGTTTGATCTTGGTAATAAACATGGAGCCGAAGAAACTTGAATTTTCTTCGCCCAATTTTCCTTTGGAGAGATTGATAAGAAGAATCCTGTGGTCATTCATTATGTCGTCAAATTCAATCTTATTTTCTTTCTGGGCGAAAATATTTCTCAACGCGGGCATGGAGAGGAACTGGCCTAATTTATTGACTAAGGGGATGATCGCATCTGTGTCAAACTTCTCGGACCAATCCGCAAACTCCACCGCAAAAAAGCGCTTGACCATGTCGTCGGTGATGTATTCAATCACTTTCTGGCGGTACGGCCGGTCCGTAAGCATAGAAATCATCCCGCGCATAGTGGCCTCGGGATAGTCAAGCAAGGCCAAAGTGGTAAAGCGAAAGACATGCTCCAGGCGCGGGGTCCAGTTGGCACCGAATTGCTTCTCCATCACCTCAATCAGGCCCTGCGCCATCTGATGCTTCATCTCTGACGGCACTTTTTGCAAAGGATTAAAAGAAACCGGCCACTCAGCATCCGAGGGATCAATCAAAATCACATCCTCAATCCGCTCCTCGGGGACAAAATCCAAAATTGATTCTATCACATCTCCGTGCGGGTCAATGAAGCAGAGACCGTGACCGTAGGCAATATCCTGGCGCACCAAAAGTTCCAAGAGTTTGGACTTCCCTACTCCGGATTTGCCGACAATATAAAGATGCCTCCTGCGGTCGCGGCGCTTGATTCCGAAAATGTATTTTTTGGACTCCAGCGGCGCCTCGTAATTGGTGCGGCCGATGAAACAGACCTCCCGAGGATCAACATGCTGATAGACCGGCAGTTCCGGCGGCGGGGGGCCGTATTTGGAGATGTGAATCCTGCCTTCGCGGGCCATGCCTCAATCATATACGGTGCTCGCCCATTTGTAAAAATCCGGTTTGCGCCTATCCTCCGGTAATGGTAAGATAGCAGTATGACGGATGTGCTCAAAGCAATTTTTAATTTGGTAATCTGGACCTTTGTGCCGGTGATGTTATCTATTGCGCTCCTCAAGGCCTATGGCCTTCCCCAAAGGATTGAACATGCCCGATACAAAGGCGCTGCGCAATCGGGCTTTATTGGAGGATTCATCCTCTTCGTTATTATCCTCATCTATCAGGTCGGGCAATTCATAAAAAATGGCTTCCCTGAGCAGCCAATCTACCAAGGGCTCAATATAGCGCTGGTGCTTGGCGCGGCTGCCGTGACTTTTGGGATTTTCTACGGCGGTCGGGTCATGCCCCCCAAACTGATAGGATGGATTGTGCTGGCCTTCACCTTTTCTTCCTTCTGGGCGCTGTGGCACTACCTTTTTGTCCACACCGCCAACGAATATATACTCTCGCTGGTGCTGGGCGCGGCTCTGGGTATCTTCACCCACACCGCCTTCTCCCCGGTATCCCTGGACGACTTAGTAAAATTTTCTTCATAAACATAAAATATGTGTCTCCGGCGGGGAGAATCTACACTTATCCGCGATCGCGGATAAGTGTAGATTCTGGTTCTTACCAGCCAGCGTATACCTGATATATAAGACATCAAAATAAATATAATGTCAACATTGCGGACGAAATAACTTATGATACCATCTTTCTATGGATGTCAACTCCAAAAACTATGAGCTCACGTATCTACTCTCCGATTCTGTACCAGAGGGAGAGGCGCTTGCCTATGTAGGGAAGATTTCGGAAGTGGTTGAGAGCCAGAACGGAGCGATCCGACGCGTAGAGACGCCCAAGAAGCGCCGGCTTGCCTATCCGGTGAGGAAGGAGCAGAATGCGTATCTGGGCTGGACTACTTTTGCGCTATCCCCGGAATACCTCAGCAAGGTGGAACGCCAACTCAAGGAACTGCCTCAAGTCCTCCGCCACCTAATTGTGGAGGAAGAAGTTGAGGCGCGCCGGCCGTTCCTACGGCCACTGCCGCCGCGGCCTTTTGTCGGAGCGCCCAGACCCGCGCCGCCGGCCGAGAAAAAAGAAGACGAGAAGCTGGACTTAGAAGCACTGGATAAAAAATTGGAGGAGATATTAGGAAAATAAAGGACTCGGCCAGAATTTCCGCTCCCGATTAATATGAACTTAAACAAGGTATTCATCCTGGGCAATCTCACCCGCGATCCGGAACTGCGTCAAACCCCCTCGGGACAGGCAGTATGTTCCTTTGGCATAGCCACCAATCGCTTTTATACCGACGGCGCCGGGCAGAAACAGAAGCAGACCGAATTCCATAATGTGGTCGCTTGGGGTCGGAATGCAGAATTGGTCAACCAATACCTGCAAAAAGGCAGCTCGGTCCTAATAGAAGGACGACTGCAGACTCGGTCCTGGCAGGATCAGCAGGGAACCAAGCACTGGCGCACCGAGATTATTGCCGAGCGGATCCAACTGGGCCCGCGCCCATTCTCGGGCGCTCCGCCGGGCGACAGGCCCTCGGCCGGAGGAGTAGCCGCGCCGGCCGCAAGCGAGCCGCCGCAGGCGGCTCAAGATCCAACCCCGATCATTGAATTGCCCGAAGATGGAGAAGAAATTGACGTAAAAGATATACCCTTTTAATAGAGAACCGCTATATGCAAACCGTTCCAAAACAATGTTTTTTCTGCACCACCAATCGTGAAGTCGTGGACTACAAAGACGCCGAGACCCTCCGTCAATTCATGAGTACTCAAGCCAAGATATATCCCCGGCGCAAATCGGGACTTTGTGCCTATCACCAGCGCCGCCTGGCACAGGCAGTCAAGCGCGCCCGGTATCTGGCCCTCATACCCTACACCACGAGATAATGCCCTCCTCCCACGCCGCTATGCGCCTTTTATGCACCGGTGGAATTAAAAAGCCATAACGACCTGTTCGCCGCGAGACCCTATCATATAGGACTTACGCGTTTGGGTAAATATCACCCTTTTCTGTCATTCCCGCGAAAGCGGGAATCCAGCAGATAAGCCGTTATTTGACGCTCTGGATTCCCGATCAAGTCGGGAATGACACCAAACGCGTAAGTCCTATCATAATGAGGCACGGACTATTCTTTTACCTTCATCGCCTCGCGAATTTTCTTTACAATCTCCTCGCACACTTTGTGGTTCTCTTTGAGATAATTCTTTGCCGAGTCAAATCCCTGGCCAAGTTTGGATGAATCATAACTTACCGCGGCCCCGGCTTTTTTCACAATCCCCAGCCCGATCGCGGTATTCAAAATGTCTGCCTCGGTGGAGATGCCCTCATTATAGTAGATATCAAATTCCGCGGTGCGGAAGGGAGGGGCGACTTTATTCTTAACCACCTTGGCTTTAGTGCGGTTGCCAATGATTTCATCCCCCTTTTTCAACTGCGCGGCTCTGCGCACTTCAATCCGCACTGAGGAATAGAATTTGAGCGCCTTGCCTCCGGGAGTTGTCTCCGGATTGCCGTAGAACACTCCGATCTGCATCCGAATCTGATTGATGAAGACGACGACCGTATGGGTCTTGGAAACAATCGCGGTGAGCTTGCGCAGGGCATGGGACATCAGCCGCGCCTGCAATCCGACGTGCTGCTGCCCCATCTCGCCTTCAATCTCGGCTCGAGGAGTCAATGCCGCGACCGAATCCACGACCACCACGTCTATGGCATTGGAGTGGACCAGCGAGTCCACAATTTCGAGCGCCTGCTCGCCAGTATCGGGCTGCGAAATGAGAAGATCGTCAACTTTGACCCCGATTCTCCTGGCGTACTCCGGGTCAAGCGCATGCTCCGCATCCACAAACGCCGCCGTACCCCCGCGTTTCTGCGCTTCACGCACAATATGGAGCGCCAGGGTGGTTTTGCGGGAGCTCTCCGGACCAAATATTTCTATGATCCGGCCGCGCGGCACCCCTCCCACCCCCAGCGCGTCATCCAACGCCATGGAACCGGTCGGGATCACATCCACATCTACCCTGCGCACCTCACCCAACTTCATAATTGCCCCCTCGCCATACTTGTCCTGAATCTGCTTGACCGCGGACTCCAATAATTTTGTTTTATCCAACTTATCTTCTTTCATTATCTGGATTTACGACACGCCCAACGCCGGGGCTTGCCCTATGCGCTTTGGGTTATGTGTTATGAGCTACACGTTATGCCTTAAGCATCAGACGTTAAGCGCTGAGCATTAGGAATACATAGAGACCATTACAAAACTCCCTCTCCTGCTGCAATCGCATAGTTTTGCGCATGGCGTCGTCAGTCCTCCTCGACGTACTTTAGCCAAGTACGCCTTCGTCGTCCTTCCTCGCCCTGCGCAAAACTATGCGATTTCGCGACGAAGAAGAGTTTTGTAATGGTCTCATACTCACTCCACCAAAATGTACATCACTTCTCTGCTTATTTTTCCGAACTTACTTTCTGAAACGAACTCCATACGATTGGAGCCCAACTGCAGTTCAATCTTTTCGCCAAAGTTGCCCAGCTCGTCAATTGTAAGTTCGCGGCCGTTCATTGTCAATCGGCTTTCCTGCTCGGTCTGTCCCGCCACCTCGACCGTCGGCTGGTGGATCAATGCTCCCTGGGCGGGCTGTGTCACAGTCAGTCGCGGAGGGGAACTAAATGCAATGAGACGGGGCAGCCAAAAAACAATTAGCCCCATCCCCGCCGCCGCTGCCAATCCCAACCCCAGTCGCCGAGGGTTGAGGGATACCGGAAAGGCCTGCGGGTCGTTGTCATTCGCTGCAATGCGGAGATCCGGCATGTTCGGCTGCGCCAGCCACTCCTGATCCAGGGCAGTTAGGTATGGCTGCGGGTCGCGGATCTCAAACAGCCGCAGGATCTGACGCAGCACCCCCTGGGCGTATACTTTAGCGGAGAAAATCGGATGCTGGCCTTCTTCCAGCGCCCGGATGTATCGGGGAGCCGCATGGATCTCACGCGCCAAATCCTCCACGCTTAGACCAGTCATCTCCCGCTGCTCCCGAAGCCGCTGGCCAAGATTGGATTGTGGACTGATCAATTCCATAGCTGCGATGCGCGTAGCCAGAAAGGAAATATCTAAGCTGCGCGTTAGGCGTTAGGCATATTTGCAGAGACACCATCAACTCTCAAATATCTCTGACGACTCGGTCTTATTTGCTTTGACCAATATCTCTCGCGGTCTTGCCCCATCCGCCGGCCCCACTACCCCATGGGCTTCAAGCAGATCCAGCAGCCGCGCAGCACGGGCATACCCCACCCGCAGCCGCCGCTGCAGATACGATGCCGAGGCCTTGCCGGCTTCAATCACCAGGTCTTGGGCCGCGGCGTAAAGCGGATCATCATCCCCCCATTCCTCAACCATGTCCTCTTCTCCGGACTTGGCCTGGGCCGCAAAAATCTCCTCCTCATAATCGGGTATCGGGATCTCGTCGCGCAGAAACTCCACCACCTGCTTCACCTCCGGGTCTGAAACAAACGCCCCTTGGATGCGGCGCGGTTTGGCCGTGTCGCCAGCCAGGAAAAGCATATCTCCATTCCCCAATAACTTCTCCGCGCCCGCACCGTCCAGGATAGTACGCGAATCCACTTGGGAAGCGACTTGAAAGGCGACCCTTGAGGTGATATTGGCTTTGATCAAACCTGTGATCACCTCCACTGAGGGGCGCTGAGTTGCTACGATCAAATGAATACCAACTGCCCGCGCCATCTGCGCCAAGCGGATGATCGAGCCCTCAACCTCGCGCGGAAAGATTGCCATGAGATCAGACAGTTCATCAATGATAATGATGATATAGGGCAGAAAGTCGCTCTGCTCCTTCCTGCTGGCCAGCTCATTGTAGCTCGAAATGTCGCGCGCGTGGGCGGATGAGAGCAGATTATAACGGCGATCCATTTCTTTGGTCGCCCAGCGCAGCGCCTGGATGGTCTTGGCCGGGTCAGTGATGACCGGGGTTAAAAGATGGGGGATGTCATTGTAAACCGAGAGCTCCACTCGTTTGGGATCAATAAGGATGAAACGCAGCCCCTCCGGCCCATTGCGGTAGATGAGCGAACTTATCAAGGTATGGATGCAGACCGACTTGCCCGAGCCGGTCGCGCCGCTCACCAAGAGGTGCGGCATGCGGGCCAAATCCGCGTATACCGGCGTGCCGGCCACATCTCTGCCTAAAGCAAAAAGAAGCGGCACGGATGACTCTTGAAAAAGCGACTGCTCCAGGAGCGAACGCAAGCCCACCAAGGCAATCGAGCGGTTGGGCACTTCAATTCCCACCAGGGATTTACCCGGGATTGGAGCTTCAATCCGAATCGGATGCGCGGCCAGGGCCAGTGAGAGGTTGCTATGGAGCGCCACAATCCGCGAGAGCTTCACACCCTCGGCCGGGCGAAGAGTGTATTGAGTGACAGTCGGGCCGATTGAGACCTCTCCCATCTCCACGTTGATGCCGAAATTTTCCAGAGTGCGCTTGATGATATTGGCATTGGCCCGGATATCGCCGGAATTGGGCGTGCCGCGGTCTCCCTGCAGCAGCTCCAGCGGCGGTTTTTTGTAGCGCAGGCGCCGCAAGCCGCTTTGTCTTAAAGGAATCAGTCCTTCCTCGGCGGTCCGGCTTATGGCCGACGCGGGGGGAGAAGGATCAGGGCGAGCCGCAATCTCAGGCGGAGGATTTTCCTTTGCCATGCGGCTTGCAATAAGCGCCTCCACCCGCGAGAGAAGGGACGACTCTGTTTCCGAAGGAGGAGTATCGGCAGACAGAGTGGGCGCCGCGACCGAGATCTCCTCGTCCCCTTCCGCCTCCTTTTTATCGCGACCCCGCCAGAGCGGAATGTCAAAGACGAGCATCACCGAAATCACCAACAAGCCCAAAGTGATTATTAACCCAGCCCAAAAATCAAAAAGCCGCAGCAGGGGGTAGCTTACGGCGCTCCCTATTACCCCGCCGGTGCCCGGACCGAACAAGATGTTGAGGATACCGAGTGACGCGACCAGAAAAAGAAAGCCGCCCAAGATCGTAGGCGCCACAAGCTTCCGGGATCGCCCCAAGAGGAAAGAAAATCCAACCAAGAAAAACATTATTGGCGCGAAGAAATAACCGCTGCCAAGAAGGGTATTTAGCAGTCGGAAAATCCCCCGGCCGGCCACCCCGCCTTTGCCCAAATAACTTAAGAGCAATAATGCCGCGATTATAAAAGCGGCAAGCGCCAAAATACTTTTGCGCGTCTCTTCGCGCATATCCGCGAACCATCCGCGAGCTCCCGACTCTCCGCTTTTCTCTTGGTCCTGCCTTTTCTTAATGCGCTTCTTCACGTCACCAGCATAAACAACAAATCTCCCCTGCGCAAGAGGAGATATTCCCAACGAGCTCATCCCTAAACAGAAAAGTCAGTATGCTCTTCGGTGTTGAGAAATCCCCACACCAAAACCTTTGGTGTGGGGATAAACCCGCAGCGTTTATACTGTTTTCCTATACGCGGTGCCGGCGGGAATCAGGCGGCCGATGATCACGTTTTCTTTGAGGCCGCGCAGTTCATCCCGCTTGCCCTGAATGGCGGCGTCAATCAGGACGCGAGTTGTCTCCTGGAAAGAGGCCGCCGACAAGAAGCTGGAGGTGCTAAGCGCAACCCGAGTGATCCCCATCAAAAGTTGAACAGCGCTTGCCGGCTTCTTCCCCTCTCGCGCGGCACGGCGGTTCTCCAGCCGAAAGTCCTGTTTCTCGACCACTTCTCCGGGGGTAAACTCAGTATCGCCGGCATTCTTTATCCGCACCCGCGAGAACATCTGGCGCACGATCACTTCAATATGTTTATCATGGATCGGAGCGCCCTGCAGCGAGTAGATCTTCTGCACTTGGCGCACGATGTAGCGCTCGGTCTCTTTCTTGCCCGCCAGGCGAAAGAGCTCGCGCAGATCCGCATGGCCATCGCTCAACATCATACCGCGCCGCACTTGATTTCCAACCGCCACCAAGAGTCCCGCATTAGAGGGGAAACGAAAATCTCGGGAATCTTGGCTATCGGCAACACTGACTTTAACTATTCGCTCCCTGCCGTCACTCTCAATCCCCACGACATCGCCATCCACGTCCGAAAGGACCGCTTTCCACTTGGGGGGTCGGGCTTCAAAGATTTCATCTACCCGCGGCAAACCGCTGGTGATGTCGCCCCCACCCGCAACCCCGCCAATGTGGAAGGTACGCATAGTAAGCTGGGTCCCCGGCTCTCCGATTGCCTGCGCCGCGACTATGCCGACCGCCTCTCCCGGCTTGATAATCTCATTATTGCCAAGATCATACCCATAACAGGCCTGACACACGCCCCGGATGCTCCGACAGTTTAAGGGCGAGCGCACTACCACCTGCTCGACATTGTGCTCAGTGAGCAGCTGCGCCTCACTGCTCCCAACCATCGCGCCCGACTGGACAACGACATTACCGGCCGGATCTTTTGCATCGGCAAAGAGAACTCGGCCGAACGCACGCTGGCCAATGGTTTTATTAATCTGCTCGGAACCTTGGCGCGTAATTTCGCGGCCCTCCTTGGTCCTGCAATCGCCTTCAATCGCGATTACATCCTGAGCAACATCCACCAGCCGTCTGGTGAGATACCCGGCCGCAGAGGTGCGCAGCGCCGTATCCGCAGTTCCTTTGCGCGCCCCGTGCGTGGCAATGAAGTATTCCAGAACATTTAGTCCCTCCTTGTAAGACGAGAGCACCGGCATCTCAATAATCCGGCTGGCCGGATTCACTACCAATCCCTTCAAGCCGGCCATCTGACGGATTTGGGTCCAAGAGCCCCGAGCGCGGGAATCAACCATGCTAAAGATGGGGCCTTTCGGGTCAAGCGTGGTGGGAACAAGTTTGGAAACCTTGTCCACCACCTCTTGCCACGCCTCGATAACCCGCTGATACCGCTCCTGATCAGTTAAAAGCCCTCGCTGGTATTGATCCATTATCAACGCCACCTCTTGGCGGGCGACTCGGATGAGGTCTGGCTTCTCGATCGGAACCCGCAGATCGTCAATTCCCCATGAGATGCCCGAGCGGGTTGCAAATTCAAATCCGAGGTGTTTGATGCGATTGAGAATGGCCGGCGTCCCGGAGATGCCGTAGCGCTTGATGACCTGGGCAACGATGTCAGCCAGATCGCGGCTCTTCAATTCTTGATTCACGAACTGGAAATCCTCCGGCAGGACCCTGTTGAAAATAATTCTCCCCACGGATGTTTCAACCAATCTATATCGGTCCGCTTGATTCTTTGACTCTTGCTTCTTGATTCTTGCTTTAATCCGCGCCTGCAGATCAACGTATCCTAAACTGTGCGCCAGCAACGCCTCCTCTTCCGACCCAAATATCTTTCCCTCTCCGCTCAATCCATCCCGAATCGTGGTCGCAAAGTAGCACCCCAGCACAATATCTTGGGTGGGGTTGACAATCGGCTCTCCGGTGGCGGGCTTGAGTAAGTTTCTGGACGAGAGCATAATCTCCTTTGCCTCCGTCTGCGCCTCGTCCGTGAGCGGGAGATGGACTGCCATCTGATCGCCGTCGAAGTCGGCGTTGAAAGCGGGGCAAACCATGGGATGGATTTGGATCGCGTCTCCCTCAATCAATACCGGGTAGAAGGCCTGAATTCCAAGGCGGTGCAGGGTCGGCGCGCGGTTCAGTAGTACCACCCGTCCCTCAATTACCTCCTCCAGCGCAGCCCATACCTGCGGGTTCTGATCTTCAATCAACTTTCCCGCTCCGCGGATGTTATGCGCAACTCCTTGCTCAATCAGTCGGCGGATTACAAAGGGCTTGAAGAGTTCCAGCGCCATTTTTTTGGGCAGCCCGCACTGGTGCAGTTCCAGATCCGGTCCGACCACGATCACCGAGCGCCCGGAATAATCCACCCGCTTACCCAACATATTCTGGCGGAAACGGCCCTGTTTGCCTTTGAGAATCCCGGCCAGTGATTTTAAGGGCCGTCGCTGGATGGGTGAGGAGGCCGGAGATACGCCGCGCCGGATTGAATTATCAATCAGCGCATCCACCGCCTCCTGGAGCATCCGTTTCTCGTTGCGGATGATGACCTCCGGCGCATGGAGCTCGAACAAGCGCTTTAGACGATTGTTGCGGTTGATCACCCGACGGTATAAGTCATTGAGATCGGCAGTGGCGTAGCGGCCGCCATCCAACTGCACCATGGGGCGCAGATCCGGCGGGATCACCGGAATCACGGTTAGAAACATCCATTCCGGCCGGATCCCGGCGCGGACCATGCCCCGGACGGCCTGAATCCGTCTTAGGGTTTTATGCTGGAGAGTTAGATTCTGATTCGGCGCCTCTGCTTCCAGCGACTTCACCAGCCCTTCCAGGTTAAGCCGCGCCAGGATCTTGTAGATTGCTTCCGCGCCGATCGAGGCCTCAAACACTTCTCCGAATTTTCGGGACAAGCGATGATATTCTACTTCGGAAAGGACCTGATACTGGGCTAATCGGCGCAGCTCCTCGCGCGTGGCGACCCGCACTTGCTGGAGCTGGACTGCCTCCTCTTCGCTCAATCCCTTGACTTTGGATCTAAATTCTCGATCTAATTCCTGCAGCGCCTTAGTCCGCGCCTGTTCATCAATCGTGGTGACGATGTAGCCGGCAAAGTAAATCACTTTTTCCAGATTATTCACCGACATATCCAGCATCAGCCCAATCCGCGAGGGTACCCCGCGCAGGAACCAGATATGACTCACTGGCGAAGCCAGCTTTATATAGCCCATGCGCTCCCGGCGCACGATCGCGCGGGTAACCTCGACTCCGCATTTGTCGCAGATCACCCCCTTGTAGCGGATGCGGCGGTACTTGCCGCAGTAACATTCCCAATCCTTGGTCGGCCCGAAAATGCGCTCGTCAAAAAGTCCATCCCGTTCCGGCTTCCCGGTCCGGTAATTGATGGTCTCGGGCTTGGTCACCTCGCCATGCCCCCAGGATATGACCTCTGCCGGAGAGGCGAGTTTGATCCTAATTGCCTTAAAATCGGTGAACGAAGAAATCTCCATAAATTTGAGTTAAGAAATGCCCGAAAATACTTTTCGAGCGAGCCCTTCGACAAGCTCAGGATAAACTCCGCGAGTCGAGTCGTCTTGGTACAGGAGAGAAACGATCCGCCTCAAAGCGAGGGGGCTGCTTTTTGTCGCTCCCGCCCGGCTTTCAGCACCGGCAGAACACGCTTTTCTTCGCCGACTTCGCCGGCCTCGGCTTTACGAATCACCTCAACATCAAGCGCCAAGCCCTTGAGTTCGTTTACCAGGACGTTGAAAGAAGCCGGGGTATTAGGATTCTTGATCCGCTCTCCGTTGATAATGGCTTCATACGTCGCCGCGCGGCCCAGGACGTCATCCGATTTAATGGTCAGCATCTCCTGCAGGGTGTGCGCCGCGCCATATCCTTCCAAGGCCCATACCTCCATCTCTCCGAATCTCTGCCCCCCGAACTGCGCCTTGCCTCCCAGCGGCTGCTGGGTGATGAGCGAATACGGTCCGATGGAACGCATATGGATTTTATCCTCCACCAGGTGGATCAACTTCATCAAATAGATCTGCCCGACCGTCACTTTTTGGCCAAATCGCTCTCCGGTCCGGCCATCGTAGAGCCATAC
This sequence comes from uncultured Candidatus Saccharibacteria bacterium, assembly GCA_964363055.1. GTDB lineage: Bacteria > Patescibacteriota > Minisyncoccia > Sungbacterales > HO2-52-23 > CAYIGN01. The sequence goes on from CAYIGN010000014.1 coordinate 11,572, forward strand.
TTTTCCATCCTCGGGCAGCCCGGCCCGACGCAACTCATTCTTGATCTCCTCCTCTTGAAACCCGGCCAAGGCCGGGGAACGAGCATGATAGCCCAAGGTTTGCGCCGCCCATCCCAAATGTGCTTCGTAGATCTGTCCGATATTCATGCGCGAGGCAACCCCCATTGGATTCAAAATGACATCCACCGGGGTGCCATCCGCCAGGTAAGGCATATCTTCTTCCGGTAAGATCTTGGAGATGACGCCCTTGTTGCCGTGTCGCCCGGCCAATTTGTCGCCCACCGCGACCTTGCGAAGCTGCGCCACATCCACCTGAATGCGCTTGATGACACCGGCTTCCAGCTTATCCCCCCGCTCACGCGAGAACTCGCGGATCCCGACTACTCGGCCCCGTTTGCCGTGCGGAAGACGCAGTGACGTATCCTTTACCTCATGCGCCTTCTCGCCAAAGATGGCACGCAAAAGCTTCTCCTCGGCAGTCAGGTCTGACTCGCCTTTGGGCGTGATCTTCCCTACCAAAATATCTCCCCATCGCACCTCTGCGCCAAGGCGCACCACCCCATCCTCATCCAAGTTTTTCAGCTTCTCCTCGCCGACATTGGGAATATCCGGGGTGGTAACCTCCACCCCAAGCTTGGTGTCGCGCGCGTCACACGAAAAATCCTCTATATGGATTGAGGTGTAGCGATCTTCCTTAAGCAGACGTTCGGAGACGATGATCGCATCTTCATAATTTACGCCTAACCAAGACAAAAACGCCACCACCACGTTTTGTCCGAGCGCCAGTTCGCCCTTATCGGTCGAGGAGCTGTCCGCCAATGCCTGGCCTCGCTTTACTCGGCTGCCTCGTTCCACCAGCGGTCGCTGACGAATGGTGGTGAAAGCATTGGTACGCAAGAAAGATGCCAGTCCGTAGGTGCGCGTTTTTCCGCTCTTCTCCCGTACGATGATCTGGCGCGAGTCCGCTGCCTCTACCAGGCCATCGGCCTCGGCGACAATCACGCGGCCAGAGTCGCGCGCGGCGCGAAGTTCCACCCCGGTTCCCACCACCGGGGCCGAAGCCCGCACGCAGGGCACGGCCTGACGCTGCATGTTGGAACCCATCATCGCCCGATTGGCATCATCATGCTCCAAAAAAGGAATCAAGCTGGTCGCGACTGAGATTGCCTGCTGGGGCGAAACATCAATGAAGTCCACCTCCTCCCGCTTTACCACTGAAGGGCTCCCGCGCGAGCGCACCTGCACATCCGCATCGGTGAAGTACCCCTCACTATCCATTGGGACGCTGGCATGCGCAATGTTGTGTTTCGCCTCGGCCGCGGCATCCAGATACTCGGCCTCACCCGTCACCCTTCCCTTGCGCACTTTGATATAAGGGGTCTCAATCAGTCCAAGCTCGCTCAAGCGGGCGTAAGCGGCCAGATGCCCGACCAAACCAATATTGGGTCCCTCGGGCGTCTGGATGGGACAGATCCGGCCATAGTGAGAGGGATGCACATCTCGCACTTCGAAGCCGGCCCGTTCCCGTTGGAGCCCGCCCGGACCCATAGCGCTCAAGCGGCGTTTATGCTCCAGTTCGGATAAAGGATTGACTTGATCCATGAACTGGGAGAGCTGTGAGGAAGTGAAAAATTCTTTGACCGCTGCCATAAACGGCCGCGCATTGATGAGCTGGGCCGGGGTAAGAGTAGACGGATCAAGGGTAGACATCCGATCGCGCGCGATCCGGACCATGCGCGAGATCCCGATGCGGAGCTTGTTCTGCAGCAATTCTCCCACTCCCCGCACCCGCCGATTCCCGAGATGATCAATGTCGTCTGCCGCAGCAATGCCCAGAGTATTGAGACGAATTATCTCTTTTATGATCTCGATTAGATCCTCACGGCCTAGAGTCCTTTGCTTGTTCTCCGATGCCTTGTTTAGGCGTTGGGAGAATTTATAACGGCCGACCTCGCCCAAATCGTACCGCTCCGTACCAAACATGGCTTGGATTAGGGAACGAGCATTATCGGCGGTTGCGAGATCCCCGGGTCGAATCTGCTTATAAAGATCAATGAATGCTTCATCCTGGGTTTTAGTTGAGTCGCGCTCTAATGTCTTTTTTATAAAGGACACTTGTCCTTTATCCACGTCTGAAAATGTCTCAATGATCATGTCATTGTCAGTCAGTCCAAAAGCCCGCAGGAGTACGGTTACGGGGATTTTTCGCTTGCGATCAATCTTGACGTAAATCGCTCCTTCGCTGTCGCTTTCAAACTCCAACCACGCGCCGCGATTGGGAATGACCTTTGCCCCAAAATACCTTCTCCCTCGCAAGGCCATGACGGTGAAATATACACCCGAGGAACGAATCAGCTGGGAAACCACGACCCGTTCTACCCCGTTTACAATAAAGGTGCCGCGCGGGGTCATAAGCGGGAAGTCGCCCAGATAAATTTCCTGCTCCTTGATCTCTTTTGTTTTTTTGTTGGTGAGACGGGCGCGCAGCCGCAGCGGCGCTTCATGTGAGAGATTTCGCGCCCGGGCTTCTTCTTCGCTGAATTTGGGCTCGTCCAGATAAAAACTGACGAATTCGAGCCAGAATTCTTTCTCAGTGAAATCGCGTACCGGCGAGACCTCATCAAAAAGTTCCCGCAAGCCGCGCCTGAAGAACCAGGCATTGGAATTGAGCTGCACCTCGGCAAGCGGGGGCAGATCTACAGCCGGCGGGGTATAGCGCGAAGGAAACTTTTTCTCCATAAAAAGCGAGAAGGATGAATGGGCTAAACAGACATCAAAAATAAATGCCCTAAACCTCCTCCTTAAGATTAGGGGTTAAAACCAAATTTGCGATTGCTACTCAAAGTCGCAAATGATTGGAAGTTATTTAAATGGAAGCGGGAAAACTATTACCTTCCTTATATACGCCATTCTTCCGCCCTCCTTTCCCGCTATTGATTTAAGTATAAGCGATTGCAATAAACGTGTCAAGCCCCCTGTCGCGACCATGAGGATATTCTAACCTCTCATGGTTGCGTTTCGCCCTAATTACCTACCTTAATTTATTCATATCTCAATGCTTCAATCGGATTCAATGATGCTGCTCTCCTCGCCGGGTAATAACCGAAAATGATTCCAATAGCGGCTGATAACCCGAACGCAAGAAGAACCGCTTGCAGAGAAATCTGCGTGGCGATACCGGCAAATTGCGATACGAGTGTGGCAAGAATCCAATCGAGTATAACCCCCATAACCCCGCCCAAAAAAGTAAGCATCACCGCTTCGGTAAGAAACTGCATCGAGATGTGGCGGCTTTTCGCGCCGATTGCTTTACGGAGCCCCATCTTCCGCATCCTGTCCGCCGCCTGCATATCTATACGCAAAGCCGTAGATCGGTTTGAGATATCGTTGAACAATAATCTCAAGCGATTCCTCGTCGCCCTTGAGATAATCCGCAATTAGTTGCTCATCTGAACGATTCATGCCGTAAATATAACACGAATCAAACAAAAAATCCAGTTTTACACCAATATCATAGTAGCGGGATGATTTTATGCCATCGCTGGCACAAAATCTCTGTAGAGCGAAAAGGCTTGTTGATAAATCAAATCCAAAACCTTTTCGCTCTCTTCCGCCTTGTATCCTTTGCGTAACAATAACAATTTAACATTCGCGCGAATCCTCGCCTTGATTATATCATTGTTCATCCAATCAATCGCCAAATCTCTCTTGATGATTTTGACAAGCTCGCGCACCA
>CAYIGN010000015.1:0-15291 GCA_964363055.1 uncultured Candidatus Saccharibacteria bacterium
CTTTGCAGAAATCCGCCGATTGCAGCCCAAATGCATTTTTGAGATGGGTTCTAGTAGTTTGTAGTGAGTGGTATGTAGTGAATGGCGACTCGACATAATTACTACAAACTACCTCCTACGAACCACCCACTTTTTTGGTTGAAATCATTCCTTCCATCAACGTCCCTACATTTGAGGAGGTGCAGGAACGGATTCAGAAGGTAGAACCATATGTCTCGTGGTGCCATCTTGATGTTACAGACGGGGTGTTTTCAAAACACCTTACGTGGCATGATCCAGTGGATTTAGAGCGGCTTGATACCGAATTGAATGTCGAGGTACATCTCATGGTCATGGAACCGGAGAAGGTAGTTAGGCAGTGGCTCGTTGCGCCAATCAAGCGCGTGATTGTGCATGTGGAAGCAGTCCGCGATCCCGAATTTATTATCAAAAAATGCCGCGATGCGGGGGTAGAAGTCGGTTTTGCCGTCAACCCCGAGACGTTTTGGGGGAAACTGCAGCCATGGTTCGAGAAGGTTGATCTACTGCAGGTACTTGCGGTTTCTCCCGGCCCATCAGGTCAGAAAATGGCGGAGGGAGCGTTAGATAAAATTAGGCATTTACGCTCTGCCTGTCCGAGATGTATAATAGAAGCCGACGGCGGGGTCAATTTTGAGACCGCGCCGCAGGCCGCTGCCGCAGGCGCAGATTTTCTTATTGCGGGCGGCGCTATATTCAATTCGTCAAACATAGAACAGGCGATTAAAACTCTGCGAGGTTCAACCTCGTAGAATTTACCCCCTTAGAAAAGCCCGCGCGTGAGGGCTACGGCACGGGCCTCAGATGTAGACCGCGGATGAAAATCCGAGCATGGTTGCGCTCGGCGCGGATTTGTGATACATTCAGCAAAGAGCGATGTCACCGACAAGGGTAAGGCAAATCGGCCGCAGGGGATCTAATCGGCAGGCAATATGTTGCAGCCCAAAAAAGTAAAACATCGAAAGTGGCAGAAAAGGGCGGCTCGCGGCATTGAGACGCGCGGCACCGAGCTTGCTTTTGGCGCATACGGTTTGAAGGCCTTGGAAGGCCGTTGGATTAGCGCGCGCCAGATCGAGGCGGCGCGCCGGGCCATGACCCGTTATGTACAGCGAGGCGGTAAAATCTGGATACGGATTTTCCCCGACAAGCCGGTAACGCGCAAACCCCCGGAGGTTACGCTCGGAGGCGGGAAAGGATCAGTGGATCACTATGTCGCGCCTGTCCGTCGGGGTCGGATTCTTTTTGAGATGGATGGGGTCGGGCGAGAAACGGCTCAGGAGGCAATGCGATTGGCCTCGCATAAACTTCCGGTTAAGACCAAGTTCGTGATGAAGTAAGGCCCACATGTATAGGTACGGGAATAAACCAAATAGGGTATGAAGCCATCCGAGATAAGGACCAAATCAAAAGATGAGTTGGCGCAACTGTTGGAAGAAAAAAGGTATCAGCTTGATAATCTCCAGTTCATCATGGGTCAGAAAAATACTAAGAATGTGAAAGAGCGCGCGGCAATCAAAAAAGACGTCGCGCGCATCCTCACCATTCTCCATGAACATGCGTAGCTTACGAGGAGTGATAGTATCCGACAAAATGCACAAGACCGTTCGAGTGCGGGTGGAGCGGCTGAAGCAGCACCCCAAGTATCAGAAATATTACCGCTTGACCAAGCACTTCAAAGCCCACGATGAGAAGGGCGAGTATAGGATGGGGGATACAGTGCTCATCCAGGAGACGCGGCCGCTTTCCAGGGAGAAAAGATGGCGCGTAGTTGCGTTGGTCAAACGATCGGAAGCGGCAAGTGATATTCCCGATTCGGAAATTCCCAGATCAGGAAGCACGAATCAGGAATCAGGGGAATCCACGGCCGCATCTTCCTAATTCTTAATTCCAGTTTTATGATCCAAACCCGGTCCATGCTCAAAGCGGCAGACAACTCAGGGGCAAAACTCCTGCAGGTGATTAAGGTATTGGGCGGTTCGCGCCGGAGGTATGCGCGCTTGGGGGATGTGGTGGTAGCATCGGTCAAAGCCGCCGAGCCGCGCAAACCAGTCAAGAAAAAAGATGTTGTCCGTGCAGTAATTGTGCGCATGCGGGCCCCCTATCGTCGGGACGATGGATCTTACATCCGATTTGATGAGAATGCGGCGGTGGTGGTGGAAGGATTCGAACCCAAGGGCGGTCGGATCTTCGGGCCGATCGCGCGGGAGCTCCGCGATCGCGGATTCGGCAAAATCATCTCATTGGCGCAGGAAGTGGCCTGAATCAAATAGCAATGCGGCAAGATATTGATGTAGCAATACTATAATGAAGATCCGCAAAGGCGACCAAGTTAAAATCATATCGGGCAATGACCGAGGACGGACCGGCAGGGTGCTTGCGGCATTCCCGCAGGAGGGGAAGATCGTTGTTGAAGGGATCAATGTGAAGAAGAAGCATGTGCGGCCGCGCCGCGCCGGTCAAAAAGGAGAACTGGTACGCATCCCGGCTCCCTTCTGGGCGGACATCGCAATGCCGATCTGCCCCGCCTGCGGCAAGTCGGCGCGCGTCGGGCGGATGATCGCGCAGGGCAGGAAGTATCGGGCATGCAAGAAGTGCGGCGCCGAAGTATGAGAAGGTTGTTCTCCGAACCCCGTTTTAATTTTGCATTTTAATTGATGAACTTGTTGCAAGAGAAATATCAAAAAGAAGCAGTCCCTGCAATGCGGGAAAAATTTGGATATAAAAATGTGATGGCAGTGCCCAAGATTGAGAAAGCCGTCATCAATACGGGAATAGGGAAATGGCGGGAGGAGAAAGAACGGGGCGAGATCGAGAAATACCTGACATGGATCACCGGACAAAAGCCATCTGCCCGGCCCGCAAAAAAAGCGATCGCGGCGTTCAAAACCCGCGAAGGGATGATAATTGGCTACCAAGTTACCCTGCGAGGCAGGCGAATGTATGATTTCTTGACGCGTCTGGTCGCGATTGCCCTTCCGCGCGGCCGCGACTTCAAGGGGATCGGACCAGAATCGTTTGATGGCAGGGGCAACTTGACGATCGGGGTGCGCGAGCATACAGTATTCCCAGAGATGCTGGGCGAGGATTACCATTTTTTATTCGGTCTGGAAGTGACGGTAGTGACGACCGCCGAGCGGCGCGAGGAAGGGATTGAATTATTAAAGCAAATGGGATTCCCCATAAAGTAAAATTGCTACATTGCTACATTGCTACATTGCTAATCAACAATGCAGCAATTCAACAATGTAACAATGTCGGTTGTGGCAAAGCAATCCGTCATAGCTCGCGCTCTGAAGGCGCCCAAATTTAAATCGCGGGTGGTGCGGCGCTGTTTCCGCTGCGGGCGGCGGCGAGGATATTTGGGGGACTTTGATCTATGCAGAATTTGCTTTAGAGAATTGGCGAACCGCGGAGAGATACCCGGGATAAGAAAATCGTCATGGTGAGACCTTAATCATAAACGCAAATCATTATGGATCCCGTCAGCGATATGTTAATTCGTATCAAGAACGCCCAGCGCGCCGGCCACACAACCGTGATGATTCCGCATTCCCGCTTTAAGTACGAGATTGCGGGCGCGTTGGAGCGGAGCGGATTTATTGAAAAGGTGGAGCGCAGAGGCAAGCGCGTGCGCCGGACTCTGGAGGTAACGCTGCGGGGCGGCTCCGATGCGCCGGCGATTCAGGGCGTGAAGCTCCACTCAACCCCCGGGCGGCGCCGCTTCTCTTCATATAATGAATTGCGTCCATCCCCGCATGGCGGGATTTTCATTCTCACCACTCCCAAGGGGGTCCTGACCGCCAAGGAGGCGCGGAAAGAGAAAGTGGGGGGAGAGCTGATTGCCGAGATCTGGTAACAAACTGTCTATGAGTCGTATCGGAAAAAAACCTATTCCTATTCCCGAGGGCGTCACTGTCGCCGTGGATGGCGCTCTGATTACGGTTAGCGGCCCCAAGGGGACGCTGCGCCGGACCCTGCCGCCTGTGATTGAGATTGCAGTGCAGGATGGTAAGGTGCTTTTATCCCCCCGGGATGCGTCGCGCCAGGCCAGCGCCCTATGGGGACTGGCGCGTTCATTGGTCGCGAATATGGTCGCCGGGGCCGCAACTGACTTTGAGAAGAAGCTTGAGTTTGAAGGAATCGGATACCGCGCCGCACTGGAGGGTAAAACCTTGGTCATGCAACTTGGATTTTCGCATCCAGTGCGTTATGACCCGCCGCCCGGAGTTGAGATGAGAGTGGAAAGGAATACGATCATGGTGAGTGGCGCGGATAAAGAGGCGGTTGGTCTGGCAGCGGCCCAGATCCGGGCGTTGAAGCCGCCCGAACCGTATAAAGGGAAGGGGATCCGCTATGCCGGAGAAATAATCCGGCGCAAAGCCGGCAAGAAAGCAATCGCCTCGGCATGATAACTGGAATCATGGATCGCGAATCGGGGATCATCTAAAATACATGTTTATCTTTGATCCTTTGATTCATGATTTATGGTCCATGCTTCAATGAAGAAGACAAAAGAAAAACGTCTTAAACGGTTGAGAAGACAGAGGCGGGTGAGGGCCACGGCAAGAGGTACGAGCGAACGTCCGCGGTTTTCAGTGTTCCGGTCCAATCGGCATCTGTGGGCGCAGTTGATTGATGATTCGCTCGGACGAACAGTGATTTGGGCAAGCGATGCGGAGATTGACTGGAAAAAGGGAGCGGGGCGGATTGCATTGGGTCAGGCGCTGGGGGCGCTCATTGCCAAGAAAGCCCGAGACAAACAGATTGGAAAGGCAGTGTTTGACCGAGGAGCGTACCGCTACCATGGAGTTGTAAGTGCGATTGCGGAGGGCGCGCGCAAGGCCGGACTGAAAATATAACCCAGCACCTATTTTACTTCTGATGCCGATTAGAAATAGCAGGTATATTCCTGATTGCCTCTGACTTTGCTATCGGTGTGAGTAGTAAAATAGGCGCTGGGACGGGCTTATAAATAGTTACCATTGATATGGTTCGATCGCGAGGACAAAAAAGAGGGAGTGTCGCCGGTGGCGCAAAATCGGAATTTGACCATCGCGTTTTGGACGTTCGCCGCACTGCGCGGGTGGTAGCTGGCGGCCGGCGATTTAGTTTCCGAGTGACAGTGGCGGTTGGGGATCGCAAGGGGCAGGTGGGGCTGGGCGTGGGGAAGGGCGCGAGTGTCGCTGAGGCGATTGACAAAGCCGTCTTTCAAGCCAAAAAAGGCATCTTTCGCATTCCGCTGACTGCCGCCCGATCCATCCCCCACGAGACCGAAGCTAAGTTCTCGGCTGCCTCGGTTATTCTGAAGCCGGCTCGGGAAGGAAGGGGTTTGGTGTGCGGAGGGCCATTGCGCCCGATCGCCGATCTGGCGGGGATTAGAGATCTTACTGCCAAGATCTTGGGACGAACGCCAAACAAGCTTAATAATGCGCGGGCGGCGATGGAAGCGCTAAAAAAGTTGAAGCCCGAAGCCCGATCCCCGATCCAGTCGGGGACGAAGCCCGAAAAAATCTCCGATCCCGCAAGTCCCGAGTGAACTTGGGGTATTGGGTATTTCTTCGGATTTCTGGTTTGGTTATTGGACATCTCAGACGATATGCAGCTACATCAATTAAAACCTGGTCATAAAGGGAGGAAGGGCAGAAGAATCGGCCGTGGCGGTAAAAGAGGCACCTATTCCGGGCGGGGCATCAAGGGCCAGCGCGCGCGCGCCGGTGCGCGCATCCGGCCGCAGGAGCGGGACATTCTGAAGAAAATCCCCAAACTGCGAGGATACAAGTTTAAGTCATTCAAGCCCGGCCCGGCGATTGTCAATCTTGACGCGATTGAAAAACGATTCGCCGAGGGAGAGACAGTGAATCCCGCGTCTTTACGCGCCAAGGGGCTGATTGCAAATGTGCAGGGGCGAGTGCCGAAGGTGAAAATTTTAGGGAAGGGAGAGCTCAAGAAGAAAGTCCAATTTGAGGGAGTGACATTTTCAGGCGCGGCCGCCTCAAAATTAAAAAATCAAAAATGAAAATGCAAAACGAAAATTCAAGATTTCGGGAGCTAAAGTCCCCTCAGAGTTGACGATAAAAGGTGTTATTCGCCAAACTCGATACTTGACACGTAATCTTTGTTGCAGACATGTTCAAGAAATTGGCACTTCTCTTCACCATTCCGGATCTGCGCCGCAAGGTCCTCTTCGTCTTGGGGATTCTAATTGTATTCCGCATCGCGGCTTCAATCCCGGTGCCCGGGGTTGATCCGTTGCGTCTGAAATCGTTTCTGGCGGGGAATCAATTTTTCGGCCTCCTCAACATCTTCTCCGGCGGGGTGCTGGAGAATCTTTCCATCGCCATGCTGGGCGTGGGTCCTTATATTACCGCATCCATAATTATGCAGCTCTTCACCATGATCGTGCCGCGGCTCAAGGAACTCTATCAGGAGGAGGGCGAGGCGGGACGGGAACGGTTCAATAACTATTCTCGGCTGCTCACCGTGCCGCTGGCGCTCCTGCAGGGTTATGGCCTGCTCGTACTGCTCGCTCGCCAGCAGGTTATCCCATCGCTGGATTATGTCGGCTACATATCCAACCTGATTATTATTACTGCGGGCACCATGTTTTTGATGTGGCTGGGAGAACTTATCACTGAAAAGGGGATTGGTAACGGGATCTCGCTCTTGATTCTGGCAGGGATCATCGCTGGTTTCCCCCGCTCGCTCCAGCAGGAATTTTTTGCTTTCACCCCGTCTGCACTTCCCAGCTACATCGGGTTCGCGGCGGTGGCTCTGGCGGTCATCGCCGGAGTGGTAGTGATTTCAGAAGGGGAGCGGGCGATCCCGGTCTCATACGCCAAGCGCATCCGCGGCATGCGGGTGTATGGCGGGGCCTCCACCCATCTGCCGCTGCGAGTTAACCAGGCCGGAGTTATCCCCATTATTTTTGCAATTTCAATCATCCTTTTCCCGGGGCTCATCGGGAGCTTCCTGTCCGGCATCCCCAGCCCTTGGGTGCAGCAGATTGCGAATTTTCTCATCCAAATGTTTAATACGCAGTGGATCTATGGCATTGTCTATTTTCTTCTGGTAATCATCTTCACCTATTTCTATACGGCAGTGACTTTTGACCCGCAGTCATTGGCGGACAATTTGCAGAAACAGGGCGGGTTTATTCTGGGGATTCGGCCCGGGCGGCCGACCGCGGCGTACCTGACGCATATAATCTCGCGTCTTACTCTGGCCGGCGCCGTCTTTTTGGGAGTGATCGCGATTCTGCCGCTCTCGGTGCAGAGCATTTTCTCCATCCGGGTCTTGACCATCGGCGGCACCGCGATCCTGATTGTGGTCTCGGTCGTGATTGAAACCGTCAAGCAGATCAATGCCCAGCTCGTGATGCGGGAATATGAGCGAATCTAACAATAAACTGACATTGATTGTGCTGGGCCGCTCCGGTTCCGGTAAAGGAACCCAGGCGCGCTTCATAGTCAAGCGCCTTGAGCGAGCCGGTGGCATCCATGTCAGCACCGGGGAGCTCTTGCGCTCTTTCATGCACAGAACCGGCCCGGCAGCCGAGATTGCTCGGCGCGTGATGCGCCAGGGAGGATTGCATCCGTCGTGGCTGGCGGCATATTTGTGGCTCGGGGTCATCATTGATGAAGGAGGCGGAACCCGGCATCTCGTATTTGACGGCGCCTGCCGCCGGCTTTTTGAGGCAAAGCTTCTTGATGAGGTGATGCGTTGGCACGGGAGGCCTTTGCCCTTCTGTATTTATATTGACATAAGTCGCAGAGAAGCAATGCGGCGTCTGCTCTCGCGCGGGAGATCCGATGATACGATTGCGGCAATCGGGCGCCGACTTGACTATTTTTCCAAAGAAGTAGTGCCGGTGCTCCGCTACTACCAGAAAAGCGGTCGGATGATCAGCGTGGACGGTGAGCAGCCGCCGGAGCGAGTGTTTGCAGAGATTGATCGCGCTCTCCGAAAGAAGATAGGGAAGCGGTGGCCAAGGCGCTGATATGGCGGTCTCCTGCAAAACTAAAGAGGAGGTCGCGATCTTGCGCGAGGGCGGGCGGCGTCTTGCCGCGATACTAAGAAAAATTGCGGCAGCGGCTAAGGCCGGCGTCTCAACCGCGGAATTGGAAATTCTGGCCGAGCGTCTGATTCTAACTGAAGGGGGAATACCGATTTTCAAAGGGTACAAGATCCGCGAGGCGAAGATTTCATATCCGGCCAGTATCTGCACCTCAATCAATGATGAGGTGGTGCATGGCATCCCGCGCAAAGATCGGACTCTCAAGTCCGGAGACGTGCTCAGTATTGATATTGGGATGCGCTGGCCGACAGATTCGTATAAAGTATCAAATATCAAGTATCAAGGGGAGGGACTGGTGACTGATATGGCGGTAACGATCGGCATTGGAAGGGTCTTGCCAGAAGCGGAGCGGCTGATTAGGGTAACGCGCGAAGCGCTGGACATCGGGATTGCCGTTGTACGGCCGGGTGAAGCAATCGGCGATGTAGGCCATGCGATCGGGGAGCACCTAAAAAAAGCCGGACTCGGCGTGATCCGCGATCTGGCCGGCCACGGCGTGGGATATGAGCTGCACGAGGAGCCGCTTATCCCCAATTATGGAGCGCCGGGAACGGGTCTGGAAATCCGTGAGGGGATGGTGTTGGCGCTTGAGCCCATGGCGACCCTGGGCGACTGGCGGATTACGCTGGAGCCGGATGAGTGGACTTTCCGCACTGCCGACGGCTCGCTCGCCGCCCATTTTGAGCATACGATTGCTGTTACGAAAGACGGCGCCGAAGTCCTGACCGCTCTGTGAGCGCGCGTTAGGAGGTTTTAGATCAGTGGCTGCACGTTCACCCAATGTGCGGGCTTTTTCTTTGTCCGAAAGATAACATCCATCGCCACTACCATCTTGATACGATCGTATTGAAATGGTAGTGGAGGTACGGGGAGGGGGTTAGTAAACGAAGCGGAGGCGGGTAGGTTATCGCATTCCCCCGCCCCGTATGGTTTTTTTACGGGCGCGGGTATACAATGGGATTACATGCGATATCTGGGGATTGATTATGGAGCGCGGCGGATCGGGATGGCGGTGGCGGATGAAGAGATACAGATTGCCGTTCCGCGAGGCGTGGTGGTGCGTGAGAGCGATCGGCAGGCAGTGGACGAGATAGCGGCGGTCATCAGGCGGGAGCGGGCAGAGATGGTTGTTATCGGATTGCCCCTGGCGCACGACGGAGCGGAAACGGAACAGGCGCGCGAGGTTCGGGCGTTTGCTAAAAAACTGAGAGAGAAAACAGGCGCGCCGATTGAATTCGAAAACGAGATTTTCACCACGCGCATGGCCGAAGCCGCCGGCGGCAAAGCAGAGATGAGCGATGCCTCCGCGGCCGCGATTATTTTGCAATCGTATCTCGATAAAAGGAATAAGAAATCAGGAAGCATGGACCATGAATATGAAGAATTCAATCCCGCGTCCCCTGATTCATGATTCATAATTCCTGATTCATGTTTTTGTCCTGGATCATCCCGGCGTATAATGAGGAGAAGCGGATTGAGAAAACCATCCGCGAGGTGGATGCATACCTCCATGCCAGGCGTCTGGCTGACGGATACGAAATTATAGTCGTAAACTCCGGCTCTCGCGACCGGACTGCGGAGATGGTGCGTAGTATCCAAAATCAGATCTCTGGTCTCCAAATCCTCAATGTAGAGAACCGCGGCAAGGGGTGGGCAGTAAAGAAAGGGATGTTAGCCGGCAAGGGCGATATTCGAATTTTTGCCGATGCCGATAACTCCGTGTCGCCTGAACAGTTTGATAATTTCCTTCCGCATCTTTGTTTGAGCGGGCAGGAGCGCCCGGGGTGTTTTGGGGTAGTGATCGGTTCAATTGAGATCGCCGGCGCGAGGATTGAGGAGCAGGCCCAGTGGTACCGACGGATGTTGGGGAAATTGGCCAAATATGTCATCCGCATCGGCTCCGGGCTCTGGGAGATCCGTGATTCCCAGCGCGGCTTCAAGGTCTTTACCCGGGCCGCGGCCGAGTACGTATTCCCCAAGCAGACCATTTTCGGCTGGGGGTTTGATTTTGAAATTCTCCTCATTGCCAAGCGCGGCGGGTTTGGGATAAAAGAAGTGCCGGTGGATTGGATCAATCCGCCGGATTCCAAAGTGAGTATAGGCGCTTACCTGACTACGCTTCTGGAACTTCTGCGGGTGCGTTGGAATATGATAAAAGGAATATATGGCAGGTAAAAGGCGGCCGCGTTCAGGCAAAAAGCCATCAATCTCGGAGCTGCGCCAGGACATTGTTTCTGGCGACTGGGTGGTGATTGCCACTGGTCGGGCCAGGCGGCCGGATGAGTTCAGAGGAGAAAGACGCCCGGCCTTTATCCAGCCGCAGGATCGCTGCCCGTTTGAGAGGGTTCATCCGGAGGTGCTGCTCCTTCATGCCGCGGATGGAAAAGCAGCCGGAGATAATTGGTGGGCGCAGGCATTCCCCAACAAATACCCGGCCTTTAGCCGCGGCGCGCGCGCAAAAATGCGCAAGACCGGACCGTATCAGTGGGCCGAGGGAGTCGGTTTTCATGAAGTGGTGGCGACTCGCGACCACACCCGGTCTCTGGCCAAGATGTCTTTGAGAGAAGCGGAGCTTGTTATCCGCGCGTATCAGGAGCGGTATCTGGAAATAAAGCAGTCAGCCGCAGTTAAATACATCTCTATTTTTCACAATCACGGCCGGGCGGCAGGAGCGACCATCTCGCATCCCCACTCGCAGATCATCGCCACTCCAGTCATCCCTCCGGATGTAGACCGGAGTATCAAAGGGTCGGCGCGCTATTTCCATGAAGAGCATGCGTGTGTCCACTGCACCGTGATCCGGTATGAGCTGCGGGCCAAGAAGCGGCTGGTATATGAGAATCATCGCTTCTTGGCAGTGGCGCCGTTTGGTTCCAAGACGGCGTTTGAATTGCGGATTTTTCCCAAGGCGCACAGCGCCCATTTTGAGGACATGGATGGGCACAGCCGAGCCGATCTCGCCGATGCCCTCCGCAGTGTGCTTGCCAAGTTATTTCAAGGTTTGGGGAACCCGGATTACAATTTTTTCCTGCATACGGCTCCGACCGCCGACCATGAAGAATTTCGCCACTATCACTGGCATTTTGAGATATTGCCCAAGACCGCGATCTGGGCCGGATTTGAAATCGGCACCGGCATTGAGATTTCCACGATTACGCCCGAGAGCGCCGCCGAATTTTTGCGATCAGTAAGCACACATAACAGACCCGCCCCGCAATAATTTTTAGTCGCGACACCTATATGCCCAAACTCATCGTCGCCAATTGGAAGATGAATCCGGATTCACCCGCCAGAGCAGCGGCTCTGGCGGGTGAATATCATAATTTCAGCAGTTCAAAATTGCGGGGCACCGAGTTGGTCGTTGCCCCGCCCTTCCCCTTTCTCATTCCGGTCAGAGAAGCGCTTCCCAAAGGAGTTAAACTCGGCGCGCAGGATTCCTTCTGGAGAGACCGGGGCCCTTATACTGGCGAAGTATCTTGGCATCAGCTTAAAAACTTGAAAGTTGAATATGTCATCATCGGCCACTCCGAGCGTCGGATCCATTTGGGCGAGACAGATGAGATGATCAATAAAAAAGTCCGTGCGGTTTTGGAAAACGGCTTGCGGGCGATTCTTTGTATCGGAGAAAGAGAGCGCAGCGGCAGCGACATCCCTCCGCTGGCGGGAGAGCAACTTAGGGCCGCCCTGGCTGGAGTGAAAAAACCGCTTTTGCGGAAACTCATCATTGCCTATGAACCGGTGTGGGCGATCTCCACCATGCCCGGCAATCACGGCCCTGATACGCCTGATAGCGCATTCCGCGCCCGGATCTATATTGAAAAGGTTCTGAGCGGTCTTTACGTTAGACAGTCAGCCGGGCAGGTACGGATTATCTACGGCGGATCAGTGAATTCGGCCAATGTCGGATCGTTTATGGTTGACGGAAAAATGGACGGGGCGCTGGTCGGCAGCGCAAGTTTGGATCACAAAGAATTCGAGGCGATTGTTCGATCAGTCCGATCGGAATCCGCACATTGATCCGGGATGATGAGGGCGCCAACTTATTTTGCGAGGATTACGAGTCATTTGAACTGTAGAGCCGCATGTTCTTCCACCACAGGACAAACGCTCGGGGCCATGGAAGGAGGAAGAGGAGGTAGCGCAGTTCCACGAGCTGCTTGGCGCACCATCCGAGCATCCCTTTGAGATGAACAACAATTAGGTCGGTGAGCGCGTACTTCTTGCCAACCGCCAAGATAAAAGGGTAGCGCAGGAGTGGTTTGAAGCTAAGCCGCGGTTTGCCGCTAATCGCGCGAACGATCTCTCGCGCGACATGCCGCCCCTCGGCTTCGGCAACCGGCACGGTCCAGGCCAGGGGCTTTTGGGTTCGCGGGTTGACAAACCACGCATTGTCCCCAACCGCAAATGCCCGCCCGTCCGCGCCCCGGACGCGCAGGGTCCGGTCAACAATAAGTGTGCCTTTAGGCGAGAGAGGCAAGCCGAGATTAGAGAGGATCGATGGTCCCCTGACCCCGCCGCTCCAGATCAAAACGTCGTATGTCTCGCGCTCGCCGCTTTTATAGGTGATTGCGTCCGGGCTGGCCGCAATAATCACCGCATTGGTCTTGATCTCAATTCCAAGGCGCCTCAGCCGCTCGCCCGCCCGCCGGACGGCCGATTGGGGAAAGCCGGGGAGGATCGCGGGCGATGCTTCTACCAAGATGAATTTCACGTTGCAGATTGGGGCCGGAGTCAACTTCCCCTGGAGGATGCAGATGAAGTTCACGAACTCAGCCATAAGCTCCACTCCTGATGGGCCGGCGCCGGCCACGATGATCTTGAGAGATGGGCGGGCTGCGAGTAGGGTCTCGATTTGGTTGCGGAGCGAGACGGCATCGTCCGCCGTTTTCAGAGGAAAGCTGTGTTCCTTGAGCCCAGGAATGTTAAAGTAGTTCGTTTGCGCGCCCAGCGCCAAGACCAGAAATTCATATCCAAGCACTCCATATTTGGCAAGCGTTACGGTGCGCGCACGGATGTCGGCTTTGACAAATTCATCGCATAGGAATCGTATGGAGCGGCCGCGGATGATCTCGCTCGTGGCAATCAGCGTGGAGGAAATGAGGTGCTGATCCGTCGCGTAATCGCGGGGGATCGCCGCGACCTCGTAGAGGGCCGGGGTGTAGAGATGATGGTGGTGGCGATCCACCAGGATAATCTCGTAGCCGCGGCGCGGGAGGATTTGCTTCGGCGCGAGCTTGAGTGCGGCGGTCAATCCTCCGAAGCCAGCGCCGACGATGATGATATGCTTGCCATGCATGAGTGACATTATACCATAAGTCGGCTATGATATGCGTATATGGGTATTCGCCTATTGCGGGAGGCCACGCTGCGAAAAGGCACGCGGGTAATAGTGCGAGCCGATCTTGATATCGCACTTTTGCCTGATAAACGGACAGAGACCTATCGGATTGACGCAGTCCTGCCGACCCTCCGCTTTCTTATCCGCAATGGAGCGCGTCTACGGATTATCGGCCACCGAGGCCGTCCCAAAGGGAGGCGAGATCCGCGCTTGTCGCTTGCCCCTTTGGCTTCGTATTTTAGCCGCCGGCTGCGGTGTCGAGTTATCTTCGTGGAGAATTCGCTCCGCTTCAATCAAATTACACGGGTAGAGGATTCTGCCCGGGTGATACTCTTGGAGAATCTGCGTTTCTGGCCGGGCGAAGAAGATAATACCGTATCATTCGCGCGCTCGCTCGCTCAGTGGGGAGAGATTTATGTCAATGAAGCGTTCGCGAACTGTCACCGCGCCCATGCATCAATGGTGCCGCTTGCCAAGATCCTTCCTTCCTACGCCGGCTTTCACCTTGCGGATGAGGTGGCGGCGCTCAATCGAGTATTGAAAAAACCCCAGCGGCCTTTCATTGCGATTCTTGGAGGCGTCAAAATTGAGACCAAGCTTCCTCTGATTCAGCGCTTTTTGCGTGAGGCGGATCGGGTATTGGTCGGGGGGGCGCTGGCCAACACCTTATTGGCATTTATGGGAAAAGCGATTGGCAAATCAGTGGCGGATACGAACGAGCGCGCTCCAGCATCCATTTTAAGAAGCAAGAAGTTGTATCTTCCATCAGACGTCGTTGTGGCCGACGGCCTCAATGCGACTTCTCGCCATAGGGTGTGGCCAGTCAAGGAAGTGGGCAGGCATGGATATATTGTAGATATCGGACCCGCGAGTCAATCCAAGTTTGTGTCGCTCCTGGCCGGAGCCAAGACGGTTGTGTGGAATGGGCCCCTGGGCTTTGCCGAGGTGCGCGAGTTTGCCAAAGGCACGATTGCGATTGCCGGGGCAGTGCGCCGCCTCCATGCATTTACGCTTGTGGGCGGCGGAGACACGCTTGCCACGCTGGGGCGCTACCGACTGCTGGGCGGATTCAGTCATATCTCGACCGGAGGGGGCGCGATGCTGGAGTTCCTGGCCGGCAGAAAACTGCCGGCCATAGAGGCGCTTGGAAAAAGGTTATGAAGAAGTTCTACGCCTACGTCGTTTCTCCGAAGAAGATGGGGGTCACGGATGAGTGGCGCGAATGTGAAGAGATTGTGAAAGGCAGGCCGGGCGCCAGGTATAAAAGATTTTCAACCGTCCAGGATGCCCAGCGGTGGCTGCGCGACGGCGCGCCTTATGACCAAAAGTCCGGTTCAGGCCGCACACTGGGGAAGGGCATCTATTTTGATTCGGGTACGGGAAGAGGTATGGGGTTGGTTGAGGTGAATGTTGCCAACGAGCGCGGCGAAGGCCTTCTTTCGTTAATTATCAGCAGCCGCCGGCTGACAAAATTCGGTACCTTTGTAATCACGCGCCGCTCGGCCACCAACAATTTCGGCGAGCTGCTCGCCCTTTCCTACGCGCTCAAGATTGCATTGCAGGAAGGAACAAAGAAAATCTTTGGGGACAGCCGGTTGGTAATTCAGTACTGGTCAAAAGGGCAAATCAGGCCGCGAGTATTCAGTAAGTCGGTCTATACCCTTGTTTCAGAAGTATCGCGCCTCCGAGCACAGTTTGAGGATATGGGCGGGGAGATTGAGTATATTGCCGGAAGCCGCAATCCGGCTGATCTGGGCTTCCACCGATAAATTAAAAGACCCCGGAGGGACTGCGAGGATTCAACTTGAACCCATCTCAAAAATGCATTTGGGCTGCAATCGGCGGATTTCTGCTCATCCGC
>CAYIGN010000016.1:0-2068 GCA_964363055.1 uncultured Candidatus Saccharibacteria bacterium
TCTAAATCGTGACGACCAATTTTGAGCGAAAGCTTTATCTCTTTGATCCCGCCAGATTTGTGCCCTGTACGTTCCGTGTGTGGTATCAATAGTATATTCCTTTTTATGCATGATGCTATGGTATCATCTTTGGCGAGTATAGACAAGTAATCCCCCCACGAGGATTTGAACCTCGATCAACTGGTTAAAAGCCAGCTGTCCCGACTTTCATCAAAAATTTCATAGGAAGTCGAGGATCCTCGATGGCTCTATCCGCCCGGGAGGAATCGAACCTCCAACCACCGGCTTAAAAGGCCGTTGCTCTGCCGATTGAGCTACGGGCGGACATTTTTTAGTATACACTGGAATTTGCCCAAAATCAAATCGGCGGGTATGCTCCTTAATAGAGATGAAAGCAATCTCGCGGCTAAAAATACTTTTGGGGCTTTTGCAGGCAAGCCATTATGACATGGTGCTTTTTTATTCGTGGCTTGCGCGCCACCCTCGGCCTGCGGACTGGGATGCATTCCGCGAGAAAGTCACGCTGGATTGGACATGGAAGGCATGGTTTCTTTTCTGGACAAGTATTACGGTCTCCCTCCTCATTCCGCTGTCACTGCGGATGAACATGTTGTTACTGTGGCCCTTTGAATGGCTTGCAACGCGATGGGTGTGCGCCGCGGCCCGCCGTCATATGCAGAATTTCAAGTTCCATGCGGCGATCGGCATCACCGGAAGTTTCGGCAAGACCACAACCAAGGAGATTCTGGCGCAAATCCTCGGCCAAAAATTCCGGGTGCATAAAACCCCGGGAAATGTGAATACTCTGCTCGGCGTAGCGCGCTGGATTTTGCGCGAGTCGTTTGCAGACGGGGATATTGTGATAGTAGAAATGGGCGCATACCGCCGCGGCGATATAAAAGAAATTTGCGACATGGTGCGGCCGACTGTCGGGATTATGACCGGCCTCAACGAGGCGCACCGCGAGCGATTCGGTTCCCTGGAGCAAACCGCGGCCGCCAAGTGCGAACTCTTTGACGCTTTGCCGCGGGGGGGCCTTGCACTATGGAATAAGGATTCTGCTTTTCTCAATCAAGGGGTCTTGGGGCGTATAGCTCGATGGGAGGAGCGAGGTTTGCGGCCGACTGCATACAGCTGCGCCGGTGCGGGCGACATTAAAATAGAAGTCCTTGCAGTCGGCGAGCGCAGTACGCGGTTCCGTATTATGAGAGCCGCGGAGCCGATGTGGACTTGGGAAGGGGAGACGGCACTTTTGGGCGCCCATACCGCTCTCCCGCTTGCCGCAACTGTTCGGGTCGCTTCAATCCTCAGCATGAGTCGCGAGGAAATCGCGAGGGGCTTGGAGCGCCTCCGGCCGCTTGAGCGGCGCCTTTATCCGATCTTGTCACCCGGAGACCGTCTCGTGATTGACGACAGTTACAATATTACGCTTGACGGCCTAAAAGCGGCGCTTGAGTTTCTAAACGGAATCAAGCGGAGAAAAATCGGGGTCTTTGCCGGAATCCCTGAGGCGGGGCCGGACACCGCGGCGGTGAATACCGATTTTGGCGGACGGATTGGCGAGATTTTTGATGTGGTGCTTCTGCGTGAGACACCGGTAAGTATATCAGTAAGGCGCGGCCTCAAAAAGAGAGATTTTCCAGAGGGGTCTATTATCGGTTATGATGGAAGCGGAGAGGTTGAGCAGATTCTCTCCCGCATCGTCCGCGACGGCGACTGCACCTATTTTTCCGCGTATGACTGGCCGGGTATTTATCTTTAGTGCACACCACTATATTCCAATATTCTTGAGAATGTCGGAATATTAGGGTAAGATAAATGCGATGGAGAAGAGTATAAAAACTTCAAGGCAGACAGAGCGGCATATCAAGGGTATAGCCAATCACCGTCGTATTGATATATTATTTGTAATTGCTGCTAACGCGGGGGTGACGGTTGAGGGCATTGCCGATATTCTTCGCTGCAATTTTAAAACAATCTCTGAACATACGCGACGTCTCGCACATGCGGGATTAGTTGACAAAAAATATCAAGGAAGGTCTGTGGTGCACACTCTTTCTCCGTATGG
>CAYIGN010000016.1:2078-14572 GCA_964363055.1 uncultured Candidatus Saccharibacteria bacterium
GTCGGAATGTTGATAGCTATCTTTTTATGTTATGAAGACCATCGGCATATTCTTTGGGTCGCGCTCGCCGGAGCACGATATATCCATCCTTACTGCGATGCGGGTTATTGCAGGATTCGGGGCTCTGCCCGAGTATAAGGCGATTCCGGTATATATTAATAGGAACGGTGAGTGGTTCGCGGGTGAGGGGACACTCGGTAATATCGCATTCTTCCAGGCGCCGCGGCTGGAGGAACGCTTGGTGCCGTATGCCGTATCGTCGGTTGCGTTTGCCGACAATGCTCTGATGCTCCTGCCTCCTCGCAAGTTTTTCCGTCAGGGCCGGCCGATCAAAATAGAAATTGCTTTCCCGTGCATCCACGGCTCTTTCGGAGAAGACGGCACGATTCAGGGCCTTTTTGAGATGGCCGGAGTCCCATACGTCGGTTGCGGGGTTCGGGCTTCAGCGATTGCGATGGACAAAATCAAAGCGCGCCGCCTGCTCACCGCAGGCGGCATCCCGGGAGTCGCTACAATTGAAGTTGGGCGAGAAGAATTCTTGCGCGACAGATCGCGCATTATGGGAGAAGTAAAAAAATCTTTCGGCTATCCGACGTTTGTAAAGCCAAATTCGCTGGGCTCGAGCATCGCGGTATCCCGCGCAGGCAACGAGCAAGAACTGGAATGGGCGCTTGAAGTCGCGTTTCAGTTTGATACACTGGCGTTGGTGGAGCAGGCCGTGGAGAATATTAAGGAGGTCAATGTCGGAGTCATCGGCCATCGCGAACTCATCATATCCGAACCCGAGGAGCCGCGCTGGAAGGGCAGTTTCCAAAACTTTGAAGAAAAATATGTCATCAAAGGCGGCACCATTCCCCAATCAGGCAAAGGCAAGTCAAAAAGCGTGATTCCGGCGGATATTTCTCCGGATATGCGAGATGCCCTGCGGCGAGCCGCGGAGCGAGCGTTCCGCGCCATCGGCTGCTCCGGCATCACGCGCTTTGATTTTATGATTAATACGGCGAGCGGGGGATGGTATCTGACCGAAGCCAACACCTTGCCGGGATCCTTGCAGGCGCATGTGTGGCAGGCCTGCGACTTGCCCCTGCCGGAGCTTATCAAAAAACTCATCGGATACGCCGAGGAACGACACCGGGAAGAGCAATCGCTCACTCGCGTTTTTGCCTCATCCGTTCTGAAGAAATGACGCGATGAGTTCCGCGCACTTTCCCGGATTTTGCAAAAAAGCAAAGTGCCCGCCGTCCAGCACCTCCAGTTGCGAGCCGCGGATGAGTGAGTGATACTCCTCGCAGTCGCGAAGCGGAGTGATTTGATCTTGCGCACCCCAGACGAGCAGGGTTGGCGCAGAGATTTTCTTCGCATCTTGGCGCAGATCCTCGGCGAGCACCTTTTTGAGGGTCTCGCGCAGCGCCTCATGCGCGGTTTGGTAATCCCGGCTTCCGAATGCCGCCCCAAGAAGATTTTTTAGGCGTAGTATAAATGTAAAATCGCGCACCGCGAAAAATACGGTTTTGAAAAGGGCGCGGCCGGCGCCGAGCAGCGTGCGGCGGAATGATCGGGGACGAATGCCCGCAGCGCTAATCAAGATTAATTTTTCCACCAAGTCCGGATATAGCGCCGCAAACTTGATCGTAATCCGGCCGCCCAGCGAATGACCGATGAGCGTAACCCGCGCCAACCCGAGTTTGTGGAAAAAATCCTTGAGTATGTTACAATAGTCATCAAGCGACAGGCCGTCCGGACGGGTCAGGGGAGAGCCGCCGAATCCCGGCAGATCGAGCTGGAGGAACGCACAATCACTGAAGTGCGGGAAGAGCCGGCCGACAAGATCATCAAAATCGTCTCGGGTTCTGCCCCAGCCGTGAAGAAATACCAAGACGCGGCGCGCGGCATCCAACCGCTCGCCCGCAACCCGATATGCAAGTATCGTGCCATTCACAATTATGAATCGTGCGCCGTCGGCAGGAGTCATACGCATACTATAACGCAGGTTTGCGCTTTATGCACTCTACACTTGACTTTTATGAAGATATACGATATAATTAGTTTATGATACGAAATAGACAGATATGTATGCGTTTAATCCGCAGCCCTTTCTGCGGTTATGACTGCGGGATGCCAATCCAGCTGATCGGATTTCTTGGAGTGATGACTGACGTGTAAATGCGTGCGCAAAGCCCCTCGTAACGAGGGGCTTTGCGTTTACGAGACCAACCGAGATATGCAAAATCTTTCCATAGAAAAACTGCCAGAATTTGATAATCATAAGATTGTAACCTTTATCTCCGATTCGAAATCAGGGCTGCGCGGGTTTATCGCGGTGCATCGGGGCGGAGACAAGCGGCCGTCCTTTGGCGCGACGCGCCTCTGGAGATACGCGACTGAAATTGCGGCGCTTCGCGACGCTTTGGGCCTGGCGCGAACCATGTCGTACAAACTCGCGATGGCCGGGCTTGCGTACGGCGGGGCCAAGGCAGTGCTTATGGCGCCTACCGGCGCGAGCAATAAGCGCCACGCGCTTTTGAAGTCCTATGCCGAACGGGTAAATTATCTTGCGGGGCGATTTATAACCGGCACGGATGTAGGCCTCGATCAAAACGATCTTTATATCATGCGGCGCGCCAGTCCATACATGGTCGGGATGAAAGGAGATGTGACGCAGTTTACGGCATTCGGCATCCTGCAGGGAATTAGAGTGTCGCTGAGAGAGGTTTTCGGGAACGAGAATCTGGCGAAGCGGACTTTTGCGATACAAGGAGTCGGAAAAGTGGGCGGGGCATTGCTTAAACTTCTCTATCCGTATGCCAAGCGGATTCTCATTGCCGATATCAACCGGCGGCAGCTGCGCGCGATTTTACGCGCATTCCCAAAAGTGGAGGTGACGAAGCCCTCCGATATCCATCGGCAGGAAGTTGATGTGTTCGCGCCCTGCGCACTAAGCCACTCAATCACCCGTCGTAAGGCAAGTGAACTTGCCTGCCAAATTGTCGCCGGAGGGGCAAACAGCCAACTTGAGGACGACAAGGCCGGAGATCTTCTGCACCGTAGAGGGATTCTTTACGCGCCGGACTACGTGGTCAATGCCGGCGGTCTAATCTGCGTGGTGGACGAATACGAGCACAAGCATTTTGACCCCAAGCGCGTTATGCGCCTGGTGTTCGGCATCCGCAAAAATCTCAGCGCGATTTTGACGCTTGCCAAGCGCCAGCGCCGCCCGACCTACGCCGTTGCGGATGAAATGGCAGAAAAACATTTCAATGGAGATTGAAAAAGTCCGAAGTCCAAAAAGGAAAATATGAATCTCAGACGCGCCCTTGCTCAAAAATCAAAAAGAAGCGCGGCATCAACACCGCAGATTTTTAATCTCGGCAAGGATCGTGATCGCCGAAGCATCTCGCGGCTCTTCGCGAGCCGCGAGGTTGCGTATGTCAGTGATGACTATAAGGAACAGTTGCGCGAGTATTTTGCAATCCAAAATCCGCGATTATACTTTCAGTCGAACTTTGACGATCGTTTTAAGGAGTATCTGGCATCACTTAATAAGAAAAATCCCCTCTGGCAGCGCGGCCGCTGGGTGTATTTCCCGTGGCTCTCAACATTAGTCCATATTCTGGAAGACCGGCAATTGCAGCTGGTTCGCACCGCGCGCAACCGCAATCTCATTACTACTGAAGAACAGGATAAATTTTATAACTCGGTTATCGGCATTGCCGGACTTTCGGTCGGCAACAGCGTGGCGCTTGCAATCGTATTGCAAGGCGGCGGCAGGCACATCCGGCTCGCAGATAATGACCGCTTGGCTCTCTCCAATACTAACCGCATCCGCGCCGGAGCGGAGTCGCTAGGGTTACCGAAAATAGAGATAACCGCGCGCCAGATTTACGCGCTGAATCCGTATGCAAAAATTGATCTTTTTCCTGACGGGCTCACCGAGAAAAACATTGCGCGTTTCTTTGTCGGGCCGCCGAAATTGGATGTTGTGATTGATGAGATTGATAACTTGGCGATGAAGCATTTGATTCGCCAGTACGCTAAAAAGCACAGGATTCCGGTCTTGATGGCGACCGACAATGGCGACAACGGACTGGTGGACATTGAGCGTTACGATAAAAACCCCAAAACAAGATTCTTCCACGGCAGAATGGGCGGCTCGACCTACGAACAACTCGCAAAACTTGATAAATTCGCCGCGGGGAAAAAGATCGCCGATTATGTCGGGATAGAAAACGTCTCGCCGCGGATGCTGGACTCCCTCAAAGAAATCGGCAAAACCATGGTCTCCTGGCCCCAGCTCGGGGGCGCCGCACTTCTCAACGGCTCGGCAGTCGCCTATTGCGCCCGCAAAATCCTCACCAACCAGCCCCTTCCATTAAACCGTATGTTTGTCTCTTTGGAAGGACGTTTGGATATAAAGTGAAGGGTTGTCTGCTGCCGCCCAGACCTGAGCAGGCACCGCGACTTATCCACATATGAGGATTGACAAGCCATATGCGGCTCACTATACTGTAATAGTACGCTAATACATATATGAGGAGGCAAAAGAACCGATACCTATTTGAGCTAATTGACGTTTTATTATCTGTCGCTCGCGATAAACAATTTCTGCGTACCTTCTTGCGAGATTTGCTCAGCCCAGCAGAGTACCGAGAGCTGTCCATACGATGGCAGATCGTTAAACAGCTTTCCGGTGGTATACCCCAGCGTCAAGTCGCCAAAAATCTTGGGGTAAGCGTAGCCACCGTAAGCAGAGGGGCGCGAGTTTTATCTGATCCAAAAGGAGGCTTCCGGCGGGTATTATCGCGTAAGCGCTGAAGATTGAAGAGGTTAGGTAGGTGGTGTGTTTACGTCTGCACTGGAGGAATGCAGAAGCCAGCACGCCACAATGGGTGTTGGTTTGTATAGTCCTTTCACATAAGCAAAAAGGGGGAAACGCGGTATGAGCGACCAAAACGCCAAAATCGTCCAACTGCTTTTGGCAATCAAGGAATGTAATGAGCAGAAGATCGCGACAGAACGCCGCTACGCCCAAAAACTAAATGAATTGAAGCTCGAGTTGGCAAAGGCGTGCGGTCACACACGCATCAGCCGAGATTGGGGGTGGGGAAAATGCGATAACTGCGGTTTTACTGAGTTAATCGCTTGGTTCAGCTTCGCGAATTCAATCTTGGCTGTGAGCGATCGGATTGAGCGTTGCGAGTGCTGGCTATTGGACAGGAAAGGGGTAGAGCTCGATGGGTGATCGAATTTCCCTTATTACATTGGAGCACGAAAAACGTGAGAAACAGGAGGCGCGAGAGTGCCTAGCCGTCATGTACGACGTTCGTGCACGGCTTGCCGAGCGCATGGGCAGCGGGGCGATTTTAGAACTGGAAAAGCTTCAGTGGCTCGATCGCCTCGTCAAGCTGGGTAAGAACCTTACCTTTGAACAGGCGTTCAGCGGCATGTGCTACGTACTTGCCGCCACAAATGCGCATTTTTTCGATCTCTGCTGGAGCGCATGCGGCGGCATCGGATCCGACGCCCTTCGTGAAAAAGCGCTGGCCGCCGGAACGGCATTCATTCAGCTGATGGCGGCAAAAGAAGCATTGCGATCGTTGACTTCTGACGAAATCGCTGGGATGGTAGCCGCAAGTCTGCTTGATACGCTATTCCGGTTCGACGTACCGAAAGTAATAGAGACATGCGGAATGGGGGGCGACATCGGTTTTCATGCCGACAACTCGGTGCAGAAAACAATCAATGTTTCCACTCTCTCCGCAATTGTACTCTCCGCGCTCGGCTTGCCGGTGATCAAGCACGGCTCGTACAGCAACACGTCGGCAGTGGGCAGTACTGACGCCATTGAGCGGTTCGGCGCGCGTACTTCCATGAGATCTCTTAAGGAGATCGAGCGCATCTGGTCGGCATGCGGTTTCTGCTATTTCGATGCGCACTGGTGCAAAACGATCCACGACCTCTCACATCTGCTGATGATGGAGACGATCAACCATATAATTGGTCCTATGAGCCTGCCGGTATATCCGCAAACCGAGGTGAATAAGATTATGGGCGTGAATGAAAAAGTCCATCCCTCGGTCGTCGCCCAGGCCTATGCGGCACTCCACCGGCGGAACATACAAAAGATAGGCAGCGTCATTGTGGTCGGCGGTTTGGACAAGGAGGGATGTAGGATCGATCTTTCGGATGCGGACGCATTCCGTGCGCATTGCATTCTGGATGAGATTTCCCCGTATGCTACGATCTGTTCGGCCGCATACCAGAATTACTTTCGGGGGAATTTTATTCTCTATCCGGAGGATTTCGGTATTACGGTGGATCCGGCAGAAATCCAAGTCCCGAACCATGTCGATGTCATCCAGAAAGCAAACGTTGCGGCCCTACGGGGTGATAATTCGGTGCTTGCCGACTATCTCGCAATGAATGCGGCGCTGGGGCTTTTTGCAGAACGGTTCATCGCGAGGGCCGATGCGTTCATCGGCGAGAGATTTAATCGAGATTACCTCAGAGTATGCTATTGGGAGTGCCGCGAAGCGATCGCGTCGGGACGCGCTTGGAAGAGACTCGTTCTTTACGTCAATATGAGCGGGGGAACGCTTTCGCTTCCGTAACGTGATAAGGGGGACAGTATTCCTTACTGTCCCTTTTCTTTAATATGCGCTTGTGCCAGCGCTGCAAATGAGTATGGCTTCTATAAGTAAGATCCAAAAGATTTTTAGAAAAACAAGACCAATTACGATCGGCGTTATTCACTTACCGCCGCTTTTAGGTTATCCCGGCTTCCCTGGTATTGCCGTTGCAGAAAACAATGCATTGCGGGATCTTTCGGCATTCGAGCGCGGCGGTTTTGACGCGGTCATCTTTGAGAATAATTACGATATACCGCATCAACAATTTGTTTCTCCCGCGGTAGTTGCGGCGATGACGTTCCTTGGCGCAAAGATAAAAAAGGCGTCGAAGCTCCCTCTTGGCGTAAGCGTACTGTGGAATGATTATCGCGCCGCTCTTGCCATTGCTAGAGTATTGCGACTTCAATTCGTCCGGATACCGGTATTCGTGGATAAAGTTAAGACAGCCTATGGCATTATTGAGGGCAATCCGAAGGAAGTGACCGCTTTACGGAAACAGTTAGGGGTTAATGAAGTTGCGCTTTTGACCGATATTCATGTAAAACACGCAAAGATATTATCCAGCTATTCATTGGAGGAATCTGCGAGACGTGCAATCGTAGCTGGGAGTGACGCACTCATCGTGACTGGACAGTGGACTGGTGATGCCCCTGAGCTCGACGAACTTGTTTCGCTCAGGGGCATGATCGGTGGTTTTCCTATCTTTATAGGGAGCGGGGCTAATAAAAATAATGCAGGGGTACTTTGCCGATATGCCAATGGAGTCATTGTGAGCACTGCATTGAAAGCAGGGAAGGAGGGTACGCACAAAGCGAACATCAAAGCATATACTCAGCGTATCAACGAAGCAAGGGTGCGGATGTTTATAAGAACATTGAATAAAGGTTGACAGATTTCACTACCCGTTTTATCTTCTTCTAAAAGAAGGCCTGGATGAGAGCTATCAGAGGAGGGGATTGATGAGCAGAAAATGGGTCTTTGACAATGATGGGGTGCTGTACAATGATGAACCCATACAAGAGCAGTTTACGCAACTGTTCCAGGAGTATATGTCCAGAGTGCTTGGTATCTCTGCAATCAGGGTTCAGTCACTTGCGGCAAACCTAAAAATCAAACATGCAACGGAGTTTTCCGCTGTTGCCTTTGTCCGAGAATTCGGTCTGGATTTCTCTCGGATAGTTAAGGATACATATCTCCGCCTCGACCTATCGGTTATTCGACCTGACCCGGTTACATTAGAGGTACTCAGCAACCTCAAGGGGGAGAAAATAGTATTCACTGCAAATCCAGCTGCTTTTGCCCAGTATACCCTGGAATACCTCGGATTCCTAACCTATTTCAACCGAGTGATAGGCATGGAGGAGGTCGAATTTGTCCCCAAAGATGATCAACGGGCATACCGAATTGTGCAGGAATTGATTCAGTCATCAGCGGGAAACATATATTTCTGTGATGACACTATAAGAAATCTTAATGCTGCTCGACGCCTGGGGTGGACTACCATCTGGTACTGTCCCAAAGGCGAGCATGGATCAGACCATCTTATAGTCCGAGCGCTCTCGGAGTTGCTTGGGTTGTAAGGGCGTTGTTTCGGAGATGGCGGCGGATGTTCGCATTCGCCGCTTTTTAGATAAATTCGAAGACACACCGGAATGAGGTTATTGTAAACTCTATTCCTGGTAGTATGATAGATGTGAGATTTATCGCTTTAAGAAAGGGTCTATAAGGACTATCGGATAATTTATGCAATCTGCCAAACAACCATTATTAGTCGTTTCTTCATTTGCTTTGGACAAAATAACTTATCGAAAGTCCGGTAGGGTCACGGTAAAACCCGGCGGTCCGGCTTTTTGGATTTCTCGAACATTACAGGATTTAGGGGTTGATTTCGGTATACTTACTGGCAGGAAAAAAGCGCGAGTTGAGATCATCGTTGACGAAAGCGGAGAATATGGAGTTATCCGTTCCATAGGCCCAATCAAACTGTATAAGAAATGGGGGGCAGAATTGATTCTTATTTCCACCATTGCTGATGAATTCAAACTGAGCGAAATAAACAATCTAAAAGGAGATATTATTCTCGATGTGCAGGGATATATAAGATGCACCAAGTCGCGTAATACCAAATTTCTTATGCCAAAGCATATTGTAAAGCGGGTTAAGGTACTTAAGGCAACGGCGGAAGAGTATGCTCATCTGGAGACCAAATTTATTGCTATGCTCGGAGACGCGATTATCCTAATTACAAAAGGTAGAGATGGGGTAGATATAATCGAAAGGCGACGAAAGTATTCATTGCAAACACCCAGGATTCAATTAGGGCCGGTCGATGCTATAGGCGCCGGGGATGTATTTCTTGCGGCATTCACATCTCAATTTATAAGAGGTAGAGAGACACGCAAAGCGGCAGAATTTGCGACTCAATACACTTCGCAATTCTTGCATAAGAATAAAGAGGCATGAAAAAGCGGAATCCCGTATCAACGGAATTCCGCTACTCGATTTAGGATCTCCTCGCAATCACCGTAATGTACGCTCCCGCATTTTCGTCGGCGAGCTTCGCATCAATAACAGCGATCGAGTCCCTCACTCTCTTATCGTCAAAAAGCACGTCAGGCAAGATGGAACAAACGGTGGGATGCGTGGTAACTTTTGTGATCGGTAAGCCACGCGGCATGAGATCGTGGACCTCATCCATTGTATACGGCCTTGCATAAATGGCGTAAACTTCTCCTTCTGCCCAGTGCACGTCAAGGCAATGCTTCTGCCGATTAATCTCTGCAGCCAGACCTATTGGCCAAGGGATGAACTCCCACCGGTAAAGAAGCGCCTCGGCGTTATAAAAGGAGAGAAACGCTGCGCCGCCCGGTACAAGTACGCGTTGTACTTCGCGCAGGACTTTGCGTAAAAGCCGCAGATCGCTGGCAAACCCCATACTCATCACAACGAATGAAGCTGTCCCGTCGGATTGCGGGATGCCACCCTCAAGATCGGCGACTTCAAAACGGAACTTTCCGGAAAGGGTGGTCCGGCATTTATTTCGGGCGATCTGGACCATATCAGGACTGATGTCATAGCCGATGACATGCGTGAAATGATCCCCTAGGGCTAATGCGACGCGGCCGGTTGCGCAACCAAGATCGAGCGCAAGGTCCTCATTCTTGTATTGGCGACAAGCGTCAATGATGATACTCTGCTCAAACTCGGAATGGAGGCGGGTTGCATAGAAGGCAGCGCTATATTGATCATCATATGTTGGTGCACAGCGGGCGGTCAGGCGCAAAAGGTTTTCTTTGAGCTGGGCATACCACCCTTCTTCGTCAACCGCCGTACCAACTGGTTCAGCGCTCCCCTGGAGCTGGATCATCTGCATCTTACATGACTCGCCGATGATGGCATAAAAGACTGAGCGCGCGAATTCAGGGTTCATCCCATAACGCGGCGCCCATTCGCATACCTCGTCAAGGCGCCTCTTTTCAACTTCGGCACGAAAGATAGGCTGGTCTTCCCGCCGTTTACGTTCTTCAACCTGCAACGAGAGGCGCATACGCTGGCCTAAAAGCGCAACCACCTGTCGGTCAACCTTATGTAATCGTACCCCCAACTCTTCGAGAGTGTGTAACTCGATCATCCCTTCTCCTTTCATCCTTTCTCCTTATATGTATGGCAGGAGGCGGTAATATGCCACCGCCTCCACTTGGACTGTTTGGGATTGAGTACGCTCAATACAGCACAATTCCAATCCGGTCTCTCACCTCAGCAACGGTCTCCGCGATTCTCGCGCGAGCCTTTTTTCCTCCTTCGTGCAGTACCTCCCGCACGTAGCCGTCTTTATCGGCGAGCTCTTTCCGTCGTTCTTGGAACGGCAGGATGACGCGTGCTATATTGTCAACAAGGAGGTGTTTGCATTCTATACATCCGATCTCGGCCTTCATACATGCATTGGCGATAGCTCGGGTCGCCGGCTCATCCGGCGTCACTAGCTCATGGACGGGATAAACGGATCTGCAACGGTTGTAAGGATCGCCCGGATCACTGCGGCGTTGCCGCTGGGGGTCGGTAATGCCTCGTTCGAGGTAGCGGCGAAGGATATCCTCAATAGAGGCACTGATATCAATAGAGTTGTCAGCGTCTGATTTCCCCATCTTTTCTCCGTCCAAGCCGACAACTTTTACCATTTCGTGCATCATTTCTGGAATGGGGAAGAGCTCGCCGTAGCGATTGTTGAAGCGGCGGGCCAAGGAGCGGGCAAGTTCAACATTCGGTACTTGATCTTCGCCGACCGGAACCAGCGTCGCACGCGGGCCTAGAATGTCAGCTGCCATCAGCACCGGATATGTGAGCAGGCCGTGGCTCACACGATCGGGGAACTTACGTGCCAGTTCCTTATAGGTAGGAATGGTAAGCAGTTCTCCTAATGGCTGCACCATTGCAAGGTAGAGACACAGCTCGGCAATCTCCGGGATGCTCGACTGTACATAGAGGATCGAGCGTTCCGGATCTAAGCCAGCCGCAAGATAATCTTTTACCATCTCCATCAGATTTTTACGGAGATCATCAGGATTATCAAGCGTGGTGAGGGTATGCTGATCAGCAACGAAATAGAGACATATATTGTCTCCTTCCTGGAATCGTACAAAGTGTTGTACTGCCCCAAGAAAGTTGCCGAAATGCATACGCCCCGTCGCACGGATACCTGAAAGTACCACCTCGGACATCTTGTCACCTCCTTTTGGGGTTTACGCTGATAGCGCATGACTTGATACAGCAGCACGTTAATGGCAACCAAGCGAATTTGTTCTGTTGTTAAAGGCCTAGA
This sequence comes from uncultured Candidatus Saccharibacteria bacterium, assembly GCA_964363055.1. Classification (GTDB taxonomy): domain Bacteria; phylum Patescibacteriota; class Minisyncoccia; order Sungbacterales; family HO2-52-23; genus CAYIGN01. The sequence continues at coordinate 13,524 of CAYIGN010000016.1, forward strand.
TATATCGGCTGCGTCTGCCGTAGTAGCCAGCCGATAATGCTTTTAACATAACATATCAAAAGATAGACTGTCAACCATGTCATTATTGGCTTTATTGGTTTATGATGTTTTAGGGAATGATGAATGAAAGACAACTATCAAGCGTGGGAGATTGAGATAGACGGGTTTTATAGACAGAAAACCGATGAGGACCGGCTGCGGTTTTTAATTCGCTTTGCGGTGCTCGCCCCTTCAAGTCACAACAGCCAGCCGTGGAAATTTAAGGTGGGGGATAAGGGAATCATGGTGGGACCGGAAATGCGACGAGCGCTACCCATAAGCGATACCAACAATCGTCAGCTCTATATCAGTTTGGGATGCGCGATTGAGAATTTGCTTGTTGCCGCGGATTATTACGGATTTGCAACGCAGATCAATTATCAGGATGATAGGGCGGTGATTTCATTGCAGAGAATCAAGCAGGAGTCATCGCAAGATAAAAATCATCTTATTTTTTCTATCCCCAAAAGACATACCAATCGCAATCCCTATGATGATCGGACACCGGATGACCTGTTTAGGGCGTGGATAAAAACCCTTGCAAATGACGAGATGCGCGTTGATTGCATCACCGATCAGAATGTGAAAAATAAGATCGCGGATGTCGTCATCGCCGCCGGCATTGCGGCGATGGACAATGGGGGATTTCGGAAAGAATTGTCCCGATATGTCAAACCAAACATCACCAAAGCGAAAATCGGCATGCCTGCTTTCGGGATGGGAATCCCCACGCCTATCTCGCTCATAGCCCCGCTGATGCTGAAGTTGCTTAATATGAATAAACTCACCCGCAAGCAGGATGAGAAATTATTGAAAGAACAGACACCGGTTTTTGTCATCATCAGCACTAAAGAGGATGGCCCCAAAGCATGGATGCGGGCAGGACAAACATACGAACGGGTTGCACTAAAAGCGGAGCAGCAAAATACCAACACAGCCCCTATAGCCGCCCCAATCCAGATAGGCGAGTACTATAAAGAGTTGCAGCGTATTCTCCAAATCTCCTTCCG
>CAYIGN010000017.1:0-14151 GCA_964363055.1 uncultured Candidatus Saccharibacteria bacterium
GCGATCAATTACTTGTCCTTCAGTGTCTCGGGTATGTCGCCGGCGATGATCCGCTGGGCCAGGCCTTCGGCAATGGCGGTTTTGCCCACGCCCGCCTCACCAATCAGAACCGGATTATTCTTGGTCCGGCGCGAGAGAACTTCCATCACCCGGCGGATCTCATTGGCGCGGCCGATGACCGGATCAAGCTTCTCTTGGCGCGCCAGCCGCGTCAAGTTGCGCGCGTATTTTTCAAAAACATTGTATTTGGTTTCCGGCTCCGGATCGGTAATGCGCTGTCCGCCGCGAAGTTCCGCCAGCGCCCGCAACACCAGCTCTTTGCCCAGGCCATGGTGTGTCAAGATTTCTTTGGCGCGCGAGCCAAGCTCAAGCAGCGCCAAGAAGAGGTGCTCGGTTGATATAAATTCATCCCTCAACTGCGCCGCTTCGCGATGGGCCTGCTCAATAACCTTTGCCAGATCCTGAGTAAGATACACTTGTCCCAGCGGCGTTGCAATCATGGCGCCCCGCGGCATGGTATCCAGGGTCTGGAGCAGATGCTCGGCAAACGCCGGAATATCAATCTCCAGCTTCTCCAAGATCGCATCCACCGTCCCCTCTTCCTGCAAGACCAGCGCGGTCAAGAGATGCAGCACGTCAATCTGCTGATGCGAGCGCTCTAATGCTAAATCATGCGCCTTTTTGAGCGCCTCCTGGGCTTTTACAGTAAACTGATTGTAAGGCGGCATCATTCCCATCGGCATAATAAAGCAATTATAGCACTAAATCGCAAGAACAATAGACGCGATTTATGTCTTTTCATTACTCGCATCAGTGCTTTTTAGCGTTCCCGCAAAGGGTTGGGTACAGCACAATCGCAAAAGCAAGAGCCAAGACAGACATCGCGAGATAAAAAATCGTCATAGTGGTATTTATAAATGTTTTACCGAGTTGACGCTCGACCAAAAAAAGAAAATCGCAAAAATAAATCCTCCAATCATACTCACTGTTGCATCCGGCCTGAAATGCGGCACCACGAACGGAATGACCGCCGACGCGACACGCACCTGCCCCAAATCCGCCAAAATACTAGAAATTGCTTTCAACTGTTCCGAAGAAAACACCATATCCATTTCTATTATAGCACAAATCTGCAAAAGTCAATAGTGCCAGCTTATGCCTTCAATTATATAATACCCTTATGGCCGCGAAAAGTATCACATGAGCGATAAAAAGGAACGCAGCGACTGGCGCCGCCGCGTTTGTAGAGATCTTAGTACTCTACGAGATGAGACCAACTAACCTGGGCGTTTTCGAAAATCTGGGTTTCGGGCAGGAGGCGCGTCCGAAGTTCCGCCGCTCTCTTCTGTATCGTCCTGCGGCTCGGCATATTCGTGTATCACCCGCTCCTGTTCCTCCGGCGACAAAAATTCAACCGGGGATTCTGATTCAGATTCGGGCAACGGCTCTTGCTCCCCTTCAGGCCTCTCTTCCATTTTCCTTTCTCCTCTGTATTCGTACATAAAGATCAACAACCCGCTACTCAAATGGTAACATGCATATAGTTCTGCCCCAAATCTTCACTTCCTCTCCTCCAATTTCACCTTCACCTCAAACTCTTTATTGTCGCGGAAGACCTTGAGCGACACTTCGTCGCCGACCTGGTATTTTTGGATAAGAGAGGCCAGTGTCCGATCGGGATTTATGATCTCGCCGTTGAATTCCAGGATTATGTCGCCTTCTTTGATTCCGGCCTTCGCCGCCGGGCTGTCGGCAACCACCGCCGGTTCGTTCTCTCCTCTTATGAGCAACACCCCGTAATCGCGGCCGATCTTTTTCTCGGCGGCAATGTCTTTAGTAACAAGCATGTACCGCACGCCCAGAAACGGATGCACGATCCGTCCGTGCGCTTTGACGCTTTCCAGGTCCCGCTTGGCTTTGTCAATCGGTATGGCAAAGCCGATGTTCTCGGCCCCGCGGGCAATCGCGGTATTTATTCCTATGACTTCGCCCCGCAAGTTTAAAAGCGGCCCGCCGGAGTTGCCCGGATTGATCGCCGCATCGGTCTGGATCAATTCCTGCAGGGTTTCCGGCCCGCCTCCGCCGCCGCTTGCGACCACCGATCGCTGCAGTCCCGAGATCACGCCGGTAGAGACGGTGTTGCGGAATTCGCCCAGGGCATTGCCGATGGCAATCGCGGTCTGCCCGATTTTGATTCCGGACGAATCCCCGAGGCGCACTAAAGGCAGATCAGCGCCCTCGATTTTAAGCACAGCCAGATCCTGCGCGGGATCGCGGGCCAGGACTTTCGCCGCCTTTTTGCGCCCGTCGTTCATTAGTACCGTAAAATCGGCCTGGGTATCGGACACCACGTGTCGATTGGTCAAAACCAGCCCGTCCGCAGAGACGATAAATCCTGTGCCGGCCGAAACCTCTTGCTTCTCGGTCCCTTTCTGCCGGAACTGTGGGATGCTAAACCCGGAGCCGCCCTCGCCGAAAAAACCCCGGAAAAGCGGATCGTCCCCAAAAGGATCAACAAAAAATCTCTCAATCACCGGCACGTCCTTGGTCGCGACGATGCTCACCACCGCCGGCGACGCCTCCTCCACCACCTTTACCACCAGCTCGTCCTGGCGCAAAATCCGCTCGGTGGTTTCTCGCTCGGTGATCTTCTCGGTAATTTTTTCCAAGATCTTGGGCTTGTTGAACTGGATCGGCCCGCCGCCCGCTTCTCCCACGCCCAAAAGCGGCCCGACAATACCGAGCGAAAGTACCGTCCCGATCACCGAGACGATAAAACTCAACACCACGGTGAAGAGGACGATCTGACGGGTTGTGGGCTGCTGATCTTCCATAAGAGTGATGGCGAATATACAAATGATCTCGGATATACAAATATACGAATTCGTATATTTGGGTTTGATTCGTATATTCGTGATTACTCCTATACGGCTTCTACTCTCTCCACCCCTTCCACTCTTTGCTTCAATAACTCCTCCACTCCTGCTTTAAGCGTCAGCTGCGAAAGAGGGCAATGAGTGCAGGTACCCAGCATCTTTACATATACAGTTCCTTCCTCAAACTTTACAAACTCTATACCGCCGAGATGCTGAGCGATATAGGGACGGATTTCCTGGAGCGCTGATTCAATATTTTGTTCCATAAAGCTTCCCTAAAACTAAACGCTCGGGTACTAACCCAAAGTCGCGGCTGGATGAACCCCACGAAACCGCGCTTTCCATTATATAGTCGCCGCCGCGCACCGCGGCCACTCTTTTCACAAACACGCGGCTTGTTTCTTTTGGATTGCGGAATACCGCACAGTCGCCGACCCGTACAACGCCGAGCGCGCTTGCCAGGTATCGCCTGCAGGGTACGAGCGCTGGCCACATACTCTCCCCTTCCACGCGCACCGCAAAAAGTAGTCCGCGTATGTCCGCGTTCTGAAATGTCCGCGCGAGTCCGCGCTGGGGACTAAAATAATTTTTCAGTAAGCGCAATGTACGCCTCATACCGCTCCGGCGCTCCTTTGGCTTCATAAAATATTTTTGCAATCTCATCCACCGCCGCAACCAGCTCCAGCGCCGCGTCCTCGCTGACTTCCTGCTTGTTCTTGGAGCAAAGTTTGGCCGCTTTCCAAAATACCTCGTGCAGCTGCGGCCATTTTTGCAGATGCTCCGGCTTGAAAAAATCGGTCCAGAGGATTAGGATCTCGCGCTTGCACATCTCGGCGTGCTGCTCTTTGACCGCAATGCGACGCACTAAGCTATTTTGCAGGGCCTTCACCGCATCAATGTCAAACTTCAACGGAAATCCGGCCGGAGGGACCAACTCTTTTATCTGCAGTGTCATACGCAAAACAGTCATTGCCGCAATCTTAGCCGGAGTCGGCTCATAGATGCCGCAGGGGATGTCGCAGTGGGCTTGGGCGGTAACTTCGGTAACGATTTTTGAAAAATATTTTGTTATGTCCATATGCATTTTTTATTTAAGTAGGACTTACGCGTTTGGTGTCATTCCCGATCCCCGCTTATGCGAGGACAGGCGTGATCGGGAATCCAGAGCGTCAAATAACGGCTTATCTGCTGGATTCCCGCTCCCCACTTTCGTGAGGACAAGTTTCGCGGGAATGACAGAAAAGGGTGATATTTACCCAAACGCGTAAGTCCTATTAAGGATAAATCTGATTCCCATCTTCATCATACACCTTTATCGCCTGGGTGGGACAGGACTTAGCCGCAAGCAAGAGTGTCTCATCGTCAATCGTCTCGTCTTCCAGCTCCTCGCGCCGCGTCTCGTCCGATGAGGGCGGGGCTTGTTTCCGGCGCAACACCGCCTTATTCTCCGGATCCAATTCAAAGGTACTCGGGGCCACCGCGATACAAGAGGCCGCGCCAATACAAAGATTACGGTCAATCATTATTTTGCCAATGCGAATTGGTTTATGTCCTTGACTTTCCACAAAAAGCTGGTATTCTTTAATTCAGGCAACAATTTCTTGCCGAAGATCTTTCGCCGACATCCCACAAAGGAGGACCCCATGGGAGAAGGGACGATGCGTATCAAAGGTACCGCATGGCGTCCAATCATCCAGGCCGCCGAGGAAAAGATCAAGACAGCTCATCCGGATTTAGCAAAAGAGCCCTGCTTTGACATCTTGCTAATCAGTTTCTACGGAATTGCTGAACGTGAGTTTCCGAACACAGAGATCAGTATAGAGGAGATAGCAGAAGTGCTAAAAGAAAAGAACCGACACGATCAAGACGCGCTCGAAGACATTCACTCTACCATGGAACTCATCAAGTTATTCCTCCCTGATTAAGCAGGCTGGGAGCTATCTTCCTTAAACACTGCCCAATCGGATCCATCCGTGCGGGCTTTTTCTATTTTACTCCCTCTAATCTACGTATCTCCTGTTTAGAATACGGGAACACCGAAAATGAGAACCTATTGAGGTTCGCCTTCCCGAAATGCTTCTTGGCATCAAGAACTTCGATCGCAACAATGCGGGCTTTCGAATCAAGATCCATGTTTAGATAAGGAGTGACTTCGCGGGTCTCCGCAATCCTCCCATTCCGGACATGGATGGAGAGCGCATCTGCAAATGGATCGTATGTATATTTCATAATATTCCGATACCATGCTTAATTCAAGACAAGAGCTGTAAACATCGGCGCAACGCATCGTACGGCAGCAAGACGCACTTCAGGCGCCCCGGAGACGGCGGCTCGCCGTAGCGGCCGAGAAGATCATCTGCGGTAAAACTTCGGACTTCCGAAAGCGGCTTGCCTTCAATGGCGCCGCACAAGACGTCGGCTGATGCGCTCATCAAGGCGCACCCCTCGCCGATAAACTTCGCTTCCGCGATTCCCTCCTTGCCCTCATCAAGCCGCAGATACAACCCAATCTCATCCCCGCAAAACGAATTCACCACCTCGGCCTGCAAGTCGGGTTTTTGGATTTCTCCGCGATACTGCGGAAAGCGGTATCGCTCAATAATGTCCTGCCGATAGAGTGTAATAGTCATATATACCTTGGAACCTCCCGTAGAGTACTTAGATCTCTACGTAGAGATCTAAGTACTCTACGGAGGGGTAAAGAAGGTCCGAATGCACTGATCATTTGCTTCAATGCCCCTACCAGCCGCCCAATGTCGTCCGTATCATTGTAGACCGAGAAGCTCGCGCGGCAGGATGCCGGGATTTTCAATTTCTTATGGAGCGGCCGGGCGCAGTGATCCCCCACCCGGATCATTACTCCTTTTTCGTCGCAGAACGATCCGATGTCGTGCGGGTGGATGCCTGCAATCGTGAATGATAATACTCCGCTACGCTCCTCCACGTTTTCCGGGCCAAGAAAAGCAATACCGGGCACGCCCCCCAATTGCTCGCGCGCATATACGAGCAACTTTTTCTCATGCGCCCGCACTGCATCCATCCCAAGGGCCGAAAGATATTTCACTGCAGCACCCAAGCCGATTACTCCGGCCACATGCGGAGTGCCGGCTTCAAAGCGATGCGGGGGACTGGCGTATGTGGCGCGATCAAGATAAACATCTTCAATCATATGCCCGCCAGTTATAAACGGCGGCATTTTTTCCAGTAATTCATACCTGCCCCACAAAACGCCGATGCCGGTGGGTCCGAGCATTTTATGGCCGGAAAACGCGAAAAAATCTGCCCCCAATTCCTGCACATTCACCGGCAGATGCGGCGCTGACTGGGCGCCATCCACCGCAACCACTGCTCCGGCTTCATGCGCGAGCGCCACGATTTCAGCAATAGGGTTGATCGTGCCAAGCACGTTGGACACATGGGTAAGCGAAAGTAATTTAATATTTCGCTCTTTCAGGAAACGAACAAATGTCTGCGGCTCCCAAAGAAGATTCCCCGATACAAAGTCAACCGGCAAAAAATGAAGCCGCAGTCCCTTCTTTCGCGCAAGCTCCTGCCACGGAATAAGATTTGAATGATGCTCCATCTCCGAAAGCAATATCCCCTCCCCTTCTTTCAAAAAGTGCCCGCCGAAACTATGCGCCAATAAATTGAATGCCTCAGTCGCGCCGCGGACAAACACCACCTCTTCCGGCCTAGAGGCGCCGATGAACTCCGCAATTAGCCGCCGCGCCTCTTCATATTCCTCAGTCGCGCGCTCGGCCAAGGTATAAGCCGCGCGATGCACATTGGTAGAGTAGTCCTCATAATATCTTTTCATCGTCTCTATCACCATCGCGGGCTTGAGCGAAGTAGAGGCCGAATCAAGATAGCATAAACCGCCCGCGCCACTATGACGGGAATAAATAGGAAAATCCTTGCGAATTTCTTTTCCCAAACGCATAGAAAACCTTCGTACTAAAATCCGTCCAGGCCAGCCATCTTTTTGAAAAAAGATAGGCGAGCCCTTCTGGTTATATCACATACAGATCTCAATGACATGGACGCACTACCTCTAAAGAAAAGCAGTTCTATTTTCTTGCTGAACCGCTTGGTGTTCTCTACAGCGCTCCTATAATCGCCGTCATTCGAAACCAAAATAGCAACATCGTACTGATTTAGAGCGGCCATCGCTACCATATCCGTACCCAGCTGGGTATCAACGTTTTTCTCTTGTAACGCGCCTATTCCTCCCTTCAGGTCTCCGTATTTGACGGTGATGGACGGATTTTTCTCTATCAGTCCGTAATACTTTTGAGTGATATTATAACGTCTTTTATCCTCTTCACTGCCGGCAATCAAATACGAAGGTGGACGAACACAATAAAATCCGGTGTAAACCAACTTTCTTTCTCCGGCTAAACGCTTCGCGAGCAAGAACGGATCATACAAACATACCCAACTCGCGTCCGATTTCCTGAAGTCGTATAGATTATGAAAAACATTACTGTTGTCTATAAATACCGCCACTCGTTTCTTGTCCATATAAGACGAGGATAACGGTTTTTCGGCAAAAAACAAGAGCCCCTCGGGGCTCTTGTTACTTACCGCAGCCGAAGCAGACGATAAGGATTTATTACTTACATCTTACGGGAATATAGGAAATTGTCAATACCCCGTATAGTCCTTTATTTATGAGTAGATTCCTGTCATTGTGGATAACTACATTTCGTATGGGCTTATCCCATCCTCCAATATTAATGCCATTCTCAAACCCCAAGGAACAAACCATCTTTGCTCCACAATATCACCACCGAATATCTTCTCATCGCCTCAATCACCGGTACGGGCTTGAGCGAAGTAGAGGCCGAATCAAGATAGCATAAACCGCCCGCGCCACTATGACGGGAATAAATAGGAAAATCCTTGCGAATTTCTTTACCCAGAAGCATATCTAAATAATACCACAACCGCCTATAAACTCCAGCCGCGGCTGCAGCCGCGAGTGCCGTTTTATACCCCAATAAATAAACGGCAGGCGTGCGAGAGCTTGCCTGCCGTGTTTGATTGATGGGAAGAGGCGGTCGCTTTCTGTTAAGATGGAATGGTTTCGTACTCTTCGTGTATGGCTTCGCGGCGTTCGGTAGATCCGCGGATGCGACGCCACTCCAGTTCAAAGCGATCGCGTTCGCGTTGTAGATAACGGCTTATCTGTGAAAACATAACTGTTTCTCCGACCCCCACAATTATCACCGCAGACACGGGTTCGAGAGGCCTCGTCTGTCTTGCCAAAACAAGAGCGACTTCAAGAGATACTACTGCCAATACCGATCCGACATATATCAACATCGCCGCATCGGGAAGGAAACCGCCCGTAGGACCCCTCCGATTGAACCGATGCCATAAGAGGCGGCGGTCAGGATCACGCGACTCCCAGAACACCGCAAGAAACCCTCCGATCCTATACACTTGGCTCGTGTTGATGATATAGATCGCTCCAGACACCAGGAGGCCCAAATAAAGGAATGAGGCGAACGCGGACACTGAGATTCTCTCGGTTGCAGGTTGTCCGAGGTACCATGCAATACTCGCCACCAAAAACGCCGCAGTGATATACATAATCTGCCGCGAGGTTGTGAGGAGCAGCAGCAATTCCGCGCGGAGGGCAATATACTCTTCATAGCGATTCGTATTTTCTTGTATCATCTTTTTTCCTCCTCCGATGTTCCGTCTTATTACTATGGAAGGGTGGTCGTGCGACCACCCTAAAACGTTAGAAGCGGGTGAAGATCCACCAAAAAGCGACAAGCATTACCCCTCCCCCTGCCAATGCCAGTAATGCAAAGCTCCACTCGGGCGGCACGAAAGGGATAAGGATGAGACAAATCGTCGCTCCTGCGATCCCGACATTGCGATACAGCGGAGCAAACCGCACAACCCAAATATCATTCTCTTTCTGCTCTGCTTTACGTTCTTTCACCATCGCCGTTTCTCCTCTATTTATGAAAGGGCTATTCAATCATACCGAAATTACTATAACAAATCTATAAAGCGGCGTCAAGAACATATAAAGGCGATCTGCCAAACCTCCGTGCGCAATCTAAAACTAATCGGCGTACGCCGATTAGTTTTAGGATTCTCGTATTTTCACTGATTGAATTCGGATCCCAATCAGAGATTTCTCCATTACGTCTGTCCAACACCCACGCGACATAACGCAAATTCTGTAAGGTATTCCTGTTTTGCTCGCTTGGCGGGACAGCTTTCGAACCTTTGAGTGGGCGGAGGCACTGCCCGTTCCGGAGCTTGCGATTAACCAAGTTGGGCAGCTACTGACTCTTCTCTGATATTTTGGGAAGGTTGTGCTACCAAACTATTCTACTCATTGCCGCAAACCGGGAACAGTCGTTGTCGCAGTAACGCCGTTTACCGTTAAGATAAGAACCTTATTCCCTTTTGAAGCGGGGTAATAACTGAAGTAGATAGCAGTATCACCAAAACGTTTATTAGAATAATCCGGCACAAAAGTGATTGAATTACCTTTCACTTCTTGATTATTCACAACCGTCCGAATGAAGCTACCGTCGTCACTATTTATTGATACTCAAACCTCCTGCTGTATGCGTACCGGCTTCTCGTTTTCAAGATATGTAACAATAAATGGACAAAACATATCAGGAAATATGGATCCATTACAGCCCGTCACATCGAAATTTTTTATTTCTTTCTTGACGGCAGGGGACGGGGGAGGTGGAGGTTGTGGCGTAGGTATAGGCGGAGGCGGAGTAGTATTTTGTTGAATCTGCTGGAGGGTTTGGGTTTGTTGAGTTATCTGCTCGGTTTGGATCTTCTGCTCTTGCTGGATTGCCCCTACGACAGCGGCTTGCGAGGATAAAATCTGCTGTCGCCGCTCAAGCGTCTGCTGCGATTGCTGGAGCGTGGTAAGTTGCTGCTGGAGCAATTTTATTTGCTCCAATAAAGAAGAAACAATATCATCGGTCGTTTTTGGCGGGACTACAGAAACGGGTGCCGGCGTCCCCTGTTCTGTTGTAATGGACGACTCTGAAATGCCGGCAGACGCGAGCGCCGCATTGGCCTTTGCCCGCGTCTTGGGGCCGAAATAGCCGGACACTGGGGCAATCCCGTGAGCGGCCTGAAACTTCTTTACCGCCGATAGGGTGAGCGAAAAGAAATTGCCGGTGATTGGCCCTGCATAGAAATCCTGATCCGCTAGGAATTCCTGAAGTTTGGAGACCTCGTCATTGCCGCGCATCCCGAAATAAAGATCGCGGTCAAATGGCTGGGCGGATACGGCAATTGGAAAAATAAGCAAAACAAGCGCAAGATACTTTTTCATATCATCTTCATATCATGACACCCGCACTTTTTGCTTGACCTTGGCTATATCGGTTGAGTTTTCACATACCCCATCTACTGCCAACAACGGGATCTATTGATTTATTTCTTTCTCACCGGCGTTACTTCAAATGCGTCGTGATCTTTCTCAAATTTAATCCGGTACTGATCAAAGAATCCGTCCTGTCCTAAAATCGCAGAGACGCCCGGAGCACCGGTGAAACCCGCCACGAACTCTACGGCCCCCTCCATTCCCACGATCTCAATTTTCACCCTGTGCAGCTCCGCCCGTACCACCCCGCCCTCAATGCCACCAAATACTTCTTCCTCGCCGGCCTCTCGCGGGATCTCAATTTCATCACCGATACTAACGTGGAAGAGTGAACGGTCGGCGCCAGAATCAATTAGGGCGGAGACTGCCGTACTCCTCGCCCCATGGATCACTACAATAGGCAGCATAGGGCGACTGATCCATTGCCTTCTCGGATCACTGGTAGGAATCTTCGCATACTGGAACTTCATACCGTCGTTGGAACGTAGCTGATATGGTAGGGAGGAAGTTTAATGAAGATGAATTGTTCTTTTGCCTCCATTGCCTTGCGCTTCGCTTCTTGGAGGGTATCTCCTACTCCGAGCACTCTGCGCTGATCATAAGAGAGTGCCACCCATTTATTCTCGTGGGGCTTCAAAAGAGTGTGTAAATCGTAGTTTCGCATAGTCTTACTCATAATTTAATGATATCACTCATGCCATCTTTGTCAATGCAATGTCGCTTTGAAAAAACTTCTTTTGATACGCGGCCACGGCATTCCCGCCCGATTGTTTGAAATCGGTTCCGATCAAAAAGGACTTTTGTACCGCAAAATGAGCCCCGACAAAAACAACAATAACATAAATGCGATGAAGATGTAGATGCCGTAGCCCAGGGCTATGCCGCCGATATAAAAGAATACGATCGCGACCGGCAGATCAACGATCAGAAGCGTGGCAACAAACTTCCGAAAAGATATGCTTGTAAGCCCGATCGCATAGACCACAAAATCAAAAGCGACAAAAGAGACAAATCGAAAAGCGACAAAAGTCCAGAACTGTCGCCGCGCCGAAACGATCCTCTGCCATTCCAGAATTTTTTGCAGCGGCGTAAAATAGGCAACCGCCCGCACCCGAAATCTGCGCGCAATGAAAAAAGCGCATACGGCTCCGGCCGCACTCCCGACAAAATTATAAAGCGCGGCCTGCCACCACGGCAACAGCGTCATACTAGCTAATGCAACCGGCATCCCGGGCAGAGTAGCCGCCACAACCCCAAGAAGCGAAATCCGATGATTATGAAAGGCGCCGCATAGGGATACGAGCGTATGAGTCCTGCGCCCATATCCCGATATTGCGGAAAAACCACCGGCAGCAAAAAAGCGCCGCGATCACGGCGCCCGCCGCGAGCCACGCTGTTATACGCACTATACTCACACCCGCACTTTTTGCTTGACCTTGGCCATGTCGGTTTCCAGCGAGTCAATCCGCATACGGAGTTTGGTGTACTCCACCGTTTCAATCGCAGCAAGGACAGCCCGAAACCCCTCGCTCATCTCCTGGCGGACCGCACCAAACTCCTCCTGCATATCCTCGTGGAGTTCACGCACGACCTCCTTAGTCGCCATCTCCTTTCTGATATTCTGAAACTCTCCTTGCGCCATCACTGCGACTTTTTCTACCGACTCTTCTACATCGGCTTTTGTCGCCGGTTGCAGCTGCTTCTTCTTCATATCCCTATTGTAAAAACCGACAGACAAATGTCAATAGTCCGTCCTTTGAAAGAATTTCTGTCTATACGCCTGGGGCATATACTGTGTAACATCGCGGAAATATGAAGAGAGGATGATTGCTTCGGCTTCGGCTTTGGCGATGCCGCGGCTTTGCAAGTAAAAAAGCTGGCGCTCGTCAAGGCGGCCCACGCTGGAGCCGTGCGAGGCCTTTACTTCATCGGTCTTGATTTCCAGATACGGATATATTTCGGCGCGGGCGCGAGGCGAAACCATAAGACCTTTTGCCAGAAGATGCGAATCCGCGCCTTTGGCGCTCGACGCAATCTCCAGCATCCCCCGAAACACAAATCGCGCGTCATCAAAAAGCGCGGCTTTGGCAATCACCCGGCCGTAGGTATCCGGGGCTTCATGGACTATGGTAATATCCATATTCGTGTCATCTTTATTTCTGCCCAAATACGCAATCAGAATCTCGGCCCTACTCCGCCGGCCCCGCAGCCGCACGGTGTAACGCATCTCGGCTGGCACCGCATCCGCAAAAATAAAAAGCCGGCGCAGGACCTCGCCTTCTTTTTCTAAAACAATCTCCTTCTCACGCCCTTCCCCGAGATCACAAGAGTAAATTATTGTTTCCCCATCCATATCACGCGCCGGCTAATCCGCGGCAGAGAAATCACCTGTATTTGTTGAGAAAAAGACGAGCCGAGGCCACGAATTTATTTACAAACTCCGCGCCATGGCCGAGGAAGTCAGAAACGTCTTTCCACCGGTAATCCAGATACTCATGCGCAAGAATGTTCCGCAACGCCACCCATGAGGAAAGGCGAGCGCTTTCCTCTTCCGAAAAACCGAGCAGAAAACAGGCCGCGATTACAATTCCTCTATATGCTTGGGGGATCGCTCTTTTCTCGCTTGCAAGAATTATTTTCGAGCCATCAATTACGGCATTCATTATGTTTTCAATCCATCGCTCAACGTCACGGCGCTTATGGCCATCGTTTTGATAAGTAACCCAGTCAAGACCGGCGAATTCGGGCAGAACCCGCATTTCGCCATCAATAAAAACGAGGCGTCGCTCAAGCGCATAGGCGTCGCTCTCCGAGAGTGAAGAAGAGCGCCAATAGATATCGGCGTATTCGCGCGCGGTCTTACGGAAGTCTATGGCCGCGCTCGTCACGCGCAGCATAAATTCAATGAAAAGGCGCCCATCCTTGACGGCCAAAGGCGTCCCGCGAATCGCGCTGTCGGCAATGCTTGCCGCGGCTTGATTGAGCACCACGACGTCAATATTGTCCGTTTTCAAAATGTCGGCGCACTCAGCCCATACCTCCGAACGGGGATACTCGCGCTCCTGCTCCTCAAATTCAATCCCATGCCCTGCGGGTTTGAAGTACACCCCGATATCCCAATCCGATCCGGTATGGACCCTGCCGGAGGTCTGTGATCCGAATACAAATGCCATTACCACGTCAACGCGGTTTTCAAAATATTGCCTAAGCTGCCCAATTTTCTCCTCACGATCAAGCATAACTTCATGCTACCATCAAAGAAAGAGGTAAAACAAATGACTCTACCACCCGTGCTCGCTATAAAAATTATCCCACTGCGCCCTCCATCTGGAGTTCAATCAGGCGGTTCATCTCGGCGGCATAGTCAATTGGGAGATATTTGACGAGCGGCTCAAAAAAGCCGGTAACGATAAGGGAGGCCGCCGCGGTCTCGGAGAGGCCACGCGAGCGGAGGTAAAACATTTCTTTTTCGCCCAGGCGCGATACTTTGGCTTCGTGCTCCATGCGGACGTCCTCCTCGTCAATTTTCAAAGTGGGGTAGGTGTCGGAGCGCGACGCGGGGTCTAATATAAGTGCGTCGCAGCGCGCGGTAAGCCGCGCGTGGTGCGCTCCGCGCACCACGCGCGAAAGCCCGCGATACGAGGTGCGGCCCCCGCCGAACGCAACCGACTTTGACAATACATTTGACTGAGTGTCGGACGCCATGTGGATCATTTTGGCACCCGCATCCTGATGCTGGCCGGGTCCGGCCATGGCAACCGACAGTGTGTCGGCGCGAGCCATGCGGCCGGCGAGCAACACCGAAGGGTATTTCATCGTCGCTTTTGAGCCGAGGTTACAATCAAGCCACTCCACAAATGCGCCTTCTTCTGCTTTCGCGCGCTTGGTGAC
>CAYIGN010000018.1:0-13767 GCA_964363055.1 uncultured Candidatus Saccharibacteria bacterium
TGCGACAAAATCCGCACGATTTCGCCTTCAAAGCCATTTTTGAGATGGGTTCTATACTCTCCTTACTTTGGGCGGCCGAGGGCCATTGTGCGGGAGAGGAGTAATGTCTTTAAGGGAAAGAATGTTCAGGCCGTGATTGGCAAGCGACCGGATGGATGAGTCGCGGCCAGCGCCGACCCCGGAAACCCGCACTGCGACCTCAATGAGTCCCAGCCGCTTGGCTTTCTCCGCAACGATTTCAGCCACGCGCGCAGCAGCATACGGAGTTGATTTCCGTGTGCCAGAGAAGCCGACCGAGCCGGCCGAGGACCAGGCCAGGGTATTCCCCTGCTTATCGGTAATAGTAATGACGGTATTGTTGTAGGTGGCCTGGACGTGAGCAATGCCGCTGGTAACCCTACGGCCGGTTTTGAGTTGCGCGGATTTTGCCGCGGCCTGCGGCACTGACTCGCTCACCTCGCCCCCTTTGGTGATGATGCGTTTTTTACCCATAGGTTATACTGAATGCTAAATGCTAAACGATGAACACTTTTGTCTTTCGCCGTTAGCTGTTTAGCTTTTGTCCCCGACTCGATCGGGGATTGGCGTTCGTCCATTATGTCGGGCTTGCCGCTGGCTTTCGGCCTGATCCCATGGTGCGGCGTACATTGCCTCGACAAGTACGGGAATTGGTTTTGGTCCGCTGACCGCGGACCGGCAGGCCGCGGATGTGACGCATACCTCTGTAGGCATTAATCTCCCGTAGGCGTTTGATATTGGCCATTACCTCCCGACGAAGATCACCCTCGATCCTATAATTTTTCTCAATAATCTCGCGCAGGCGGCCGGTTTCCTGCGGAGTCAAGTCCTTGGCGCGTTTGAGTGGATCAACCTGCGCCTGTCCGACAATTTTGCGCGCGGACGGCAAGCCAATCCCATAGATATATGGAAGGGCGTACTCTATCTTTTTGCTGTCCGGGATATCAACCCCTACGATACGCATGTAGAAAGTAAAATCGTTAAAATCGTTCGATCGCTTCGCTCGTTCAAAACGTGTTGAACGATTCCGAAGACTCGAACGATTCAAACTCTTATCCTTGTCTTTGCTTATGCCTTGGGTTGGCTTTGCAGGTTACAAACAATCGTCCTCTCCGCCGGACGATTTTACACTTGGCGCATCTGGGTTTTACTGAAGCGTGTACTTTCACCGCATTGGCTACAGAATATGGAAGTAGTACGGATATACGGAAACGTTTCGTATATCCGTAAAAAATCTGTATTCCGCAGCCCTATTTCATTCTCAACACGATCCTTCCCTTGGTCTCATCATACGGACTGATTTCCACCCGAACCCGATCGCCGGGGAGCACTTTAATATGATGAATCCGCATCTTCCCGGATAAATACCCAAGCATTTCTCGATCGCTATCGAGCTTAATCTTGAAAATCGCGTTGGGGAGATTCTCCAGCACCACCCCCTCCACATATGTCTTTTCCTGCGTGCTCACAGATAGTTCAACTATAAGCCGGGATCGGGCGGGCTGTCAATTCTCGCTTCCCGGCTGGTTATCTTTCTCATGATACTCGGTCTCCTTAGCCGGCGTCTCCCCGCCCTGCTCGCCCCTGCTGGAAAACGCCTCTCCGATCTGACTCAGGGAGCGCGACAGATCCTCGCTTGAGCGCCGGATCGCATCATTATCACTGCCGCCTTTTAAGTCCCGGAGAGAGTTAATCTTTGCTTCAATATCGCCCCGCACGGCAGCCGGGACTTTGTCTCCGGCGTCGCGCAGCGACTTCTCGGTAGTGTAAATTAAATTGTCGGCGGCATTGCGCGTCTCGATAAGTTCGCGGTTTTTACGATCCTCTTGGGCGTGAAGTTCGGCATCTTTCTTCATCCGCTCAATTTCCTCTTTGGTGAGCGCGGCGGATGCTTCAATCCGCACTGATTGCGAGCGGCCGCTGGCTTTATCCTTGGCGCTGACGGTCAGAATCCCATTGGCATCAATGTCAAACGTCACCTCCACCTGGGGCATGCCGCGGGGTGCGGGCGGAATACCGTCCAAGATGAAACGGGCCAGGGTCTTGTTGTCGCCCGCCATCTCCCGCTCGCCCTGCAGGACGTGGATCTCCACCGATGTCTGGCTGTCGGCGGCAGTGGAGAAGATTTGGGTCTTGGCCGTGGGGACGGTGGTGTTGCGGTCAATGATTCGAGTCATCACACTACCCAAGGTCTCGATTCCGAGGGACAAAGGCGTTACATCCAGCAGGAGCACGTCTTTCACATCGCCTTGCAGGATCCCGGCCTGCACCGCCGCGCCAATCGCCACCACCTCATCCGGATTGATTGAACGATTTGGCTCTTTACCGAAAAGTTTTTTTGCCTCCTCCGCAATCAGCGGCATACGGGTCTGCCCCCCAACCAAAATCAGTTCGTCAATGTCGGAGAGCGAAAAACCCGCATCGCTGACCACGGAGCGAGTGATCTCAATCGAGCGGTCAATCATCTCGCCCACCAACTCTTCCAGTTTGGCGCGGGAAAAGCGCATGACTAAATGCTTTGGTCCTGAGGCATCCGAGGTGATAAAGGGCAGATTGATTTCGCTCTCCAGAGTGGTGGAGAGTTCATGCTTGGCGCGCTCCGCCGCTTCTTTGAGCCGCTGCAGTGCCAAGGTGTCTTTTGACAGATCAATCCCCTCCTGCTTGCGGAATTCCTCCACAATCCACTTGATGATTCGCTGATCAAAATCGTCTCCGCCCAAATGCGTGTCGCCACCCACTGCTTTTACTTCGATCGTGTCTTCGGCGACTTCCAGCACCGAGAGATCGAATGTCCCGCCGCCAAAGTCGTAGACCACGATCTGCTCGTTTTTCTTCTTGTTAAAGCCGTAAGCCAGAGCCGCGGCGGTCGGTTCGTTCAAAATGCGCCGTACTTTGAATCCGGCGATCTCACCGGCGGCCTGGGTGGCTTTGCGTTGAGCGTCGTCAAAATAAGCCGGAACCGTAATCACCGCTTCGGTTATTTTCTCTCCAAGTTTTTCTTCGGCATCCTGCTTGAGTTTTTGCAGGATCATGGCTGATATCTCCTCTGGTCTCCACCATTTGTCTCCCATCCTGATCTCCACTCCGCCGTTGGACGCCGCACGGATCTCATAGGGTAGCCAGTTTTTATCGCGTCCTACCTCCGGATCGGAAAACTTCCGGCCGATCAGCCGCTTGATGGAAAAAAGCGTGTTTTTAGGATTGGTGACGGCTTGGCGCTTGGCAAGCAGTCCGGTCAGCCGATCCCCGGATTTAGAAATGGAGACCATTGAAGGAGTGGTGCGTACCCCTTCCTTATTTTCGATAATCTTGGGCTCTCCCCCTTCAATCACCGCCACGGCGGAATTGGTGGTGCCAAGATCAATTCCCAGAATTTTGGGCATAGTATTAATGAAATTCACTTGTCCTCTCCATACCGCCCGCACGCGGCATGGAGAGATCAAATGCCTTCCACCGCTTCACCTTTATTCCTTCACCTTTACCGCGATCTTTTTCGCTTTCTCAACTTCTATTTTAGGGAGTGTAAGTTTCAGCACGCCTTTTTCCGCAGTGGCCTCTGCCGCTTCGGCGTTCACTGCCGAGGGCAGCATGACCGAGCGCTCAAAGGCGCCCCTGCGGAACTCCTTGCGGTAATAATTATTGGATCCGGCCTTTTGATATTTTTACCCGGGCCGGGCGCACCACCCGGCCGCGAATCATATAACCTTTCTGCAGCACCGCAGCCACTGCTCCGACGGCTGCATCCGACTCCTCCTCGCCCAGCGACTCATGCGCCTCCGGGCGGAAAGGGTCGCCGGCCTTCACCCCTATCTCTTCCAGTCCGTGTTTTCGCATGATGTCTTCCAGCTGTATGCGGATGAGGAGAATCCCCCTCTCGTCCGATTGCTGGTCGCTGGAGGATGGTCGCTGGAAGCTCTGAAATGCCAGATCCAAACTATCCAGCGCCGGCAGGATGTCCTGAATAAACGCGGCATTGGCGAACTGAACCAGTTCTTCAAAACGCCTTACCTCATCCTTCTTGTAGTTGATAAACTCGGCCTTGGCTCTTTGCCATCCATCCAAATACTCTTTGCGCTCTTTTTCCGAGCGCTCCAGTTCCGACTTTAATTTCCTGATTTTTTCGGCAGGGTCGGCAATCCGTATATCTTCATCCGCAACCGGTTCCACTTCGATTTTATCTTCTTGATCCTCATTCATATTTTATGCGTCCGCTGGATAATTGCCTTATGCTTGGGATAATTAGTGCGCCGCGGGCCGATAATGGAGACAAATCCGTTGAATCCAGCCGGATGCTTCCAAGAAGAAAGGATCATCGTGTATTGCCGGGCCTCTTTCCACGGATTTTCTGTGCCGATCCAGATTTGTTCTTCCGCTTCATCCAGATACGGCAGTACGCGGCCGAGTTCCTCGTCCAAAAAATCGGCCAGATGCCCGAAGGCCTGGGCTTCTTTGGGTTCGGAAAACTCCGGCTTGCCCAGAATCTCAGCAAATCCGCTCTCATAGAAAAGGTCTTCATCCTCCATGCCGGCCGCGGCAAAGGCACCGGCAATATGAGCAATGGTCTTGGTGAACCCGCGGATAAACTCTTCCGGATCGGGAATGGCAAACGCTCGGCGCAGCAGTTCTATCTCCGCTGAATCAAGATCGGCCTCGGCGAGCAGATGATCCACGAAAAATCGGTATCCTTTGTCAGTCGGAATGCGGCCGGAGGAGATATGCGGCTGCTCCAGATACCCCAATTCATCCAGCCGCACCAGCTCGCTGCGGATAGTGGCCGGGCTTAATCCCCAGCCGGTCTCGCGAGCCAGTTCCCGCGAGGCGACCGGCCGGGCAGTGCGGATATAATCCTGAATCACCGCTTCCAGTATTGATTTTTGGCGCTCTTGCAACACTAACGAGTATTATAGGGCGATTAGCAATCCCGTGTCAAGAGTGCTAATCGCTCTTACGAAGTTGGCATGGCTGCTTTAAGTGGTTATGTATGAACATATACTCATCCCGATAGGGTCGGAATGAACGGACTGAGAATGGTACGCCCATGGAAATACTGTCAAGACCGCGCTATAATGGATTTATATGGGACTCATTGAGCAGGTGGCGTTATTACTCTTTCTACTTTTGGTTGTGGGCAAGAGCGCGGCTTGGGCGATACACTCGGCCTCTTCCCTGTCGCGGATTTTGGGGTGGTCGGAGTTTGCGATAAGCGCTGCTGTCATCACTATGATCTCCATCCTGCCCGAACTTTTGGTTTCAATTGTCTCGACCCTCAACGGAGTGCCATCGTTGGCTCTGGGGACGCTCTTGGGCTCCAATGTCGCCGATCTCACCCTGATTTTCGGACTCGTGACGCTCCTGAGCCGAGGCGAGATAAAAGTAGAGAGTACGTTTATCAAAAGAGATCATATATTTCTTTCTTTTCTTCTCCTACCGCTTATCCTCGGCTTCACCGGCCACTACTCGCGGCTGGATGGAGCGCTCCTTATCGTCGGCAGCGTGATTTTCTTATACCTTATTCTCAAAGAGCGCGGAGCGGCAATGCACCACCCTAATCATTTATCTCGCTCGGCGCTGATCAACGGCCTGACCCTTGCAATAAGTTTGCTCGTCTTGGCGGGCGCAACTTATTACACCGTGATTTATGCCGAGCATATTGCCGGCGGACTTGGGGTAGCGCCGGCATTGATCGGTCTCCTGGTGGTGGCGCTCGGCACGACTCTGCCCGAACTTCTGTTTTCAATCCGCGCCGCGCAGAACGCCCACAGCGCCTTGGCGCTCGGCGACATCTGGGGAACGGTCATCATAGACGCTACCTTGGTCTTAGGGATTGTCGCGCTCATCCATCCCTTTTCCTTCAACCCGCGCCTCATCATCCTCACCGGATTCTTCATGCTCCTTGCCGGTATAATCTCGCTCTCGTTCCTCCGCTCCGGCCGCACCCTCATCAAATCCGAGGGTCGGCTCCTCCTTGCCTTCTATGCTGTTTTCGTTATTGTGGAGTTTATTTTGAGGGACTGGACCCCCCTCATTACTAAGTGAGTAGTGAGTAGTGAGTAGTTTGCAGACGCATCAGCCGGCATCTGTCGCCTATTCACTACCAACTACCAACCACAAACTTTTTATGCAGTTGAAACTCTACAACACTCTTACCCGCCGCAAAGAGATCTTCAGGCCATTTCGTAAGGATTGGGTTGGCCTCTACACTTGCGGACCCACGGTCTACAACTACGCGCATCTCGGAAATCTGCGAACTTACATATTTGAGGATATCCTCCGCCGCACTCTGGAATACGCCGGATACGAAGTCCTGCACGTGATGAATATTACGGATGTGGAGGATAAAATCATCCGAGACGCCAAGCAGTCGGGCAAGACGATCTTTGAATTTGTGAAGCCGTACGAACAAGCGTTTTATGAGGATCTCAAAAAGCTCGGTATTGAACGCGCCTGGAAATATCCCAAAGCAACGGACCATATCAAGGCAATGGAGGCACTTATCCAGACGCTCCTCAAAAAGGGCTTTGCGTATCAGATCGGCGGCTCGGTATATTTTGACATTTCAAAATTCAAAAAGTACGGCCGCTTGAGCCGGCTCGTCCGGCGCCGTCTCAGAGCCGGAGCGCGGGTGAGTACTGACGAGTATTCCAAAGACGACGCCCGGGACTTCGCGCTATGGAAAGCCGCAGCGCCCGGCGAGCCGTCTTGGCGTGCCCCCTTCGGCGAGGGCCGGCCGGGCTGGCATATAGAATGCTCGGCTATGGCGATCGAATACCTGGGTCCGACGTTTGACATCCACGCCGGAGGAGTAGATCTCATCTTTCCCCATCATGAAAATGAAATTGCTCAGTCCCAAGGAGCGACCGGTCAACCATTTGCCAGATTTTTTGTTGAAGGCGAACACCTGCTCGTCAATAATGAACGGATGGCTAAATCCCTCGGAAATTTCTTTACTTTACGCGATATTGAAGAGCGTGGATATAATCCTGTTGCATTCCGCTATCTTGGGCTCACCGCGCACTACCGCTCCAAGCTCAACTTCACCTGGGAGTCGCTCGATGCCGCGCAAAACTCCCTCAACCGCTTATATGACTTCATGCGCGCCCTTTATTCTGTAGAGTACTTAGTACTCTACAAGAAGCCGTATAGTACTAAGTACTCTACAGTCAGCCAATCTCCCTTCAAGAAGCAATTCGTCCGGGCAATTTTCAACGACCTGGATAGTCCCAAAGCGCTTGCCGTTCTGTGGAGTGTTATCCGCGCCTACAATAAAAATCCGAACAAATTCAATCCCCGCGAAGTGCGTAAACTCCTTTTGGATTTTGACCGTGTGCTCGGCCTCGGCCTCCAAAAGATAAAAGCCGAGAAAATCCCCAAAAAAATCCTCGCGCTCGTGGAGAAGCGTAAGGAGCTACGGAATAAACAGCGTTGGGCAGAAGCTGATCGTCTGCGCGCAGAAATTGAAGCTGGGGGCTGGGTTGTTGAAGATACGCCGGAGGGGTCGCGAGTCAAGAAGTTTACCACAGCATCATCCATACAGGGTGACTAACGCAATCATCCACACCTTCTCCTCAAGCCGCTTCTTGTCAATGATGCCGCAAGAAGGTTATGGTAGTAAGCGATGGCTGCTGACAAATCGGCATCGACGGTACGCATCCCTCCGCAGGACGTGGAGGCCGAGATCTCCACGCTCGGCTCATTGATGCTGGATAAAGACGCGATATTCCGCGTCGGCGATGCACTCGCTCCCCATGATTTTTATAAACCGGTGCACCGCGAGATTTATGAGGCGATGCTGGACCTTTTCAACCGCCGCGAGCCGTTGGACGTGCTCTCGGTCACCTCGCGGCTGCGCGAGAAAGAGAAACTGGAAGAAATAGGCGGCGCGGCGTATCTCGCAACCCTGGTCAATGCCGTCCCCACGGCGAGCCACGTGGAGCATTACGCCTCGATCGTTCGCAGAAAACGGCTCTTACGCAGCCTGATTGAGGCCTCCTCGCATATTGCGGAGCTCGGCTACAAAGAGGCCGAGGACGTGGCACAATTGATTGACCAGGCCGAACAGAAAATCTTTGGCATTGCCAAGGATTCGCTGAAACAAGAATTTCTCCCAGTGCACCAAGCCCTGGAAGATGCCTGGGAGCGGATTGAGCGTCTGCACAAAGGCGATGGGGCGCTCCGGGGCGTGACCACCGGCTTCCCAGACCTGGATAACTATCTGGCGGGTCTGCAAAAGTCGGATCTGATTGTGCTGGCCGCCCGGCCGTCTCTGGGCAAGACCTCGCTTGCGCTCAATATCGCCCGCAACGTGGCGGTGGAGGAGAAAAAATCAGTCGGGATCTTTAGTTTAGAAATGTCGCGGGAGCAGGTGATTGATCGCTTGATCGCCTCGGAAGCCAATGTGGACCTCTGGCGGCTGCGGACCGGGCGGCTGCGCGAAGACGGGCCAGTGAACGATTTTGCCAAAGTGCAGCGCGCCATGGAGTCGCTCTCGCAAGCCCCGCTTTTCATTGACGACACACCCGCCCCCACGGTGATGGAGCTGCGGGCCAAAGCCCGAAGATTGCAAGCCAGACGAGATCTGGGCCTCATCGTCGTTGATTATCTCCAGTTGATCAGAGGAAACAACAACATGGAATCGCGGGTGCAGGAAGTATCAGAAATATCACGATCTCTCAAGGGACTCGCCAAGGAGTTGAACGTGCCGGTGCTGGCGGTCTCGCAGTTGTCGCGCGGAGTGGAAATGCGGCCGCGCGGAGTTCCCAAACTCTCTGACTTGAGGGACTCGGGAACAATCGAGCAGGATAGCGACGTCGTGATGTTCATCTATCGCGAGGATAAAGTGCGGGAGAACAGCGAGCGCAAAAATGTCGCCGACATTCTGATTGAAAAACACCGCAACGGCCCCACTGGAAAAGTACAATTATTTTTCCACGAAGAATCGGCCACGTTCCGGTCGCTCGAAAAACATCATGAAGAGATCTCATGAGAAATGTAAAGTGCACAATGTAAAATTCATGTATCCAGTACCCATCCAAAAGCTCATTGAGCTTTTCACTAAATTTCCCGGCATCGGGCCCAGACAAGCCACCCGTTTTGCTTTCTTCATTCTCAAAGAGAAGAATTCGCTGGTGGAGGACCTGCGCGGGGCACTGTCTGAGGTGAGAGAAAAAATCTCCATTTGTAACGAGTGCTTCCGCACCACAGAGCGCGAGGAGCGAGACGAGGAGCGCTGCGCATTTTGCCGCGACTCGCGGCGGGATCATCGGCTCATCGCAGTCGTAGAGAAAGAATCTGACATGCTGAATCTTGAGAAGGCCGGGGCATACCACGGCCGCTACCATGTGTTGGGCGGAGTCATCTCGCCGCTCGATCCCGACTCGCCCAGACGCATTCGCCTCCGCGAGCTCCACGAGCGGGTAAGGGGACTTGTTGCAGATGACGCCAGTTGCGAGGTGATCCTGGCGACCAATCCGACCACCGAAGGCGACACCACCGCGCTCTATATTGAGCGGATTCTATCACCCTTCAAAGATCAGCATCCCGCCTTGAAAATTTCCCGGCTTGGCCGCGGGCTTTCGCTAGGATCAGAGCTCGAGTACGTGGACGAGATGACCATCAAAAACGCTCTCAACAACCGAAAGTAGCGCGGCGTGATAAATCACCACTTACCAGCGGTCGCTGGTAAGTGGTGATTTAAAGTTGGCGCTGTCCAGAGATGACGCTTCCGATCTCCACTTCGGTATAATGCTGCCGATGGCCTTTCTTCTTTCGCCATCGCGCCTTGGGGCGGTATTTGAAGACAATTACTTTACGGGCTCTGCCCTGCCGCAACACTTTTGCCTCCACCCTCGCGCCCGCGACGCGGGGCATACCTACGTCAACCGTATCCCCATCCGCGACCAGCAGTACCTCGTCAAACAAAATACTGCCGCCCTCAGGGACATTGAGTTTCTCCACCTTTATCTTCTGTCCGGGGGCTGCCAGATATTGCTTCCCACCGGTTTTGATCACAGCCAACATAAAAATGAAGATAGCAGATACTTCATTCTGACGCAAGTTCCGACGGCTCCTCGATCGCAGCCGGCTCCACGCCGATCCGCTCGCCGGTGATACGCAAGACATCGCGGTCTATCTTCCCCAACTCCTTATAGGCGTTGTTATACATACCCACCGTGGTGCCGAGGTGGATGCCGAGTTTCTTCATGAACGTCTCATAACTCCCGAGGTGGCGACCGAGCTCTTCCACGCGCTTACGGATCTCTTTGGCCGACTCCTCAATCTGCATGGCGCGCAGTCCCTGCAGCACGGTCTGCAGGTACGCGAGAAACGAGGTCGGCGATACAATCACTACCCGCTTCTCACCCATCGCGTACTCCACCAGGTCGCGGGTGTTGGATTTTGTGGCACCGATCTTGTTGACGAGCAGATCGTAGTAAACAGCTTCGGCCGGGATGAACATAAAGGCAAACTCCATGGTCCCCTCTTCCGGCTTCACGTACTTTGCGGTTTCATTGATCCGTTGGATGAGATCGCTTTTGAATGTTTCCTCAAACCGCCGCCGCTCGGCCGGGTCGTTGGTTGCGAGCAGCCGCTGGTAGTTTTCCAACGAGAATTTGGCGTCAATCGGGATGATTTTGTCGCGGATCCGAATCGCGTAATCCACGACCGTCCCGTCGCGGAAACGATACTGGCGCTCGTAGTTGTGCGGGAAGAAATTTTCCAGAATCACCTCCAGCGAATACTCACCCAGCATCCCGCGCTGTTTTGGATTTCTCAAAATATCCTGCAGGTTACGGAGCTGATCGGCGAAGTTCACCACCTGGCGATTGGTCTCATCAAGCTTCGTGAGTTTCTCCGTAACCTCCTGCACAATTTTGGCGCTCTTATCCGCCACGTCCTGCATCACACGGGTGCTTGTGCCGAATTGGGACTGCAGGAGTCGGCTTGACTCGGCAAGACGCTCGTCAAGAGTCCGCGTCACCTCGTTGATCTGATTTTGCATCATTAGAAAAAGATTGGCCTGCTCCTGGCCGACTCCTTCCCGCCTCCAGCGCGCGAGAAACCACAACATACCGGCAAAACCGGCAATGAAGATACCCAAAAGCACTAAAAATTCAATGCTCATAACCGTATGCTAACATTCCTTCGCCTCCAAGCCAACTATTGACAAAATCAGTGTCCGTGCTATGCTTAGATGAGATCGCTGGAAAACCAGCGATTTTTAATTGCCAAACCTATTTATACCTATCTCACATCGCTCATACTGACACTCGTACTGATTGCCCCGCCCGAGGCGCGGCTCACCCCATCCTGGGGCGACCCGAATTTGACGAACCCGGTTAGAAATCATATCTCCAATGGGGCTCAAGTATCGCAAAATCCAGTCGCGGAAGTACAACCGCCGGACTTCACCCTGCCGGTCCTTGCAGCGCCCAGGACCCCGTTTTTGACCATTGAGGATTATGCCGCCGCAGCCGCTCAAAATGCCGCCATTGACCCGCTGAAATTCCAGCGGCTAATAGTGTGCGAGTCGCAATGGAAAACGCATGCCCAGGGCGATAATGGCACCTCATTCGGACTGCTACAGTTCAAAATGCAAACCTTTGCTCACTTCACCAAGAAATACGGTACCCTTGGTACTGACATCGAAAGTCCACATCATCAGATTGACCTTGCCGCGCAGATGATTGCCAACGGCCATCTGGATCATTGGAAAAACTGCGCCCGCAAAATCGGGTGGGCTCTATAGATCCGCGTTTTTCAGCAGAGTACGGATGATAGTTTTGGTTTGAATCGGTCCGGTAACGGGGATATAGTCAACTCCGGTTTTGACAATCCCATAATCATTGCCCCCCGGGAAAATTGCATCGCCCACAAAGAGCATATTTTTAATCGGCTCATCCGCATATTTCTCGATTTGTTTCAACCCGTAGCCCTTATCAATACCCTTCTTTGTGACATCAATGGAAGTGAATCCGGCGGCGCGCACTTCAAATTCCGGCAGGAGATCGGCAAGCGTTCTCGCGATCAGCATTTTTAGATCGCGATTCTCACGCAGCCATCTTTCTTTCAAGGCAACCCCGCGCTTTTCACCGAGCACAGCCACGACATCCTGACCAAGCGCTGAGAAGGTAATCTGAGTGCCGCGGTCTTCAATCACTTTGCCGTAGACCTTTTGAGGACTTCTATAACCAATCCTCTGAAACGCATCGCCGAAAGCTTTTTTAATTCTCCTCCTCTGGGCTTTAGAGAGACGCAATGCATATATCTTCTTCCAGCCGGACTTGTACGCGTAGAAGGAAGTTCCGGTGGTGGGAAAAAGATACAGATTCTTGAGCAATCTTCGGGGGGCTTTAAGCCGCTGCAAAAATAATGTCTGGAAAAGGCCGTACTTGCCTCCGCCGATGACAGCGACTTTTTTGACGGAGAGTAGTTGTCTTACCAATGCGGCCATCTGCGGATCCATCGGGGACTTGGTCAGCGTCAGAGTACCATCAAAATCAAAGACGATAAGGCCCTTTGCTTTGATTCTCTGCAGACCTCTTTTGACATTAGAGATTTTCATAACAGAAAAGTTCCATTGATACGCCTCTTTTTTCAGTATACCATTACTGATTATGCCGCTCAAAATAGGCATAGTCGGCCTCCCCAACGTGGGGAAATCCACTCTTTTCAACGCCCTTACCAAGCAAAAGGTTGATATTTCGAATTACCCCTTTTGCACGATTGAGCCCAATATCGGCGTAGTCGCGGTGCCGGACGAGCGCCTGGAGCGTCTTGCGGCAGCGTCGCGCTCGCGCAAGATGATTCCCGCAGTCGTGGAGTTCGTGGATATCGCCGGCTTGGTCAAGGGAGCGGCCGAGGGCGAGGGACTGGGCAATAAATTCTTGTCCCACATCCGCGAGGTTGACGCAATTGTCGAGGTCGTGCGCATATTTCAAGATCCGGAAATAACTCATGTCTCTGGCGCGCCCAATCCCCTATCCGACATTGAAGTGTTGGAGTACGAATTGATTCTGAAGGATTTGGAAACAATTTCCAAGCACTCCGAAACGCTTGAGAAGGAAATCAAGACGGGGAAGAAAGGGACGCGAGAGGAACTGGACCGGATGCAAAAAATCGAACAGGAACTCAAATCAGGCCAGGTACAACATTCCGACCCCGCGCGCGGGATTGGAATGTTAAGCGGCCTCGGGCTGCTCACCCAGAAACCCTTTATTTATGTATTCAACTCCTCAGAGACGCAGATCCAAAATGGCTGGCGGCCGGATAAATCGTTGCAGGATAGGATCGGCCCCTCGCCGTATGTCGTAATTTCCGCCAAAGTGGAGTCGGAACTTTTAGAATTGTCGGACGCGGAGCGGGATGAATATTTACGGACACTGGGGGTTGGTGAGAGCGGCCTTGCGCAATTTATTCGTGTTGGCTACTCAACCCTCGGCCTAATCACATTTTTCACCACCGGCGAGGACGAGACACGGGCGTGGACTATTCCGGCAGGATCTACAGCGCCCCGCGCAGGCCGCGCGATCCACTCCGACTTTGAAGAAAAATTCATCCGCGCGGACGTCATCAACTGGCAGAAACTGCTGGACGCGGGCTCATGGGCAAAAGCCCGCGAGGAAGGCCTCCTTCGCACCGAAGGAAAAGAATATATCGTCCAAGACGACGACGTGATTGAGTTTAAAATCTGATTGGAACCCATCTCAAAAATGCATTTGGGCTGCAATCGGCGGATTTCTGCTCATCCGC